>NZ_CP048437.1:1241009-1551261 GCF_010509575.1 Faecalibacterium duncaniae | reverse complement strand
CAGGCTGTCCAGCACTGCAGGCGGAACATCATCAAATGCCGCCCGGATGACTGCTTTTGCAGCCCCCGTGCGCACCAGATCCTTGGAGGTGCGGTTGCCCAGAATGGCATTGATGGAGTCGATCAGGATAGATTTGCCCGCACCGGTCTCGCCGGTAAGGACATTCAGGCCCTTCTCAAAATGCACGTTGGCCTTCTGGATGACTGCAACATTTTCAATTTGCAGACTGCTCAACATGTTCGTTCTCTCCTGCCTTTATTTCTGCCCGATGTAATGCCCAAGCTCGGTGCAAATGGTCTTTGCGTCCCGCTCTGAGCGGGCCACGATCAGAAAGGTATCGTCACCAGAAAGGGTGCCGACCACATTTTTCCACTTGAGTGCGTCAAACACCTCGCAGGCCGCATTGGCCATGCCAGAGTAGCACTTTACCAGCACCACATGGCCCGCAAAGTCCACCCCCAGGACAGATTCATGGAAGATGGTCTCAAACCGGGCCTGCATCTTGGGGTTAAGTGCCTCGCTGTGGCTGGAAACATAGCGGTAGCCGGTGGTGGTGGCAGCTTTGACAAGGTTCATCTCCCGGATATCGCGGGAAATGGTCGCCTGTGTGGCATCAAAACCTTCCTTGCTCAGGTACTCCAACAGAGTCTCCTGTCGGCTGATGGGATTCTCCTGGATCAGACGCAGGATGGTCTGCTGCCGCTGCTGCTTGCTTTTGTTATCCCCTCGGCTGGTGCGTCCCATGTGATCTTCTCCCTTCGTTGTGGTTGTGTCATCGTCTGCCGCGCAGTTTCTGGTCAATGGCCTGGAACTGGTCGGCCTTGCTGAAGGTGATGAGCTGCACGACCTGATCAGACAGCCGCACCTCCGCGGTGGCTCCGGCTTTTACGGAATAGCCCGCATTCCCATCACAACTGATAAAAACTTCTTCATCTGCCACCTGGCCCACACAGAGGTTGATCTTGCGCTCCTGCGCAAAAACCATGGCCGGGCTGGCAAGGCTGTGGGGGCAGATGGGTGTGACAACGATGCCCTTGGTCTGAGAATCAAGGATCGGCCCGCCTGCCGCCAGAGAATAAGCGGTGGAGCCGGTGGGCGTTGCCACAATGACACCATCGCCCCGGTAATGCTCCACCAGGATATCATCACAATAGATGCTGAAATCCACTGCCTGCTGCAGGCGGCCCTTGGTCATAACCACATCATTCAGGGCATGGCCCTCCCAGCTGTCATCCCCCAGCACACGGACATAAAGCAGCATCCGGTTATCCAGAAAATATTCACCCCGGGCTACGGCGGAGAGCTTGGCTTCCATTTCATCGACCTCACAGGTAGCCAGAAAGCCGCACCGGCCCAGATTGATGCCGAGAATGGGCTTTCTGTATTCCAGTGAGAGGTTGGCTTCATGCAGGATGGTGCCATCTCCTCCGATGGTCAGGATGACATCCGTCCGTTCCAGGCATTCCTTCTGGGTCAGATACTCCACGCCCATGGTCATGCACTCGGCCTGCAGGCCGTCCTGCATCAGCACCTGTGCCCCATGGGTCAGCAGGATCTGCGCCGCACGCTGGGAAATGCCGTAGGCCATAGCCTTGCCGGGGTTTGGGGAAATGTAGACGGTCATCGTCCGCGCCCTCCCTGATTTTATGGATTATGGTTCAGCGGTCCAGCGTAGAATGGCTGGATACCACCACCTGTTCAGCAACCGAATCATCCAGCGCACCGGGTTCATCGCTCTTCTGAACGAACATCAGATATTCAATGTTTCCCTCAGGGCCCTTGACGGGGCTGAAATCCAGTCCGCAGACCTTGAAGCCGTTGGCAGCAGCATAGCCCATGGCATTGTGCAGCACCTCACGGTGGGTGGCAGGGTCACGGACAACGCCGTTTTTGCCCACCTTTTCGCGGCCAGCCTCAAACTGAGGCTTGACCAGGCAGACACCCATAGCGTCCGGAGTGGTGATGGCCTGCGCCACCGGGAAAATATGATGCAGCGAGATAAAAGAGACATCTACACTGAAAAACTCGATTGGCTCTGCCAGCTGGTCAAGGGTCACGTTGCGGATGTTTGTGCGCTCCATATTGACCACTCGCTCATCGGTGCGCAAACTCCATGCCAGCTGACCGTAGCCCACATCCACTGCGTAGACCTTGACTGCCCCATTTTGCAGCATACAGTCGGTAAAGCCGCCGGTGGATGCGCCAATGTCCATGCAGACTTTCCCCTTGGGGGTCAGCGGAAAACACTGCATCGCCTTTTCCAGCTTCAGGCCGCCGCGGCTGACATAACCGATATCATGGCCGCGCACCTCCACCTTGGCATCCTCTTTGATCATCTCACCGGCTTTGTCTACCTTCTGTTCATTGACAAAGACCACGCCGGACATGATCATCGCCTTGGCGCGCTCACGGCTCTGGATCAGACCATGCTGAACCAGATATTGATCCAAACGAATCTTCAAGATTCTGCTCCTTTCCATGTACGGATGGCCTGTGCCAGATGTTCAGCATCCAGGCCGGTGCTCTGCTTGATCTGCGGAACCGTCGCATGGGGCAGACGCACATCCTCCACACCACGGTGGATATAAGCACCCTGCCAGCCTGCTTTCTGCAGAGCCATTTCCAGATGCTCACCGATGCCGCCGCAGGCTACGCATTCCTCCGCAAACAAAACAACGTCATATCTTGAAATTTCAGAAATAAGCTCAGGTGTAAAGGGATATATCTTTACAAGCTTATAAACATCACAGGGAACGTTCTCTTTGCCCAGAAGCTTCGCCGCAGTCAGCACATCCTCGACTTCGTCGGCGTAACTGACCATTACAGCCTTGGCATCAGGGGCGGTATAGAGCCGGTCATATTCCCTGCCGGAACAGCCAAACTGCGCCAGTGCTACGCTCTCACCACCGCGGGGATACCGGATTGCCCGGGGGCCCTGCATCTCATCACTGAGCAGGATGGGCAGCCAGTGCCGCAGTTCGGCATAGTTGGAGGGCGAATAGACAGGGATCCCCACCTGACTGAGGAAGGCCGGGTCGAAGATTCCCTGATGGGTCTCGCCGTCTGCCGGAACAAAACCGGCACGGTCGATGGCAAGGACAACATTCTCCTTCAGCAGGTTCACATCATGGATGATCTGGTCATAGGAACGCTGCAGGAAGGTGGAGTAGATGCAGACTACCGGCAGCATTCCCTGGCTGGCAAGGCCCGCTGCAAAGGTCACAGCATGCTGCTCTGCCATGCCCACATCAAAGAAGCGCTTGGGGTGGGTGTGTGCAAAGAACTGCAGGCCCGTACCATACTTCATTGCGGCCGTGATGGCACAGATCTTCTGGTTTTCCGCGCCCTCCTTGTTCAGGACATTGCCGAACACCGTCGAGAAAGACTCCTTGGGAGCCACCTCAGGGTCTGGGATGCTGTTGACCAGATCAAAGGTCGAAACACCGTGGAAGTTACCGGGGTTGCTCTCAGCCGGGGCATAGCCCTTGCCTTTCTTGGTCACGACATGTAGGAAATGGGGGCCGGGCTGCCTGTGGATATCGCGCAGGATTCCTTCAAGCTCCGGCTCATTGTTACCATCAAAAGGACCATAATAGTGGAAGCCCATATCCTCAAACATGGTCGAATGATACATTGCCCTGCGCACCATAGCCTTGCTGTTCTGGATCGCAGATTTCAGCGGCGGGCCGATGACAGGCACGCCATCCAGAAAGGAACGCACATTTTCCTTGGCATCGTAATAGCGGCTGGTGGTGCGCAGATGGCTCAGGTAGCGGGACAACGCGCCCACATTCTTGGAAATGGACATCTTGTTGTCGTTCAGGATGACCAGCAGATTGTCCAGCCCGCCGATATTGTTCATCCCCTCGTAGACCATACCGCCGGTAAAGGCACCGTCACCAATGAGGGCAACCACCTGTCCCGGCTCGCCCCGCAGCTTTTTGGCCCAGGCAATGCCCACAGCCAGCGAGAGCGCGGTGTTGCCGTGACCGGCAATAAAAGCATCATGCTCACTTTCGTTGGGGTTCGGGAAACCGGAAATGCCATCCAGCTGCCGCAGCTTGGCAAAGCCCTCGCGGCGGCCGGTCAGCAGCTTGTGGGTATAGCACTGATGGCCCACATCAAACACGATCTCATCCGTGGGGGTGGTCAGCACCCGGTGCAGAGCCACCGTCAACTCCACAGCACCCAGATTGGATGCCAGATGGCCGCCGGTCTTTGATACGTTATCCAGAAGAAATTCACGGATTTCTGCGCAAAGCTGCACGGTCTGCTGACTGGACAGCTTTTTCAGATCGCTGGGCTGAGAGATTTTCTCCAGCAAAGGCGAATTCATAAATTCACGTCCTTCTCACGTTTTGAAATGGGGCGCTCAGAGGCCCATAGGATAGAGGAAGCCGACCAGTATACCCAGTGCAAAACCGGCCATAACCTGCAGCGGAGTGTGACCAACCATCTCTTTCAGGTGCATATTCTGCAGGAAGGGATTGTTTTTCTCGGTCACTTCGATCCACTGCTCCAGCATCTTGTTCAGCACCTTGGCCTGCTCGCCGGTCTCGCGGCGCACACCCATAGCATCGTGCATGGTGATGATGGCAACAACTGCGGCCACCGCAAAGATAGCCGAATGGATACCCTCGCTGCGTGCCGTAGCAATGACCATGGCCGTTACCGTGGCGCTGTGGGCACTGGGCATACCGCCATCGCCCCACATCCGCTCCAGCTGGAACCTGCCCAGCAGGACGAAGTTGATGATGGTCTTGAGCACCTGCGCCACAAACCAGGACAACAGGGATACTGTAAGGATCTCATTGAACGTCAGGACGCTATGGATAAATTGCATGGTAGTTCCACCTTCTTATTTTTTCGGATCAGCTGCGGCGCACCAGCAGCTCTTTTGCCAGCTGCTCCAGGAAAGCGGCCTTTTCGCCAAATTCCTCGTGCAGGGAGGCGCAGGTCTCGTTGTTCAGTTTTTTTGCCAGCTCCATGGCACCCTCGGCCCCATACAAGGTCACAAAGGTGGTCTTGCCGTTCTCACTGTCGCTGCCAATGGGTTTGCCCAGCTGTTCGGCGGTGCTGGTCACATCCAGCACATCGTCCACGATCTGGAACACCAGACCAATGCCGAAAGCATAGTCCTCCAGCTCCTTGCACTGGGTCTCATTGGCCTGAGCAGCGGCAGCACCCATCTGAACAGCAGCATTGATGAGCGCACCGGTCTTGTTCCGGTGGATCAGCCGCAGCTGCTCCTCGGTGGCAGCCAGTGCCTCATATTTCAGGTCAAGCTCCTGCCCGTAAACCATGCCATGGCTGCCCGCACCAGCGCCCAAGGCCTTTGCGGCCTGCACACTGACAATGGGCGAAGCCGGCGCATTTGCGACCACGTTGAACGCCTCGGTCAATAGTACATCGCCGGCCAGCATAGCAGTGGATTCACCAAAGGCCTTGTGGCAGCTGGGCTTGCCCCGGCGCAGGTCATCGTTGTCCATGCAGGGCAGGTCATCATGGATCAGAGAATAGCAGTGCAGCATCTCGACCGCCGCCGCAAATTGCTCGGCTGCTTCAGCGCTGCCGTTGAGCATATCGCACACGGCCAGAACCAGCACTGCGCGGATGCGTTTGCCGCCGCCCAGCAGGCTGTAACGGGCAGCCCGGCAGACCTCAGATTCCTCGGGCAAAAAAGTCTCGCAGGCCTTTTCCAGTGCCTGATTTGCCCGGGCAAGATACTCTTGATACTGCTTCGCGTAATCCATGAAACTTCCTCCTTAATGTGCGGCATCCGGCCGGGGGGCCCGCTGCGCGTCGATCTCATCCAGCTGCAGCGTGGCCTTTTCCAGCGTACCGTTACAATAATCCATCAGGGATGCGGCTTCGGCATAGAGTTTGACCGATTCCGCCAGCGTTGTTTCCGGCTGCTGCATCTGTTCAAGGATGGCTTCCAGCCGGGTCATTCCATCCTCAAAGCTTTTGGGTGCTCTCATCCAGTTCCTCCACTGTATTGACCGTGCAGGTCACGCGGTGTTCCGTGCCCCGGAGTTTACAGGTCTGCCCGGGCCGGAGCGCATCCGGCGTGCAGATCCTTCCCCTATTGTCCTGCACCATGGCATAGCCGCGGGCCAGCACACCGTAGGGGTTCAGGGATGCGGCAAGTGCTGCCGTATGCTTCAGACGCAGCTCTCCGGCCTGCAGCTTACCTCTGGCGGCAGTTTGCAGCCGCCCGGCCAGAGTATCCAGGCGGGCAGCACGTTCCTCCAGCGCTGCCTGTACACCAGCACGGGAAAGCAGCTGTTCGGTCTGTTCCAGCCTATTATAACATAAACTCAGCTTAAATTGGATACAATTGTGAATATTTTCTTCCAAAGTGCATAATTTTCGTCCTTGTTCGGCACGGTCGGGCACAGCAAGCTCTGCCGCCGCTGAGGGCGTGGGCGCGCGCTGATCTGCCACAAAATCCAGGATCGTAAAATCGATCTCGTGACCAATGGCGCTGATGAGGGGCGTTTTGCAGCGGTAGGCCGCCCGGGCAATGACCTCGGCGTTGAATACCCACAGATCCTCCCGGCTTCCGCCGCCGCGCGCTACAATGATCTCGTCCACCAGCCCGCTTTTGTCCAGCCGGGTAATGGCATCGGCGATCTCCTCTGCCGCTTCAAAGCCCTGCACATTCACAGGAGCCAGCAGCAGACGCACTGCGGGCCAGCGCCGACCGATGACATTGCGGATATCCTGCAGTGCAGCACCGGTCTTGCTGGTAACAAGGCCGATACACTGCGGGAACCGGGGCAGCGGCTTTTTATGCTCCGGTGCAAACAGTCCTTCTTTGTCCAGTTTTGCCTTCAGCTGTTCAAAGGCCAGCTGTGTCGAACCGATGCCGTCCGGAAACATGTCGTTGACATAGACCTGAAACGCACCGTCCCGCTCGTAGAGGGTCACACGGCAGCGCACCACCACCTTCATGCCCTCTTCGGGCTGGAAGCCCAGCCGCCGCGCATCGGAGCGGAACATCACAGCCCTGACGCTGGCGGCTTCGTCCCGCAGGGAAAAGTAGCAGTGCCCGCTCCGGGCGTTCTGCACAAAGTTGGCGATCTCGCCCCGCAGGGCCAGATCGAACAGAACATCATTCACGTCCAGCAGATTCTTGACGTACCGGTTCAGGGCCGAGACTGAGATCACTACAGCCATAATCCAGCCCCCTGTGCGGCAAGAATGGACACACCGATGGCGTTGTCGCTGGAATACTGCCCGGGCACGAAATACACCTGCGGCAGGCGCTGCTGCACCCAGGCGCGGATGATATCACTGCTCATCACACCGCCCGCACAAACCACCGGCAGGCCGGGGTATTCCTTCTGGGCGGCTTTTGTCATCTTGACCACAGTGTCTGCCACACAGAGCAGGCAGTATTTGCAGACATACTCCGGGGTTTTGCCCTCATTCAGCAGGGCGTTGCACTGATTTTCCAGCCCCGAAAGACTGCACTGCATCCCCTTCACGCTGGATCTGGGCTTAATGGGTTCCTCACACAAGGCAGCCAGACGGGAAACTTCCACACCTGCCGGGAAGCCAAACCCCAGCTTGACCCCCACACGATCCACTGCCTGCCCGGCGTATAGGTCGGTGCTGGTGCCCAGTGTGGTGATTTCTTTTACCTCATTGCAGAGCAGAAGATCCGTTGTACCGCCTGAGATGTGGAAGAGCAGCACTTTCTGGCGGAAGAGTTCTTCCCCTTTTGCTGCAAACAGCGCTGCCGCCGCGTGTCCCTGCTGATGGGTGGTATGGATGAGCGGGATGCCCCGGGCCTGCGCAAAGGCTGTGGCCGCGCTGACACCCGCCAGGAAGCAGGGCATGTAGCTTCCCTCCACGGGGCGCGGTTTCTGGGAAACACCCACTGCCGAGATTTGGGTCAGATCAAACTCCCGGCCAAGCTCCTCCAGCATCTCGGGCAGAGCCGCGGTATGGTGGAAGAGCGCATCACTCTGCCGCAGGCCCAGTTGGCCCTCCTTGACCGGCAGAAAACGTTTCTTTGCGCAAACAACCTCTCCGGCTGTGTGAAAAACCGCCAGAGAGGTTGCATAGTTGCTTGTGTCGATGCCCAGCGTATAGTGGCTCACTGTTCTTCCGACTCCACCGGCTCCGTATCCAGACCCTGCTCACGGGCAACAGCACCCAGCAGACCATTCACGAACTGATAGTCCTCATCTGCGCCGTATTTCTTGGTCAGCTCCACAGCCTCATTGATGACAACACCGGGCTTACGCTCGTCGCCATACAGCATCTCAGCCAGAGCCAGACGCAGGACAGTCAGGCTGACGCGGGGCAGGCGCTCCATGGTCCAGTTGCGCAGATGGTCACGGATGAGGTCATCCACCTCTGCAGAGTGGCTGTAATAGGCACTCAGCAGGCGCTGGCCGAACACATCCACAGGACGCTCTTCGCCACACTCGTTGTTCGTATCCAGTGCTTCCTGCAGGGGCACATCACCAAAGGTCTGGGAAAAAGCCAGCAGGAACGCATTCTCACGGGCTTCACGACGGGGCAAAATATTTTCCATAATCTTCCTCTTCTACTTTTTATTCCTGTTCCTCAGCCGCAAGGCCGGCAATGACAAGGTTCACACGGCTTACCGTGACATTGGTCATGTTCTGAACAGCAGACTTGACATTCTCCTGTACCTTTTCGGCCACAGCAGGGATCTTTGCACCAAACTTGACCACCAGATTCAGGGTCAGTTCAGCGGTGCCGTCCCGCATCTCCACGGTAACAGGGGGCTGGATACTGGCAGCAGCCAGCAGCTCCTTGACCTTTTTGTTCTGCTTACCGCAGGAGACCTCGGACACACCGTCCACTTCCAGTGCAGCACAGCGTGCGATCTTGCCGATGACCTCGGTGGAAATTTGCAGGCTCCCGCCCTTAAGATCCATATTCTGTAAATCCATTCTATGGTCCTCCATCTAAAATAAGCGTGTGCTCATTTATTTTATTTCCATCTGTTCAGGGAAGCTTCCCTGTCATTGAATGCTTACGTCTTATTATAGCAAAGTTTTGGAATTTATACAACACCCACCTGCATTTCTTGCCATCTGTTTCTGTTCAACTTGACGGATTCCACTGCGCAAAGTGCAGACTGCCATACAACACACTGCAAAAACGAGCAGGGCACAATCCGGCGGCACCCGCCGCATCAAAAGGACCCGGGCAGGCAGAGTACTGAACACGTCCGCCTCCCCGCCCGGCAGCAGCAGATAGAACAGGGCCAATGAAAGCGGCAGATGGAGCATCCTGGCCCGGTAGAGCGGGCGCAGGGTCATTTCCGGCGGGCAGATGGTGCGCACCTGCAGCAACACGGAAAGACCCTGCACGCTCAGTGCTGCACAGCAGAGCAGGCTCCCCCATCGTCCGGTGCGGGAGGCCAGGTCACAGCCGGAGCAGACCTCCAGCAGAATGGAACAGAGTGTGCCCGCATCGGCAGGCAAAAGCGCCCCTGCCCCGGCGGCCAGCATCCGGAAAAAGAGGATAAAACCGCAGAGCTTGCAGTACGTTATGGCGGCATCGGCCAGGATCTCATCCAGCCGCGGCGGTGCAGGGGATGCTGGCGCTGCAGATCCCAATTTGACCGAACGCACTCCTGCAAACCGGTTCAGCAGGGCGGCGGTCAGATAATTTGCGGTGATCTGTGACGCAAACAGCAGCACGCCAAGCTCTGCACTGCCCAGCAGACTCTGCCCTACCGTCAGAACCACAAAGGATGGCCCGGAACAAATACAGGCAGGCAGCAGAGCGTCCGCTTCCTCAGCCGTAAGCTGACCGGTCCTGACTGCTTGCGCCGCAGCACTGGCCGCTGGTGCAAAGCCACCCAGGAACCCGATGCAGAGCACCCGTGCTGCACAGGGTGTGCGGATGCCGATGCCCCACGCCGCCAGACGGAACGGCAGGGCCAGCAGGTCGCTTTCCGGGCATTGGATGAGTAAGCGCGATACCACGAGAAACGGGAACAGCGAGAGCAGCAGCGGCCCGCTGCAGAGGGTCAGCCCTTCCCGCAGAGCAGCGGCACAAACCTCCGGCACTGCAAACGGCAGAATCCCTGCCGCCAGTGCCAGCAAAAACAAACCCATCTGATCCCATCTGAAAAGCTGATTCATACACACGCCCTCCGGTTCCATATATATGTGATACGGGGCGCAGTTTTGCCCGGCGGGGAGGGAGCGGGTGTGAAACAGCAGAAAACCGGGCGGCTCTCCCTGCGCGGCTGGTTTGGCCGGATGCTGCGCCAGCCTCCCCGGGGCTTTTACGGCCAGCCCTCTGTCTATCTGAGCGGAGGTGTGATGGAGATCGAGCACTTTCGCAGGGTGCGCACCTATGAGGAGGGCAGGCTCTGCCTGGAATTCGCGGGCGGGTTGTTCACCGTGTATGGGGACGGGCTTAGAATCGAAACGCTGGCCGCTCACCGAATTACCCTGCGGGGGCGGTTTTTACGCACAGAATTTTCCAGCAATTAGGGAGGGATGCAGCATCTTACAGCTTTGGGCCGGGGCAGCATTTTCTGCCCGGAACGGTGATACCGAGGGCCTGCTCTCCGAAGCTGCACGGACAGGCCTGCATCTCACCGACATCTTCCCTGCTCCCGGCGGCTTTACAGCCCGATGTGCGGCATGGCGTTACCTCCGGCTGGCAAAACTTGCCCGCAAGCGGCGGGTGCATCTGTGCATCCGCAAAAAGACAGGGCTGTTTTTTCTCCTGCGGCCCTACCTCCGGCGGCGGGGGCTGTGGGCCGGGCTTTTGCTGTTTGTGCCGCTTTTGCTTTGGTCACAGGGCCTTGTCTGGGCTGTGGATGCTTCTAGCCTGACGACCGGCCAGCAGGCGCGGGCCGCTTCCGTGCTGCGGGAAACCGTTTTCCTGATGCCGGGCAGTATCGTCACGCAGGAAAAACTTGCCGCCGGGGAATATGCTCTGCTGCAAAGCGGTGAGTTCTCGTGGGTCAGCCTGAATTTTCTGGATGGGCGGCTGGAACTGGAAGCGGCAGAAGCCAAACCGGTGCCGGAGATCGCCGCCGGAACGCTCCATGGCCTGCGGGCAAAGACTGCGGGTACGGTGGTCAACACAAACCTTATCAGCGGGACGATGCTGGTGGTTCCCGGGCAGGCAGTGGAAAAAGGCCAGGGACTCATCGGCACTGCCCGGGCTGAACGGAACGGCACGCTGATCTTTCAGCCTGCCGCTGGAAGCGTCCGGGCACAGTTCGAGTGGGAGTTTGCGGAAGAGCTTCCACTGACGGCTGCCGCATTCCAGCTGACCGGGAACACTGTTGTTCAGCGAAGGCTTTTCCTTGCCGGGCGGGTGTTCCCATTGCCTTCCCTTTTCTCTCCTGCGGACGATTCCACGGCGGTCACACGGCATCTTCAACCGGAGCTTCTGGGGCTGACGCTCCCGCTTTCCGTCGAGGAAACCACCTATTACGAACAGGCAGAAAGTGAAGTTCATTCCTCAGAGGATGAAGCCAGAGCACTGGCCCGTCTGCATGGCTTACAGGCCTTGCAAAATGATTACCCGGACGCAGAATTTGTGGCGCAGAAAGTAGATGTCACAACCGAGAACAATATGCTGCATTACCGGGTGGTCTACACCATCATCGCTGACATCTGCACCTGAAAACGGCCCGGAGTTTTTCGCTCCGGGCTATTTTGCTTATTTAATCTTTTTAATTTTTTCAAGTGCTTCCTTTTGTCGTTGACTTGCCGCCCGAACATACCACCGTTCTGCCCATTTCAAATCCTTCGGCACAACAATTCCATTTTCATAGAACCAGCCAAGATTGAACTGTGCATCACGGTCGCCATGTTGTGCGGCGCGTTCCGTCCAATAAAAAGCTTTTTCTAAATTTTTCTGGACACCGATGCCTTCCAAGTAAAAATATCCTACTTGGCATTCTGCCAGCGGATACCCCTTCTCTGCAAGTTGTAAATGCCCTCGAAAACATTGTTCATACTGACCCGTTTTCCAGTAGCGCTCAATCAGTTCATTGCAGGCATCAAATTCTTTGCAAGGCGTGTAATAACTTTCCATCTCAGGCTTCCGGTTCCTGCGTTTCGGCCTTTTCCTTTTTGTAGGCGGCCTTTTCTACCAACTTATTCAAGTCAAAGTGGTACTTGGTGTGGCAGAAATGACAGACGACCTCGCAGTCAGGGTCCTCATCCCGGAGCTTTTCCAGCTCCTTGCGGCCCAGGCTCAGCAGCATCTCTTCGGTACGCTCTTCACTGCAGTCACACTTGTACTGCACCTCGCGCTCATCCAGTACATTGGGGTTGAAGCCTGCCAGTGCAAGGTTCATCATATCCTCTGGGGTCTTGCCTTCCCGAAGCAGTTCAGTAACGGAAGGCATTGCGGCGATGTTCTGCTCCAGCTGGGTGATCTCGGCATCGGTGGCACCGGGCAGCAGCTGCAGCAGGAAGCCACCCGCGCAGGCAATGGTCAGGTCAGTATTCACCAGCACCCCCAGAGCGCAGACGGTAGGCACCTGCTCACTGTAAGCATAGTAGCTGGTCAGATCCTCGGCGATCTCGCCGGAGACCAGAGGCACCTGGCCCACAGTGGGTTCTTTCTGCAGGCGGTTGTCACGGATGACAGTCAGCACGCCGTTTTTGCCCACAGCACCGCCCACATCCAGATGGCCGTTTGCTTTCAGAGGCAGCTCTACCAGCGGGTGGTCGATACAGCCCTTGACATTGCCGGTGCCATCGGTACAGGCAACAACCGTGCCGGTGGGGCCGCCGCCCGCCACACGCAGCGTAATGGAATCGCCATCGTCCTTGAACATGGAGCCCATCAGGGACGCACCGGTGAGCAGGCGGCCCAGGGCTGCGCTGCAGGTCGCACTGGTGTGGTGCAGCTGCTCGGCCGTGCGGACAATCTCAGTGGAGTCCACACCGCAGAACACAACACCGCCGTTTTCAGAAATACCGCGGATCAGATTAGACATTTTCTTTTTCCTCCAATTGGGTATACTGCTTGACGGCACAGAAGAAATAGCGTTCGCTCTCTTCGGTCAGGGGGCCGAAGCTCTCACCGTCGCAGACCTTTTCCAGCACAAAGCCGTGCTTTTCCAATGCGGCTTGGATGGTATCCAGGTCATAGGTATATTCATAGAACTGTTCATGGAAGTGTTCACCGGTCTCGCGGTAGTCGATGTCCACCGTGATCTCCACCCGGCGGTCCGCAGGGTGATAGTGGTTGCGCCAGACGCAGGCAGCATCCTCTTCCTCAAAGGTAAATACATTTTCCCCCAGCACCTTCTGGTGCTTGTAAGGGGTATTCATATCAAAGAGGAACACGCCGCCCTCTTCCATGAAAAAAGCCGCGTTGGCAATGGCGGTATCCAGGTCAGGGATGTGGTTGAAGGTATCGAAGGTAGACACCGCACCCCGGATGGTGCCGTAGAGGTCAAGCTTGAGCAGATCCTGCTGCAAAAGCAGCAGCTTGCCGGAAAGGCCCAGCTGTTCCGCCTTATCCCGCACAACACAGAGCATCTCCTCGGACTGATCGATGCCGATCATATCATAGCCCGCCTGGGTCAGCATCAAGGTCAGCTCCCCTGTTCCACAGCCCAGATCGGCCAGAATGCCATCCCGGATATCGTGGGCATTCAGCTCCTGCCGGATCTGCTCATAGAGGGCATCATAGTCGGCTTCGCCGTTGAATTCATCATAGAAATAGGCAAATTCATTGTAGGCCATGGTTTACTCCGCTTCCTCGTCATCGGTGAACTCAGCCGCCACGGCCTCGTTCAACACCGCCTGCAGCTCCGGGATGCCGTAGCCGTTCTCGCCGCTGGTCAGCACCACCTTCTGGCAGCCATAGGGCAGGCAGACCTTTTCAAAATCCTCCTGTGTCTTGGCCAGCTGGCTCTTTTTGAGCTTATCTGCTTTGGTCAATGCCACAACAAAGGGGATCTGATGGTAGTGCAGATACTTCAGCATCTGCAGGTCATCTGCGCTGGGGGCATGGCGGCAGTCGATGAGCTGCACCAGCAGGGTATGATGCCGGGGAGCCTCAAAATAGCTGTTGATGAGGTCATCCCAGCGCTCGCGGTCTGCATTGCTGACCTTGGCATAGCCATAGCCGGGCAGATCCACAAAATAGCAGTTGTCCACCTCATAGAAGTTGATGGTGGCCGTTTTGCCCGGTGTACTGGACACGCGGGCAAGGTTCTTGCGGTTGCACAGCTTGTTGATGAGGCTGGACTTGCCCACGTTGGAACGGCCTGAGAAGCTGAGTTCCGGACGGTCACTTTCGGGCAGCTGGCTGGAAATGCCGTAGCTTGCAATAAAATCCGCTTTGTTGTAGTTCATCGTTTGCTCCTTTGATTAGCAGACAGCCCCCGGCTTCGGTTTTTCCGGTGCGGGCGGGATGGCCGCTTCCACCGGCTTCGCCTTTTTGGCGGGGTGCGGATGACGGGCAGAAACGCTCTTGGGCTTAAGCAGAGCGGCATTGAGCACCTGCGCGAGGTCAGACATGGGCAGGAAGGTCAGATTCTTCTTCACCTCGTCATCCACCTCGTACAGGTCCGGAACGTTATCCTTGGGGATGAGCACAGTTTTCATCCCCTCACGGTAGGCAGCCATGCTCTTTTCGCGCAGACCGCCGATGGGCAGCACATTGCCGTGCAGGGTGATCTCGCCGGTCATGGCAACATCACCGCGCACCGGGATGCCGGACAGACAGGACACCAGAGCCGTGGTCAGAGTAACACCGGCGCTGGGGCCGTCCTTGGGCACGGCACCCTCGGGGGCATGGATGTGCAGATCGCACTTTTTCAGCCGCTCAGGGTCGATGCCGTATTCCTCGGCGTGGACACGGACATAGGTGATGGCCAGCTGGGCACTTTCCTTCATCACGTCGCCCAGCGAACCGGTGACGGTGATCTTGCCGCTGCCATTGTCCATGACCTGCACCTCGATGGGCAGGGTCTCGCCGCCGATGCTGGTCCAGGCCAGACCGTTGGCAATGCCGATGGCATTGGTCCGGTTGAGAAAATCGGGCTTGACGAAGCGGGGCCCCAGCAGCTCTTCCAGGCTGCTGCCGGTCACAGAGACGTTTTCCGCCTCGCCGGACGCGATCTTGCGGGCGCACTTGCGCAGGACACTGGTGATGGTACGTTCCAGAGTGCGGACACCGGCCTCACGGGTGTAGCCGTCAATGATGCCGTAGAGCGCGTTCTGGGAGAAGGTGACTTTCCCGGCCAGACCGCAGGCCTTGAGCTGCTTGGGCACCAGATGCTTGCGGGCAATGTTGTATTTCTCCACCCGGGTATAACTGGGCAGCTCAATGACATCCATGCGATCACGCAGAGGGCCGGGAATGGCGCTCAGATCATTTGCCGTGGTGATAAAAAGCACATGGCTCAGATCAAACGGCATATCGATAAAGTGATCATTGAAGGTGGTGTTCTGCTCGGGATCAAGGGCTTCCAGCAGGGCAGCGGCCGGGTCACCCCGGAAATCGCCCGCCAGCTTGTCGATCTCGTCCAGCAGCATCAGGGGGTTGGAGCTCTTGGCGGAGATCATGGCGTTGATGATCTTGCCGGGCATGGCCCCGATATAGGTGCGGCGGTGGCCGCGGATCTCTGCCTCATCCCGCACACCGCCCAGGCTGATGCGCACATACTTGCGGTTCAGGCTCTCGGCAATGGAGCGGGCAATGCTGGTCTTGCCGACACCCGGAGGGCCGACCAGGCAGATGATCTGCCCCTTGACATCCGGAGCCAGCTTACGGACAGCCAACACCTCAAGAATGCGGTCCTTGACCTTCTTCAGACCGTAGTGGTCGCGGTCAAGGATGCGCTGTGCCTTGGCGATATCGAGGTCGTCCTCGGTAAAGCTGTTCCAGGGCAGATCCAAGCAGGTGTCCAGATAGGTGCGGATGACCGTTCCTTCCTGGTTGCTGCTCTGCATCTTGGCAAGGCGGTCCACTTCCTTGAGCAGTTTCTTCTCCCGCTCCTCGTCCAGATGCAGCTCCTGGATCCTGCGGCGGTACTCCTCGGCCTCTGCCGTGGTATCATCGTCCTCGCCCAGCTCCTGGCTGATCATGTGCATCTGCTCATGCAGGTAGTAATCACGCTGGTTCTTATCCATGGCCTCGTCCACTTTCTGGGCGATCTCCTTGTCGATCTCCAGCATCCGGCGCTCCCGATGCAGGCGTTCCACCAGCAGGCGCAGACGGCCGATGAGGGTGCTTTCCTCCATCACAGCCTGCTTATCCTCAAAGCGGAAGAGCAGATTGGCAGGGATGTACTCGCACAGGAAGGCGGGGTCGTTATTCGAGGTAACGGCAAACACCACGTCCTTGCTGATGCGGGGATTCATGGAAAGCACCGCGTCGAAGCTCGTTTTTACGTTGCGGAGCAAGGCCTCCGCCTCGGTCTCCTCCTCTGCCTTGATGGGGCGCACAGGAGCCGGCCGCACCGATGCCAGCAGGAAGCTGCCTTCGGTATCCAGCTCAGTGCGCTTGGCGCGGAACTTGCCCTCCACCAGAATGCGCACCAGATCATCCGAAACACGCATGACCTGCTTGATCTCGGCCACAACGCCGTACTGGTACATCTCCTCTGCCTTGGGGTCCTCAGCCTTCATATCCTTCTGCGCAATGAGGAACACCTCGGATTTATTCCGCACGGCCCATTCCACAGCGGCAATGCTCTTGTCACGACCTACCTCAAAATGCAGCAGGTTGTTGGGGAACACCACCAGCCCACGCAGGGCAATGGCGGGAAGATGGAGGATATTGCGCTCCACCTTGACAGTCACTTTTTCAGACATAAACTCATACCTCCCAGCTGCCCCGCGCCAAAGTGCGCTATCCCGTGGGCAGTTTTTTTGTTGGGTAAAAAATCAGATTTGATTTATTATATCGGATTCCGGCCCCGGTTGCAACCGGACGGCTCATCCTTTGCGGTTTTCCTGGATATTATAACCCAGCCGTCCCAGCGCAGGCAGCATGGCCCGCAGGGTGACACTGGTGAGCATTCCCATCACAAGACCCAGCACCAGCATAATCGGTGCATAGTAAAGGGACACTGCTGTGGAAAGGATGACACTGGCTCCCAGCAGCTGGCCGATGTTGTGGGCCAGCGCGCCGCAGACCGACAGGATGAACCAGGTAGGCCGCAGCGGGCAGTGATAGTAGAGCAGCCACATCACCAGCAGTGAGAGCAGGCCGCCGCAGAGGGAAAGAAAACCTGCCGTCCAGCCGGAGACCAGAAAGACGAAGAACGCCTTCAGCACATCCAGCACAAGGGCCTGTTTTGACCCCATGAAGAACAGGGCATACATCACCACAATATTCGCCAGACCCAGCTTCATGCCTGGCAAAAGCCCGGGGATGACCAATGTGCCCTCGATGAAGGAAAGCGCCATCGCCAGAGCAAACAGCAGGCCTGAAAGGGCGATGCTGTGCGTTTTGTTGTAATTGCGGCGGTTATAGGGCATCATTGTTCTCCTTTGCAGCAGATTATTCTTCACCAGCAGCCTGTTCGTACTGCTCCTGCTCTTCCATTGCCTTTTCCCAGGCAGCAAACAGCTCCTCCTGATGGAAGCGCAGATCACTGAGCTCATCGCTCTTTTGGCGGAGCAGATCGGGGTCATTGTAGACCTCCGGGGAGTTGATCTCATTGTCAAGCTCCACTTCCCTTGCCCCGCAGGCTTCCATTTCATCCTCGCAAGCCTTGATCTTGGCCCGCAGCTCCGCGCGGCGGCGGCGCTGCTCTTTGCCGTAACCGGCCTTGGCGGGCTGATCCCCGGCTTTTTCCGGAGCGGCAGCAGGAGCAGCACGGCCCATCAGGGCATCGTAGCTCGGATACAGGGTGGCCTTGCCATCTTCCAGATAGAGGATGGGACAGCCCAGACTGTTCATCAGATGGCGGTCATGGGTGACCATGAGCAGGGTCCCGGTGTATGCCATCAGGGCCTCGGTCAGGTTCTCGCGGGTGTAGATGTCCAGGTGGTTGGTGGGCTCGTCCAAAAACAGCAGATTGGGCCGCTCCAGCACGATCTCAGCAAAGCGCAGGCGGGCCAGCTCGCCGCCCGAAAGTGCCTCGCAGGGCTTGAACACTGTCTCGCCCCGGAAACCCAGCTTTGCCAGATGGCTGCGCACTTCCAGCTCCGTCATCCGGGGATACTTGTTCCAGATGACATCGATCACCCGGCCCTGTCCCAAACGGTTCTGCTGCTGGGCAAAAATGCTGGGCCGGGCTCCCGTACCCAGCCGCACCATGCCGCCAGAGGGGCGGCGCTTACCATCCAGCACCTGCATCAGGGTGGATTTACCCGCACCGTTGGGGCCTGCGATCACCAGCCGCTGACCCCGGCAGACCGTGTAGGTAAAAGGTTCCAGCAGGGTGCGCTCCCCGATCCTGATGGTCAGGTTCTTCATCAGCACCAACTCATTCCACGGCTCCACATCATACTCAAAGCGGAACTTGAGCTGGTTTGTTTCATCCTTTGGTGCTTCCGTGATCTCCAGCTTTTCCAGCTGTCTGCGGCGGCTCTGGGCCATCTTGGTGGTGGAAGCGCGCACAAGATTGCGGTCTACATAATCCTGCAGCTTTTCAGCCAGTGCTACATCTGCATCGTGCTGCTTCTGGCGCAGGGCATCGGCAGCTTCCTTCTGGGGCAGATAGGCTGAGAAGTTGCCCTTATAAGTGGTCATGGTCTGGAAGGAGACCTCCCAGATCCTGGTGCAGATATTGTCCAGGAAATAGCGGTCATGGCTGACGACCAGCACGGCACCGGAATAGCCCTTGAGGTAATTCTCCAGCCATTCCATGGTGGCAAAATCCAAGTGGTTGGTGGGCTCGTCCAGAATCAGGACATCCGGCTTTTCCAACAGCAGCTTTGCCAGACGAAGGCGCGTCAGCTCACCGCCTGAAAGCACAGCGATATTCTTCGTCCAGGTATCCTGCGCAAACCCCATACCAGACAGCACCTTTTTGATGTTGACGTCCATATTGTAGCCGTCAGCGGCATCAATGATGTTCTGCAAGGCATCGTGCTGTTCCAGCAGAGAGGCATCCTCCGGGCTGGCGGCCATTCTGCGCTCCAGGATCTGCATCTGGGCCATGGCATCCAGCACATGGGCAAAGCAGGAGCGCATCTCACCATAGATATCCAACGTGGGGTCGAGCTTTGCATTCTGTTCCAGATAGCCAAGCGTCACACCATGGGTCACACTGAACTCACCCTCGTAGTCCGTATACTCGCCGGTCAGGATCTTCAGCAGGGTCGTTTTGCCTGCGCCGTTCTGGCCCACGATGCCGATGCGGTCCTCCCGTTCGACACTGGCCGTGACATCATGCAGGACGATCTTCTCGCCAAAGCTCTTGCCCAGCTTTTCCAAATGTATCAGCATTGTTCGTTTTCCAATCTCTCACACAGGCCGCACAGCATTACAGCTGGTGGCGGCGATTCTTCAGGCCCACATTGGCCAGTTCCTCCGGCTCCATCACCAGCGGGTAAAGCTCTTCCAGACTGCTGATTTCATAGGTAGGAACGACCTTGCCGGGATTCTCGGCGTGGTTGGGGTTATACCAGCAGGTATCCAGCCCGGCGTTCACACCGCCCTGCACATCACTGCTCAGGCTGTCGCCCACCATCAGCACATGCTCACGGTTCTCCACGCCCAGTGCACGGAGCGCAGCATCAAAAATCTTGCGGTTGGGCTTTTCACTGTCCATTTTTTCAGAAACGAACACATCCTCCACAAAATCCAGAATGCCGGATTCCCGCACACGGCGGCTCTGCACCCGGTCAAAGCCATTGGTCACCACAGCCAATGTTGCCACTTCGGAAAGCTCCCGGAGCACGTCCAGCACGTTGGGAGCTGTCAGGTCAGGGTGGGTAGAGAGCTGATCCAGATAGAATTTGTTCATCTCCACACCGTTGCCTGCGGCATTCACTGCCTTCAGAAAGCGGGTGAACCGCTCCCCCATCAGCTTGTCCCGGCGGATCTGGCCCTTTTCCAGCTGCCGCCAGAGCTCTTCGTTGATGGTGCGGTAGGTCTGCACCGTCTCGGCATCCGGCTCAATGCCGTACTCCCGCAGGGTGTCAGCCAGCGCCTTGTTTTCCGCTGCATCAAAATCCAGCAGCGTATTATCAGCATCAAACAGAACACAGTAGTATTTTGCCATGGTTCATTACCCCTCTTTCACACTTGCGTCATTTTCCGGGACGCTTGTCCCCGATCACCGGGGAATTTTTCCCAGATCAAAAGAACAGCGAGAAGCCAGCCCCGCCCCGGCAGAGCTGGCTTCCGGTTATTCCTGAACTATCTCATAGGTTTCATCATCGGTCTGCACCGGGGAATTGTCCGTGCACGGAACTTGCGCGGTGCAGGGTTTGTCAACGTTTCTGGGCATCTGCTCCTCGGTCACGCCGTTGTCCACATTCTCCCAGTCCATCTCATACCAATCCACACTGCCATCAGTCACAGTTCCCTCACCGGGCAGCCCGGGGATCTTGATCTCTTCACAGAACATCCGGCTCCCTCCCTTCTGCCCAGCCTATGCGGGCAGACAGAAAAAGGTTTACCGGCTGGCTTCTGCTTCGGTGGAAGCGGAAGCCCCCTCTGCGGGCTCAATATCATTTTCAACCGAAGCGGAGACCGATTCACTGTTGGTCTGCTCCTTGGATTCCGTTTTGCTCTCAGAGGCAGCACTGCTGGAGGACGATGTGCTCTCTGCCTTGCTCTCCGAGCTGCTGTGAGAAGAAGAGGTGCTCTCGCTCTTGGATTCGCTCTTACTCTCACTTTCTGCCGTGCTGTGGGAAGAACTGCTGCTCGTGCTCTCAGACTTGCTGCTCTCCGAAGAGGACGCAGATGTACTGCCGGAAGAAGTAGAAGAGCTGCCGGAATTTGAGCTGGAAGCAGGCTCCGGGCTGACCGTAATGGTCAGCGCATTGCTGACCACGGCGCAGTCGTTGTACACGACCACCGCATAGATCTTATAGCTGCCGCTGGTGATGGCCGAAGCGGACACGGTGACCGTTGTATGGCCTGCGGCCTCCTTCACTTCCTGACCGTTGGCGAACCAATGCAGGTTTTCACTCTTGGCATATTTGCCCTCCAGCGCAGCCTTAAAGACATAGGAGCCGGCGGAAGCCTTGCCTTCCGAGATGTGAACGGAAGCAGCTGCAAACACGGCTGTCACGTCCAGATTCTGCTTGAAGCCGGTATCGGTACGGGTCTTGCTGGTCACGCCGTCGCTCCACTTGACGAACACATGGCCCTCCGCAGGGGTGGCCGTGACAGTCAGCGACTGGGATGCATCTGTGATGCCGTATGTCAGGCTGGTCTTGCCGCTCTCGTTCCCACAGCTCAGGGTGCCGCCGCCGCTCTTTTCCACCTGATAACGGGCCTCAAACTTAACGCTGGCAGTCTCAGAGCTGCTGACGCTTTCACTCTCGCTGGAAGAAGCGGGTTCTTCCGAGCTGGGGGCCTGCACCGCCGAGCTGGGGTTGGATACATATTCCAGCGTACGGGTGGGGATATTATTGGTGTCCGGGCGGCGATCCTCGGTCTGGTAGGCGTGGGTGCGCAGATAGTTCAACACAGCCTTGAGACCGGCGCTCTTGAGGTGGATATCACCGTCCGTGTAGTAATCCAGCTGGCCGTAGCCATTTTCTCCCTTGAGGACCTCCGCCGTATTCAGAAATCTGACCCCCAGCTGTTCACACATGTTGAGCAGTGCCATATTAAAATCATCGATCTTGGCCTGATCCATGTGGGGGTAATTGGAGTGATTCTCCGGGATAGGAGGCACCGTGTTCACGATGATATCAGTGTAGGGGTAAGCCTCCTGAATGGCTTGCACCAGCGCGGTATAGTTACTGATAAAATCAGCCACCTCCATGCCGGTGTCGTTGGTGCCAAAGGTCATCACGACGCGGCGGGGCTTCATTTTTGCCACCGCCTGTGCGATGGTGTAGTGGGTGGTGTCATTCTTAAAGGTGACAATTCCTTCGTTCAGGGCCACCTGGGTGCCAATGCCCTCCTTGGCACAGAACTGCTGCAAGGAGATCAGGCCGTTGTTATACAGACGCACGGTGTTGGAGTCTCCCAGAAACAGGGTGCTGTCCAGATATTCCGTGCCCGCATCCGCTGTTTCAGTCAGCAGAGCACTGGAGGTGTTATCGATCTGATAGTGATTGGCAAGATCTGTGCCTTCACCGTCCCCGGTGGTGTCCGTCGGCACAGAGTCTGCAGGTGTGCCGGGCGTTTCCGGCTTTCCCCGTTTGAGCAGGGTCAGGGTGATGCCTACGGTCAGCAAAGCCGCCAGTGCGCAGACCACACAGACCAGAACGGCCTGCCGCTGCAGCGATGTCATAGACTGTTTGTCCGATTGATTCTTATGATTCATGTTATATTCACCACTTATCCTATCATTCAACCGTTTGCACGGCAGGCCAGGAGCTTGTCCGTCAGTTCTTCACAACTTTCCGCCAGCAGCACCGGGCCAAAGGGCTCCAGTTCTTCCCTGCTGCCGTAGCCATACAGGGCACCGGCGGCATCCAGCCCGCAATCAGCAGCACCGCGCATATCATCGTTGCGGTCGCCCACCATCAGCACCCGCTTGCCCTGTACACAGGGCTGGGTGAGGACATAGCGCACCACTTCTGTTTTGGTATCCCGGCTCTCATCCATGGACGCGCCGCCGATGAAATCAAAGTAAGGGGCCAGTCCCTGTTCTTCCAGAATGGGGGTCACGACCACAGTCGGCTTGGAGGTTGCGGTGCAGAGCACAAATCCTGCCTCCTTCAGGCGGCGCAGCATCTCTGCCGCACCGGGGTAGGCCGTACCCTCATGGCTGCCCTTTTCGCGGTAACTCTCCCGATAGAGCTCTGTGGCCTCCTCGATTTTTGCAGGGTCAGAAAAATGCTCTCCAAAGCTCTTGCGGAGCGGCGGCCCCAGATAGCGCCGCAGGTTCACATGGGTGACATCCACGCCCATCTTGGTAAAAACTTCTTCCAGTGTATTCAGGATGCCGGGGGCGGAATCGATCAGGGTTCCGTCCACGTCAAATAAGATCACGTCATAGTGCTGCAAGTTCGTTTCCCTCTCTTTCACACATATACACGGTATAGTATAGCACAGAATTGCGCTTTCAGCAATTCCAACAAATCGTTTTTGCACTTTTTATACAAATCGGTCACAATCTGGCCTTAAAACGCAAAATGCCTGCCCGCCAGAATGCGGACAGGCAGGGGGTCGTGCAGGCTTATTGGGCTGCAGCGCCGTTATCAGCGGAGGGATAATAGAGGTTATTGGAGATAAACTCCAGCTTTTCCTTCAGCACCAGCTCCAGATTTGCCACGGCGTGCACCATGTTGGTGGCCGAATCGTTCACTTCCAGCAGCTTACACAGGTCGATCTCGTTCATGGCAAGTGCGGTTTTCATCTTCTGGCTCTCGGCGCAGAGGATGTGGCTCAGAGCACTTTCCTGCAGCGCGATACTTTCCATCAAATCGATCACAGCCTGACTCAGGGTAACACGGGGCAGGGCCGGACATTCCAACGTAGTGGGACAATTGATCGTTGCCATAGGGGACTCATCCTTTCTATATAAGGTGTACCCCATCTTATGTCCCCTGCCGTGCAGCCGTTACTGCTTTTTCTCCTGTGCAGAGATCTTTTCAATTACGCTCTGGTAACCGCCGGTTCCGTATTGGATACAGCGGTTGATACGGCTGATGGTCGCCGTGCTGATCTCTACTTCTTTCACGATCTGGTCATAGGTGCAGCCGCCAAGCAGCAGCTTTGCCGCTTCCAGCCGTTGTGCCATATCGGAGATCTCCTTTACTGTGCACAGATCCTCAAAAAAAGCATAGCACTCCTCCCGGCTCTCAAGGCTCAGGATGGCATCGAACAATGCATCTACGGTCTCGTTTTTTCTGGAATTTTTCTCAGTCATTGCGGTCTCCTCTGCGGCAAACGCCGGAACTTCTGACAGAAAGAATCATATTACGTTATCACTTTAGCACACGAAAGTGTGAAAGTCAAGTCTTTTGCGTGAATCGTTTTCAATTCAGCGTGTCAACAGTTTTCTTCTCTTCACAAGTGAAATAAAATCACCTAAAATTTTTTGCCTGATTTTCTGTCGAATTAGCACATCCTCTGAACTGCTCCGAAATATATTGACAAATTATGAAAATGGGGATAAAGTATACACAATTTTCAGGCAAAGGAGCCACAGCGTGACCTCTTTGCCGCATGAAAAGCAAAGGAAAGAGGTAAAAGAAATGAACACGCTGGTCATCGTTTTGATCGCAGCCGTGTGTCTGTTTGGTGCTTACACTCTCTACGGACGCTGGCTGGCAAACAAGTGGGGCATCGACCCTACCGCCAAGACCCCTGCGGTCGTCCATGAGGACGGCCGGGATTACGTTCCCACCAACGGCTGGACCGTTTTTGCACATCAGTTCAGCTCCATTGCAGGTGCCGGCCCTGTTACCGGTGCCATTCAGGCTGCTGCCTTTGGCTGGCTGCCTGTTCTGCTGTGGGTCCTGCTGGGCGGCATCTTCTTTGGTGCTGTTACCGACTTCGGCGCTCTGTATGCTTCTGTAAAGAATGACGGCAAGTCCATGGGTATGCTGATCGAAAAGTATATCGGCAAGACGGGCCGCAAGCTGTTCCTGCTGTTCTGCTGGCTGTTCTGCGGCATCGTTATTGCAGCGTTTGCTGACATGGTCGCTGGCACCTTCAATGCCTATGGCGCGGACGGCGCTCTGGTGGACGCTGCTCAGACCAACGGCGCTGCCGGCATGGTCTCCATCATGTTCATGGTCTTCGCTGTGGTCTTTGGCCTGATCCAGAAGAAGTTCAACTTCTCCGGTTGGAAGGAGAGCGTCATCAGCATCGTTTTCATCGTGCTGTCCTTTGTCATTGGCGCAAATCTGCCCATCATCCTGGGCAAGGCCGCATGGAGCTATATCACCTTCGTTTATATCTTCTTTGCCGCCGTGCTTCCCATGTGGCTGCTGAAGCAGCCCCGGGACCACATGACCACCTTCATGTTTGTTGCCATGATCGCAGGCGCTGTGGTTGGTCTGGTCGTTGCACACCCTACCATGAATCTGCCCGTTTACACCGGCTTCACCAACGAGAAGCTGGGCACCATGTTCCCCATCCTGTTCGTCACCGTTGCCTGTGGTGCTGTTTCCGGCTTCCACAGCCTGGTCTCCTCCGGTACTTCCTCCAAGACCGTTGAGAACGAGAAGGATATGCTGAAGGTCGGCTATGGCGCAATGATCCTGGAGAGCCTGCTGGCTGTTCTGGCCCTGTGCGTTGCCGGTGCTGCCGCTGCTGCAGACGGCACCCCCGCTGCAGGTACCCCGTTCCAGATCTTCAGCCGTGGTGTTGCCGGTTTCTTTGAGATGTTCGGCGTTCCTGCTTATGCAGCAACGGTCTTTATGACGATGTGTGTTTCCGCTCTGGCCCTGACCAGTCTGGATGCTGTGGCCCGTATCGGCCGCATGAGCTTCCAGGAGCTGTTCAGTGTGGACGACATGGAGCACGCTGAGGGCTGGCGCAAGCTGTTCTGCAACGTCTACTTCTCCACCTTCCTCACTCTGGCCTTCGGCTTCCTGCTGACCAAGATCGGCTACGCAAACATCTGGCCTCTGTTCGGTTCCGCCAACCAGCTGCTGAGCGCTCTGGTTCTGGCTACCCTGTGCGTTTTCCTGAAGGTCACCGGCCGCAGCAACAAGATGCTGTTCCCCCCGCTGATCATCATGCTGTGCGTCACCTTCACCGCTCTGGTGCAGCGCCTGATCGCCATGGTCAAGGCCATCAGCACTGCCGCTTCTGTCAGCATTCCTGCGGGCGAGACCACCTGGGGTGCCGTGTTCATTGCCAATGGCCTGCAGCTGATCCTGGCTGTCCTGCTGATCGTTCTGGGTCTGAACATTGTGTTCCACTCCTTCTCTGCTTACAAAAAGGCTGAGCACAACAGCGAGGCCAAAATCTGAGGTTTTCACGGTTTGACCGTAAAACGATAAAAATCTCCCACTGACGACATCGAACCCCGTCAGTGGGAGATTTTATTTTGTCTTTTTCAGGTCACAGCATCTTCGCCATGATGATCTCATCCCGGTAGGTGCCGTCCTTCAGCTTAAAAGCCCGGGGCTGGATGCCATAGCGCTCAAACCCAACCTTCTCATAGAGATGGATGGCACGGGCGTTATCGCTGTACACCCCCAGCTCCAGCTGTTCGAAGCCGTTGGTACGGGTCTGGTCAATGGCCAACTGCATCAGATAGCTGCCCAGACCGCAGCCCCAGTGATCTTTCCGTACGGAGATGCCTACTACGGCACGATGGCGGTATTTGATATGCGGCCGCACCTGTGCAACACCAAACTCCCCCACCAGCTTTTCTCCGGCAAAAGCGCCCACCTCAAAGTTCACAGGGCTTTCCACGAAGCCTGCGAGCCAGTTCCGCATCGCTTCCAGACTCGCTCCTTCCTCCGGGTATCGGGCCATAAAATGTGTTTCGCTGTAGATTGCATTGCGGAATGCACTCAATGCCTCCGCATCATCGGCGCATAAGCTGCGCACCGTCAGCACTTCCCCGTTGGGCAGTGTGAACGTTCTGGGTTCGATCTTCATGTTTCTCTCTCCTCTTCTTTCAGATATGTGCTCGCTCCCATTCCTGCAGAACAGCCAATTGCAGCTCGGTATGGAACCAGTGCTCTCCTTCTACCATGATGGTCAGATGTGCACCTGTCCGTTGTTTGAACTGCTCAAGCACTGCCCTGGAAGTCAGGTTATCTTTTGCGCCATAGAGCACTTGCGTGGGCACTTTCCAGCGGTAGGAATGCTCCCTCACCCAGCAGAGATACTGCCACGACAACGTCTCATCGAAATCCGTGGAAATCTCCCCTGCTTCTTTCAACTGGGCCTCACTCACATTTGCCCACTGCATCATATTGGTGATAAGATCTTCCATATCTACCACTGGTGAGAGCAAAAGAGTACTCCGTAAAGGCTTTGCCTGTAAGGCCAACATGGAAAACCAGGCTCCAATACTTGTAGCCCGCAGCGAAACATTCTTCCAACGCTCTGCAGCATAGGAATAGACCGCTTCCAACTCTGGAACCGCCACCCACGGCAGCAGCTTCTCGGAGCTGCCCTTGCGCTCTCCATGTTCGGGCAAATCAACAGCAAGAACCTGATACCCTGCTGGGCAGGCAAGCTCTGCAAACGGCAGAGCTTCTTCTTTGCAACCCATTTTGCCATGGACATAGAGATATACTTTTCGGCTTTCTTTCCCGTACAGCAAAGCAGGAATACCGCTGATCTCCAGTTTCTGTGTTTTCATCGTAACATCTCCTGTCAGATGCCGCCTTCCTTCTTTCCGGTACAGCGGCTGGTTGAGATTCTTCACTTCCAGCTTTTTCTTCATTGTAATTGTTCCTATGATAACACACTTCCCGTTCAAACACAAACAAAAAGAGCTGTGACACCCTGTTACAGGTACCACAGCTCTTAAATTCATTCAGTCAGACTGAATTACTTCACCATGCTTGCAACTTCAGCAGCGAAGTCATCAGCACGCTTCTCCAGGCCCTCGCCCTTCACGAAACGGGTGAACTTGACGATCTTGATCTCGCCGCCCAGATCCTTAGCGACCTTAGCGGTGTACTGAGCAACAGACAGATCGCCGTCCTTGACGAACTCCTGATCGACCAGGCAGTTCTCCTTGAAGAACTTCTTGATCTTGCCCTCGATCATCTTCTGCTTCACAGCATCAGGCTTGTTGGCGTTCTTGGGATCGCCAGCCATCTGAGCCAGCATGATCTCCTTCTCCTTGGCAACGACCTCAGCGGGGACAGAAGCCTCATCGACGTAGCTGGGGTTAGCAGCTGCGACCTGCATGGCGATGTCCTTGCCGTAAGCAGTGAACTCGTCCTTGCTGTCGATGTCGTTGGTGGTCTCGAAGTTGACCAGGATGCCGTGAGTGCCGCCGCCGTGGACGTAAGCAGAGCAAACGCCCTCGTAACGGACAAAACGACGAATCTTAATGTTCTCCTTGATGACCAGGATCAGGTTCTTCAGAGCCTCGTCAACGGTCTCACCAGCCTCGGTCTTGCAAGCCATCAGAGCCTCAACATCAGCAGGATTCTGCAGCATGACGACCTTGGTTGCTTCCTTGACGAAATCAACGAACTTGTCGTTCTTGGCAACAAAGTCAGTCTCAGCGTTGACTTCGATGACAACACCGACCTTGCACTTGGGGCAGTAGTCAGCGTAGACCATACCCTCGGCAGCAACGCGGCTTGCCTTCTTGGCAGCAGTAGCCAGACCACGCTCGCGCAGGATCTCAATAGCCTTCTCGAAGTTGCCGTCAGCCTCAGTCAGAGCCTTCTTGCACTCCATCATGCCGCAGTCGGTCTGCTTGCGCAGTTCCATAACGTCCTTTGCAGAAATAGCCATTTTTGTAGTCTCCCTTACACGTTATTTCACGGGTTTGTTCTGTACAGCCAAAAATCAGGCGTTGGCAGCTTCCTCAGCGGGAGCCTCCTGGTTGCCCTGCTTGCCTTCCAGAACAGCGTCAGCCATAGCGCCAGCGATCAGCTTGACAGCGCGGATAGCGTCGTCGTTGCCGGGGATGACGTAATCGATCTCGTCGGGGTTGCAGTTGGTATCAACGATAGCCACGATGGGGATGTTCAGCTTACGAGCCTCAGCAACAGCGATGCGCTCCTTGTGAGGATCAACAATGAACATAGCCTTCGGCAGGGTCTTCATGTTCTTGACACCGCCCAGGTACTTGTCCAGCTTCTCCATCTCCAGCTCGAGCTTAGCAACTTCCTTCTTGGGCAGCAGCTCGAAGGTGCCGTTCTCCTTCATCTTAGCCAGCTGATCCATACGGTCGATGCGCTTACGGATGGTGCGGAAGTTGGTCAGCATACCGCCCAGCCAGCGAGCGTTGACATAGTGCATGCCGCAGCGCAGAGCCTCGTCACGGATGGACTCCTGAGCCTGCTTCTTGGTGCCGACGAACAGGATGTCGCCGCCCTCAGCTGCAACTTCCTTCACGTAGTTGTAAGCCTCGTCCAGCTTCTTCACGGTCTTCTGCAGATCGATGATATAGATGCCGTTGC
Source organism: Faecalibacterium duncaniae (assembly GCF_010509575.1). NCBI lineage: Bacteria > Bacillati > Bacillota > Clostridia > Eubacteriales > Oscillospiraceae > Faecalibacterium > Faecalibacterium duncaniae. The sequence goes on along the minus strand of NZ_CP048437.1, from coordinate 1,522,120 downwards.
GCTCGGTGAAGATATACTTCTTCATCTTGGGGTTCCAGCGGCGGGTCTGGTGACCGAAGTGCACACCTGCCTCGAGAAGCTGCTTCATAGAAACGACTGCCATAGTAAAAATACCTCCAATATTGTTTTGCCTCCGCACACCGTGATCCGCGGCCATATCGGATGGCTTTGGACTGCCCTCCACTCCCGAAAGAGCACAAAAGGGCATAGTGATGCGTGTGTAATGCCAAATAATAATAGCACAAACAGGCGTGTGATGCAAGGGGTTTTCTCTGTTTTTTACAAGAAAATCGCGTATTTTTTGTTTATTCGCCCGTCTGAGTGCTGTTCAGGCTTTCCATGCCCATCCGGCTGAGGGCATAGCCCTTGCCGAACATCAGGTCATATTGCAGCAGCCAGTGCTTCTGGCTCCAGCTTTCCTGCAGGGAGCTCGGGGTCTGGGTGGTGGTGCCGTCCAGATTCATCACCGTGCCCCGGGTATTGGCGCGGTCGGCCACCTGCAGCTGGCGGTTCAGCAGCTGGAAATAGAGCGGCTGTTCCAGACCGTAGAGGTTCATCATCACCGGCGAGATATCGTAAGCGGCAATGGTGCCCAGATCCACGGGCTTGTCGGTGTAGTTCGACCACATCAGCAGGGTGGTCTGGTGCAGGCGCGGGTCCGCACTGGAATCGCTGGCATAGCCGCTGCTGGTAAAGACATCATAATTGGAATCAATGGGGTTGTAATGGTCGCCCCAGAACACCAGGATCACCGGCTCGTCCACCTGCGAGAAGTATTGGGTCAGCTTGCCCAGCATGGCATCGGCATCCCGGATGCCGGTCGCAAAATCTTCCAGTGCGCCGATGGTGCTGGCCTTGAGGCCCGCCGGGTGCTCTGTCACCTTCACCCGCACATCGTCCGGGTAGTTGTCTTTATTATAATTGGTATGGTTCTGCATCGTGACCGCGTGCAGAAAAACCGGTGCATCCGAGGATGTCTTCATCTTCTCATACTGCTGGATGATCTGGTCTGCCATGGAGTCATCCGTGACCAGACCGCTGGTCCAGTAGTGTCTGCGCACCTTGTTGACATGGGTCATCTGTTCCAGGCTCAGGAAGGTGTCAAAGCCCAGGTTGGGGTATGCCGTGTCCCGGCTCCAATACTTGGCCCAGAAGCAGTGAACTGCCGCCGTCTGATATCCCTGCGTCAGCTTGAGGTAATTGGGCAGCGAGAACATGGGCTTGGTCACATGCTGCTGGTAGGGCTTGCTGCCGTTGGGCAGAAAGGAAGCCGAATAGCCTGTCAGCGCTTCAAACTCCACATCGCAGGTTCCGCCGCCGAAACTGGGGCTGTACGCCCGGCCAGAAGCACTGGTCTGCTGCAGGGCGTGGAGGTTGGCAGAGACATCGGTATCAAACTGGAAACCGTACTGCTCCAGTTCCGACACATCCCAGTAGGACTCGTCCATCACATAGATGATGGTGGGCTTTTTCGCGGTCTCGTCCGCAGAGGTGGTGGCACCGTAAGATCCCGGGTAGAGCGGAGCAGTGGAATATTTCTGTGCAGCTTCGGTATCATCCAAAATCTCGTTGACAGCCTCCTCTGAATACCCCTCCGGCTTGGAGATCTCCAGATTGGTCAGATTGGTCAGAAAGCTGGTGATGACACCATAATAGCGGTAGTAGCGATCCTGCATCCAGGCATCCGGCACAATGCCAATGGCCTGTGTCACGGCAGGCTGCAGGAACACGCCAAAGAGCAGGCCGCAGGTAGCTGCCGCACTGGCAAGAAAGCCTGCCACCCGGGGCTTCCAGTTCAGCTTCTGCCGCCCTCTATAAAGGAAGAAAGACACCGCGACCAGCAGCACGATAATAACAATGGATACCACCATGCTGGTCTGGATGTGGATACCGGCCGCAGCTGCCACGCCCGCAGCCTCTGACACCTGCATCAGATCCCAGGGCAGGAAGGGCTCGCCGCGCAGCTGCAGTGTGTAGAAATTGACTGCCGCCGGGGCACAGCCCAGCACCGCCGCCAGCAGGGTCGCCAACGGTGCAAACCGGGTCAGCCAGTCCACTGCCAGCCAGCTGAGAAACAGCATGGCCCACGCCAGCAGATAGGCTTCGGCATGGGGGAAAATGTATTGGGTAAAGGTCTCCCCTGTCAGGCTGCCGCGGGCGATCCACTCCGTCAGGAACAGGATGCCCAGCGTTGCCAGCGGCGGGAAGAGCAGCCGCAGCCCATGCAGGGAAAGCGGCGTATGTTTTTTTGCGTTCATAGAGAGAAGTTCCTTTCACTTCCGGAAATCAGATTTCAAGCCGGAGCGGCAAGGCTCTGCCGCTCACGGTTCTCTATTATAATCCGATTTTTTGTAAAATCAAACCCTGATGCAGGAAAAATTCACGAAAAATTTCAGCCGTCCAGCCAGTGCCGCATTTTTTGCCAGAAACCCTGCTTTTTGGCTTCCGGCTCCGGCAGCTCCGTGCGGACCAGGATCGCGTCCACTCCCAGTGTTTCGATGTCCGTCCAGGGGATGACCAGAGTCTCGTCCCGGCCCAGCAGCCCAAACAGATGAGGCTGCCCGAGCAGCAGCAGGCTTTTGACCTGCGCCGTTGCCGGATCGAGCTCCAGATCATCGGCGCGGCCAAGGCAGGCCCCGTTGCTCAGCTGAACGATCTCCTTTGCGCACAGCTCCCGGAATTTCATCGTGATCCCCTCCCCGCAGTTTGCCTGTTTCATCCTATGCGGCGGCACAGTGCTTGATGCAGGGCGGGCAGTTGTGCTATACTGTGGGCAGAATCTTTCTGGCAGAAACATCCATACAGAATTGAGGAAACAGCGATGTATAAAAATATCATCTTTGATCTGGGCGGTGTCATGGTAGATTTCGACCCCAAGACCTATCTGGTAGACCGCTTCTGCAATGCCGAGGTAGAGGAACAGGTCTCCCAGCTGACTTTTGAAAGCGAGGAGTGGAAGCTGCTGGATGCAGGGCTTATCACCCGCTCCGAGGCCAACCTGCGGATGCTGGCCCGCGCAAAAGAATATGGCCGCGCGTTTGAGGTGCAAGGCGTGCTGGACGATTGGATGCATATCCTCCGCCCCCGCCGCCGGATGCATGAGCTGGTGCGGAAACTCAAGAGCCGTGGCTACTGCGTCTATTACCTGAGCAATATCCCCGAGGATGTGCTGGATTTTCTGACCGAGCGCGACCTCAAGGGCCTGTTCGACGGCGGCGTGGCCTCCTGCGAGGTGCACATCAACAAGCCTGACCCGCGCATCTATAAGGCCCTGCTGGACAAATACCAGCTCAAGGCCGGGGAAAGTGTTTTCATTGATGACCGGCTGGAGAATGTGCAGGCCGCCTTCCGTCTGGGCTTTGCAGGCATCCAGATGAAGGACAGCGTCGGCACACTGGTGCGCAGCCTTGCTACCTGCAGTGTGGCAATCCACTGAACAACACACAAAAACTCCCCTCTCATGCCCTGTCTGGGGCGCTGGGCGGGGAGTTTTCTGCCATTACAGATTATTTCTTTTCGTAATTCTGGCAGAAGTGCGGGGTCTCCACCTGCTGGGTGGTGCAGGAGCAGTGCTCTGTCACCTTGATCTGGGGCAGATCACACTTGCAGTTCTGCACATTGTGACGGCACTCGCAGACATCGCAGGTCACACCTGTGTTTTCCATTTCTATCGCCTCCTTGGCTCTAGGTTGCCCCGGCTTCAGGCGATTATACATGGCTGCTTATTTTCCTGCGTTTGCTTCACGCCTTGCCTTCATTGTCACGATCACATGCTTGATGGAGAGAACGGGATGCACCGGCAGCATTCTGGGCCCGGCCCAGCGCATGACAGTGCGGATCTTTTCCCGCATCTCCGGCTGATAGCAATGCACCTTGCAGGCCGAGCAAAAGGTCTTGGTCTCCATAAAGGGGCAGTGCTCAATGCGGGCCAGCGCATAATCATGCAGCTGTTGGCATTCCGGGCAGAGACTGCCTCTGAGGGTGTAATGCTGCTTGCGGCAGTAGAGCGCGATCATCTCACTGACAAGCGTTTTTTCGTCGGAACGCTTCTTTGCCAGGTCTTCCGGGGTGGTTTTGGACATTGGGACTGTTCCTCCTGCATTTTTTCCTTGCGGGCCATCCGCAGAGCCGCGCAACGCACCGCGTGACGCAAAACTGCGAAACAGGCCGTAATTCCAACAGCAACAGCCATTTCCATACACACCACCTTTCCTAAAAAGCAAAGCAGCAGGAGACCGGGTTCAGCCCCTGTTGTTCCCCTGCTGCTCTCAGGTTCGCTTGTCCGGCAAATGGGTTGCTGCGCAACTTTTAGAGTTTAACACAGCAAACCCCATTTGTCAAATTTTGCAATGTGCTTCTAATCCGGTCACCACGCTGCCAGGTCTGCACCCAGCTTGCGGCAGGCAGCCTGAACATCCTCATCCGGTGCCTCGTTGCAGATCAGACCCTCACCGTTGAGCACCTGTGCGCCATCACCCTGTGCACGCTCGACCCAGTCGTGCATCCACTGGCCGTCGCCCCAGCCATAAGAGCCGAACAGAGCGATCTTCTTGCCGTTCAGGGAGCCCTCCAGATCGGAGAACATCGGCTCAAACTCGCTCTCTTCCAGCTGCTCTGCGCCCATTGCGGGGCAGCCAAATGCAACTGCATCAAACTCTGCCAGCTTTGCGGCGTTCATTTCGCCACAGGGAACGATGGTGCCGTTTGCACCCTCTGCCACGCAGTTTGCCATGGTCTCCGTGTTGCCGGTTGCACTCCAGAATACAACTGCTACTTTGCTCATAAAGAAGAACCTCTCTTTCAATTTTGGTTAGTATATTCTAACTTTTATCTTCAAGAAATTGCTCTGCCTGACATAAGACAGAGCAATTTGGTTAGGCTTTTCTAACCATCAAAAGAATACCACAGGGCGGGCTCCTTGTCAAGAACCTTTTACAGAATTTTTCAGAGCGCTCCTCCACCCCGGCGCAGCAACAGGAACACCACCGTCAGCACGCCGTAGATCACCGGCTGGTGGAGCAGATATAGCATCAGCGAATTCCGCCCCAGCCACCCCAGCGGCGGGCAAACCGAACGACGCAGCGGACGGAGACTCTGCGCTGTTCGCTCTGCCAGATGATGCAGGTAAAAACCAGCCCAGAACAGGAAGAGCCACGGGGTCAGTGGGAAGTAATCCGTAGAGAAGAAGCCAAAGGGATAAAACCCCAGATAGGCCGTGAAGTAGTTGGCGTAGAGAAAACCCGGCAGTGTGATGAGCCAATGGCCCAGCTGCAAATAGCCATCGGCTGCATAGCGGGTGAAGTAAAACAGAAACATGCTCCCTGCAAGGCCGACCACCGGGGGCACCTTTTCCATCCACTTTTCCAGCAGTCCTGTGAAGATCATAGCCGAGCCCAGCAGGGTCAACACGCCGAACCAGACAACATCCGCAGGCATAAAGATCAGCGTGACCGCCGTGACAAGTGCGCCGCACCCAAACACCACCGCGCCTCGTTTGACCGGGTGGCGGCCCAGCGGCAGACAGAAGCCGGACAGCAAGATGAACACCCAGCAGATGGATTGCTGCCACAGTTCTCCCTGCCAGCTGCCATACCACGGTGCACGCACACCAAACAGATAGACCAGATCCCACATGCCATGGTAAAGCATCATGCTGATCAGGTCCAGCCCGCGCAGCTCGTCCAGCAGCGCACAGCGTGTGGAAGTTGATTTCATAAGACTTCCCCTTTTTCGGAATGTTTTTTTTTCATTGTACGCCCTGCCATGGATCCCGTCAAGCAAAAAAGCTGCCGTGCAGCTTTGGAACCGCACGGCAGCTTTATAATAACAGGTTCAGAAGAATGCAGGAATTACAGCTCCACGTTGAAGTAGCGCTTCAGCAGGCCCTCGAAGCCGCGGCCATGGCGAGCCTCGTCCTTTGCCATTTCGTGGACGGTATCGTGGATTGCATCCAGGTTCAGGGCCTTTGCCTTCTTGGCCAGGTCCATCTTGCCGGAGCATGCGCCGCACTCAGCCTCAGCACGCATCATCAGGTTCTTCTTGGTGCTATCGGTCACGACCTCACCCAGCAGCTCGGCGAAACGGGATGCGTGGTCAGCCTCTTCGTAGGCATAGCGCTTGTAAGCCTCAGCGATCTCAGGGTAGCCCTCGCGCTCAGCCACACGGGCCATGGCCAGGTACATGCCGACCTCGCTGCACTCACCCTCAAAGTTTGCACGCAGACCGTCAACGATCTCCTGAGGCACACCCTCAGCCTTGCCGATGCCGACCACATGCTCGGTCACATAGGTGTTGCCGGTCTTTTCGACAAATGCGGATGCAGGCGCCTTGCAGACAGGGCACTGCTCAGGGATAGAGCCTTCAGCGATATAACCACAGACGGTGCAAACATACTTTTTCATAAGAATATCCTCCATTGTTTTTCATTATGATCTTGGCCTCCCCTCTGGTACAGGGGGCCTTGCTTCTGAGCCTATTATAGCAATGATTCCTAGATTAGTCAAGACTAATTTTAAGAATTATTCCTATTTATTTTTTAGACCTGCAGGTTGCCGCTGCTCGGAGCATCGGAGCCGTTGGCAGCATCAAACTCGTAATCATTGCCGGGGAGGATGGCGTTGAGCAGAATGCCCACGATAGCAGCAATGGCCAGGCCGGACAGGTTGATGGAGACACCGCCCACAGCGAAAGTCAGACCGCCCACAGAGTTGAAGCCCAGCGCGCAGACCAGGATGACAGCGGCAACGATCAGGTTGCGGCTGTTGGTAAAGTCTACATGGTTCTCGACCACATTGCGGACACCGATCGCGGAGATCATTCCGTACAGCACAAAGCTGATGCCGCCAATGATGCCGGTGGGGATGGTGTTGATGACGGCCTCAAACTTGGGGCTGAAACTCAGGATCACAGCCATCACAGCGGCAATGCGGATGACAAGCGGATCGTAGATGCGGCTCAGGGCCAGAACACCGGTGTTCTCACCGTAGGTAGTATTGGCGGGGCCGCCCAGCAGACCAGCCATGGCAGTGGCAAGGCCGTCGCCCATCAGGGTGCGGTTCAGGCCGGGATCATTGATATAGTTGTGGCCGACCGTAGCGCTGATGGCAGCGATATCGCCCACATGCTCCATCATGGTTGCCAGCGCAATGGGGATGATGGTGAACATTGCGCTGATGAACTCAGGGCTGCCGTCGATGGCAAACAGGCCCATGGCACTCTTGTGCAGGGGGATGCCGAACCAGTCGGCAGCAGCAATGGCCTCAAAGTTGACTGCACCAGTGACCAGAGCCACAGCATAGGAGACCAGCACACCGATCAGGATGGGCAGGATCTTGACCATGCCCTTACCCCAGATGTTGCAGACAATAACGGTGCCCAGGGCCACAAAAGCCAGCAGCCAGTTGGACTCGCAGTTGGTGATGGCGGAGGGGGCCAGGATCAAACCAATAGAGATGATGATGGGGCCTGTGACCACCGGCGGAAAGAATTTCATAATGCGGCGGATGCCAAAGGTGGAGATGAGCAGGCTGACCAGCAGGTACAGAATGCCGGACAGTGCCACGCCCGCGCAGGCGTAGGGCAGCATTTTGGTATTGACAACGGTCAGGTTGCCGTCTGCGTCAGCCAGCATGGGGGCTACAATGGAAAAACCGCCCAGGTAGGCAAACGAGGAGCCAAGGAAGGCCGGGACCTTGCCCTTGGTGACAAGGTGGAACAGCAGGGTGCCCAGACCGGCACAGAGCAGAGTGGTGGAAACGCTCAGGCCGGTGAGCAGGGGCACCAGCACAGTTGCGCCGAACATGGCAAACATGTGCTGCAAGCCCAGGATCAGCATCCGTCCGGTGCCGAGCTGCCGGGCATCGTAAATGCCCTTGGAGTAATCGATCTTTTCACTCATAGAGAAGTTCTCCTTTCATCGCTGCCCAAAAAAAGAGGCATTGCCGCAGCAACGGCAGTGCCTCAATCTTCTGGAGCAGATTCAAAAAACGGGACCGGAAGGCAAAACACGCGCTCCGCAAAGTCGAACGAAACATTTTGCTCTCCCCTTCCCTGTCTGACTTTATAAAGTATACCAGAAACCCTGCCCGGATGCAATCCGTTTGCCGCAGTTTCCTCAGCTTTTGGGCCGGACATCTTGAAATATGCCCCTGTCCGCACTATAATATAACCTATTGAATTGATTTGTATTTCAAGAGGAATGTTATGATCTATCTGGACTATTCTGCAAACACCCCGGTGGATGCGCGGGTGTTGGAGCAGTTCTGTGCCGTGGAGCGCCGCTGCATCGGCAACGCCAACTCTCACCACCAGGCAGGCTCTGCCGCCAAGGCAGAGATCGATGCCGCCACCATCAAAATCGCCTCCCTGCTGGGCGTTCAGCCAGCAGAGATCATCTATACCTCTGGTGCCAGCGAGGCCAACAACTTTGCTTTAAAGGGGCTGGCCCGTCTCTCCCGCCATGCGGGCAGGCACATCATCTCCACTCCGCTGGAGCATTCTTCGGTCAGCGGCACCCTGACGGCATTACAGGAGCAGGGGTATGAGATCGACCTGCTGAACGTGAAACAGGACGGCACCGTGGATCTTGAGCACCTGAAGGATCTGCTTCGCCCGGATACCATCTGCATTGCCATAACGCTGGTGGACAGTGAGCTGGGTGTGGTGCAGCCCGTACAGGAGATCGCCGCCATCCTAAAAGCATACCCTCACTGTCATCTGCATGTGGATGCGACCCAGGCTGTGGGTAAGATCCCCGTTTCTTTTGAGGGCGTGGACACCATGAGCCTGACGGCCCACAAATTCTACGGACTGAACGGCATCGGCCTGCTGATCAAGCGGCGGAATCTGGCGCTGGAGCCTCTCATCCATGGCGGCGAGAGTACCACCATCTACCGCAGCGGCACCCCCACTGTGGCGCTGGCCTCCTCGCTGGCCTGTGCGCTTGATCTTGCCGTCACTGACCTGCCCGGACGCGTTGGCCATGTGGCAAAGCTGAATGCAGAGCTCCGCGCCGCCCTCAGCACATATCCGCTGGTGCGCATCAACAGCCCGGACCACGCCATCCCCCATGTGCTGAATCTGAGCGTCCGTAATGTCAAGGGCACCGTGTTCCAGCGGGAGCTGGATGCCAAAGGGGTCTGCGTCTCGGTCAAGTCAGCCTGCTCTTCGGATGGTCTGCCTTCGCGTGCGGTGTTTGCGGTCAGCCGCGACCGCCGCAACGCACTGTCCTCCTGGCGCATCAGCCTGAGCCATCTGACCACCGAGGACGAGATCAAAGCCTTTTTGCAGGCGTTCGATGTCTGCTACCGTGAGCTGACCGCTGTACATTAAATAAAAAGAGGAACCAACATGAAACGTGAGCTTGAACCTTATCAGATGATCGAACGCAGTATCATCAAGAAATACCGCAAGGAGCTGTGGACCCCCTTTATCGTGGCGGTAAAGCGCTACGAGCTGGTACAGGAGGGCGATAAAATCGCCGTCTGCATCTCGGGCGGCAAAGACTCCATGCTGATGGCAAAGCTGATGCAGGAACTGCAGAAGCACAGCGATGTTCCCTTTGAGCTGGTCTTTCTGGTGATGGACCCCGGCTACAATGAGATCAACCGCCAGAAGATCGAGTCCAATGCCGAGCTGCTGCACATTCCGGTGACCATCTTCGAGAGCAACATCTTTTCCGTTGCCAACAACACCGAAAAGAACCCCTGCTACCTCTGTGCCCGGATGCGGCGCGGCCACCTGTACAGCAAGGCCAAGGAGCTGGGATGCAATAAGATCGCGCTGGGCCACCACTTCAACGATGTCATTGAAACGACTGTGATGAGCATGTTTTACGGCTCCCAGATGCAGGCCATGCCGCCCAAGCTCCACAGCACCAGCTTTCCCGGCATGACCCTGATCCGCCCCATGTACTGCATCCGGGAAGAAGATATCCTGGCCTGGAAGCGCTACAATGATCTGGAATTCATCCAGTGCGCCTGCCGCTTTACTGAGAACTGCACCATGTGCGACAACGGCGGCGGTGGTTCCAAGCGGCAGGAGATCAAGATCCTGCTCCGCCGCCTGAAGCGCGACAATCCAAATATCGAAAACAGCATCTTCCGCAGCATCCACAATGTTGCCATTGATACCATGCCGGGCTATCGATCCGAGGGTGTGGACCACAGCTTCCTGGAACGATTCCATGCTATGGAAAACCGCTGAGCTGCATCCGGCATTCCTGCCTGCGCAGAATTACACTTTGTACGCGATACAACAGTAAAAAATCCCCCTCAGCTTACGCTGAAGGGGATTTTTCATGCCACCGGCGGGGCTTGAACCCGCACTCTGTCTCCAGAAAGGGATTTTAAGTCCCTCGTGTCTGCCAATTTCACCACAGTGGCGCATAGAAACCCGGCTTACAAAGCCCTGCTGCTCTGGACATTCACAGAGAGCCGGGAATAACAGGTGATGAGTCAAACATTTATCACAAGTCCGTCGTTACGGAGTTGCAAACATGTATCAAAACATGTAAGATTCACACAACGGCTATTATAATACAATAGAAACCCTGCTTTGTCAAGTTACACCTTTCCGCCATGCAGTTCCGAATACATCTTGGCGCGGCACTCGGCCACAGCGGGGGTCATATTGACATAGTGCTTATGCGGCATCTCGATGCGCAGCTCGGTCTCCCAGGTCTCTTCGGTCAGCTGCTTTGCGATATAGGCCTTTTTCTCGGCCATGCCGGGCAGTTCGATGGCCAGTTCACCGTTCAGGATATGGGGCACCAGCAGCCGCTTGACCTTGGTGGGGGTGATGGTAATGGTGCGCTCGATGGCATCCGGGTCAAGATTGACCATCTTTACCGGCTTGCCCGCTTCGATGACCTCGCCATCCATGGCGATCAGATCGCACTGGGCCTGACCATTTTCATCGTAGAGCCGCCAGGGCATTTTCTTGCCCGGGATGATGGCCTTGCTGGCAGAATCCGAGCACTTCATCTTGGGCTGATAGGTGCCATCCGGCAGCTTGACCGCCACCAGTTTATACACGCCGCCGAACACAGGGTCAGAAGCGGAGGTGATGAGATTCTCGCCCACGCCATAGGAATCAAAATGAGCATGCTCATAGAGCTCCATGTTGGCGATTTTCCGCTCGTCCAGACCATTGGAAGCCACCAGCTTGATATAGGGCTTGCCTGCGGCATCCAGTGCCTTGCGCAGGCGCTTGGAGCCACGGGCCAGATCGCCGGAATCGATACGGGCACTCTTGACGCGGCGGTTGGGGTCATTGGGGTACTTCTCGATCAGGTAGTCGTCCAGCTTGATGAGGTTGGGCAGACCGCTCTCCATGATGTTGTAGGTATCCAGCAGCAGGCTGACGGAATCCGGGTAGGTATCCGCAAAGGCCTTGAAGGCATCAAACTCCGTCGGGAAGAACTCGATGAAGCTGTGTGCCACGGTGCCAACTGCCTTGACCTCAGAGCCATACTTCATCTCAGCCAAACAGTTGGCAGTGCCGATGCAGCCGCCCAGAACAGCGGCATACGCGCCATCATTGCCTGCGCTCTCGCCCTGTGCGCGGCGGGTGCCAAACTCCATGACGCTGCGGGGCGTATGGGTGTTCAGGCCGGTCACACGGGTCGCCTTGGTGGTGATCAGGCTGTGGAAGTTCATCGTCTGCAGCAGGTAGGTCTCGATCAGGATCGCACCCACCAGGTCGCACTCAATGCGGACCATCTGCACATGGGGGTAGCAAACTGTACCCTCGGGCAGAGCGTACATATCGCCTTTCCACTTGTAGGTGCGCAGATACTCGCAGAATTCCTCGCTCATACCCTTGGTGCGCAGCCAGCGGATATCCTGCTCGTTGAAGTGATAATTCAGCAGGAACCGGGTCAGCTTGCGTTGGCCTGCGCTGATGGAGTAGCCCATGTTGTCCGGGTTCTTGCGGAAGAACATATCGAACACAAGGGTGGTGTTCTTAAAGCCGTGCAGGAACAGGCAGTTTGCCATCGTGAATTCGTAGAAATCCACCACCATGGCAGGGTTATCATAATCTTCGTCCGGAATGTACGGAACAACTTTGATCTCGTCCATGAAAAGTTTCCTCTCCTTGTACTTCGCAGCAGCGAAAAAGCCTTGCCGCTGCTGAAAAAACAGTCCCTTCTCCCCTGCCTTTGTTCCGGCAGTGCGTGGGCCTGCACCCTGTCTTGACAGGACGTTTGTACCATGATAGCATCTTTGCCGCCCGGGTGCAAGGGCTTTTGTAAATTTCCTGCGTGCAGAAAGAAAAATCTTTTTTTCGGTACTGCCAAAAGGGCCGCCCCCGAAAGCTCCGGGAGCGGCCCTGCAAGCCTGTTCAGGCTCAGCCGTTTATAATATTGGGGGTCGCATTTTTCAGCACAACGTCATGGCTGCCGCCCTCCACGATGGAGGTGGAGGAAACCACAGTCAGCTTGGCCTTCTGCTGCAGCTCGGGGATGGAGAGTGCGCCGCAGTTGCACATGGTGCTCTTGACCTTATACAGGGTGGTCTGGACACCATCGGCCAGAGGACCTGCGTAAGGCACATAGCTGTCCACGCCTTCCTCAAAGCTCAGCTTGGTGGAACCGCCCAGGTCGTAACGCTGCCAGTTGCGGGCACGGTTAGAGCCCTCGCCCCAGTACTCCTTCATATACTGGCCATTGATGCGCACCTTGTTCGTGGGGCTCTCGTCAAAGCGTGCGAAGTAGCGGCCCAGCATGACAAAGTCAGCGCCCATGGCCAGAGCCAGAGTGATATGATAATCGTGGACGATGCCGCCATCGGAGCAGATGGGCACATAGATGCCGGTCTCCTTGTAGTACTCGTCACGGGCCTTTGCGACCTCGATGACTGCGGTGGCCTGACCACGACCGATGCCCTTGGTTTCACGGGTAATGCAGATGGAACCGCCGCCAATGCCGATCTTGACGAAGTCTGCACCGGCCTTTGCCAGGAAACGGAAGCCCTCGGCATCCACAACGTTGCCTGCGCCCACCTTCACGGTGTCGCCGTAGTGCTCACGGATCCAGGCGATGGTACGGCTCTGCCACTCGGAGTAGCCCTCGGAGGAGTCGATGCAGAGCACATCCGCGCCAGCCTCGACCAGTGCGGGCACACGCTGGGCATAATCGCGGGTGTTGATGCCGGCACCGACCACATAGCTCTTGTTGGCATCCAGCAGCTCGTTGACGTTCTTCTTATGGGAATCGTAGTCCTTGCGGAACACGAAGTATTTCAGGTTGCCCTCAGCATCCACCAGCGGCAGCGTGTTGATCTTGTTGTCCCAGATGATATTGTTGCAGTCGTGCAGGGAGGTGTTCTCCGGTGCGGTGACCAGCTTCTCGATGGGAGTCATAAAGGTGGTAACGGAAGCATCATCGGGGGTGTGGTTGACACGGTAATCACGGGAGGCCACAATGCCCATCAGCTTGCCGTGAGGAGTGCCGTCGGCAGTAATTGCAATGGTGGAGTGGCCGGTGTGGGCCTTGAGCTCCAGCACATCGTGCAGGGTGGCGGTAGGAGCCAGGTTAGAATCGGAGACCACATAACCGGCCTTATAGCTCTTGACGCGGCGCACCATGGCAGCCTCGTTTTCAATGCTCTGGGAGCCGTAGATGAAGGACACACCGCCCTCACGTGCCAGTGCAATGGCCAGCTTATCGCCGGAGACCGACTGCATGATGGCACTGATCATGGGGATGTTCATTTCCAGCGGGCAGGCCTCTTCCCCCTTGCGGTACTTGACCAGCGGGGTCTTCAGGCTGACTGCCGTGGGGACATTCTCTGCAGAGGAATAACCCGGAACCAGCAGGTACTCGCCAAAGGTGCGGGAAGGTTCTTCATAGAAATAAGCCATACTCTAAACTCCTTTTTTCTTAACGCATCAACAACGGGCCAGCATCAAAATAATTCATGTTTGCTGCTTATAAATTGATTGACTATACTTTACCACAAACCCCGTCAGAATACAAACCCCAGTGGCAACAAACTTTAGAACTGTCCTTTGCGGAAAAACAGTAAAATTGACCACCAAAAACGTGCAAGGTCATACTTTTCCGCCTGACAGGCCGGTTTTCTGACACAAAGTGGAATGCAAAAAAGTCCGCACCGGAAAACCGGACGGACTTTTTTGCACACGAAGCGAGATACCGCCTGTGCGGTACAGTGGCCGACAGCTGTGAAGGAGAACAGCCGGAGGAGGAGAAGGCCCTGCACCCGATATCTCTTATTCAACAAGAAGAAAAAGATTTCAGTCTCAAAAAGCGCTCATCGCTTTCTGTAACCATATTGTAACTCTTTTGTTTCCGTTTTGCAAGACCTTTTTCGCAGATTTTGTAACATAATTGTAATTTTTCTGGATTTATTTTGTAAATTCCAGGTAGCATTCAAACGCGGCGTGCTCTTCGCGGCGGCCCACCACATACCAGCCATCGGCCGAGGGCGCATAAAACACCTCGACCTGACTGCCCATCGGGATCTCCCGGTGGTACTTGACGGAGACAAATTTCAACGGCCCGCCTTTGACCACCTCCAGCGGCAGGGCATCACAGGCGATGTCCAGATAGCAGGCGTTATTCACATGGCCGTTCAGGTCGCACAGGGAGTAGCTGGCTGTCCGGCTGCCCGCACAGGTCAGTTCCTTTGCTTTGTGCACCAGCTGGGGCAGCTCCCCTTCCAGATCCTCGTTCCAGTAACCGGGCGTATGCCAGGAGGGCTGGCGCAGGATGCACTCACGATCGGTATCCACCACGATCCACCGGCTGTCGATCAGAGCACACTCCTTCCCTGCTTCGTCCAGAATGCGGGTCAGCCGCTTCATCGAACCCTTCTTGCACGGCTCACAGGCGGTAACAAATGTCAGCTTTTCGGCGCGCAGGGGCATCCGGGTGATCTGCGCCGCCTGCTTGCCCACCAGAAATGCCGTGTGGTGCGCTTTGAAAAAAGCATCGTCCATGCCGTAGGCGCGGGCGTGGTCTGCCGCAGCCTGCTCCACATAGCGGAACAGGGCGCTGGGCTTGATCATCCGGCGGAAATCGCCGTCAGCGTTCAGGACAGTTGTATGATAGGTATATTGATTCATACGTTTCCTTTCCAAAAGAGGACCCTCTCCGTCATTGCTTCGCATTGCCAGAGGCTTTGACGGAGAGGGCCCTTTCTTCTCAATACTGATTCCGGGTCTTTTTGCGCAGCTTGCGCCAGATGTTGAAGCAGGCCAGCGCTACCATGGCAAGCAGCAGCATCAGGAACACAACGCCGCTGCCGCCCTCATTGTAGCTCTTCATCTCGCTCCACTTTACGTCGAGCTCGTTGTTGACCTCATCGCTCAGGGCGGTGAACACCTTTTCCTTGGCTTCCACTTCCTCAGAGGGGTATGCGATCTCGCTGTACTTCAGATCCTCGTCTAGGATATCCCACACCTTCTGCATGGGGGTGGTATAGCCGATATACTCCGCATTGGCCTTTCCGATGTCCGGCTCGCACATGAAGTTGATGAACATCTCCGCAGCTTCCTTGTGCTCACTGGTGGCAGGCACCGCCATGCAGTCCACCGACAGCACACTGCCCTCCTCCGGGAACACCCAGGCCAGATCCGGGTTATCATCGATCATGGTAATGGCATCGCCGGAGTAGTACACGCCGATGGCCGCCTCGCCGCCGATCATCTTATCAAAGATCTCATCCATAACGTAGGCCTGCACCAGCGGTTTTTGTGCTTTCAGGGTCTCCACCACCTCGTCCACCTCTTCCGGGGTCTCGGGGTTGATGCTGGTACCGTTCTTGAACGCTGCAATGGCGTAGGCATCACGGCTGTTATTGAACATCAGGATGTTGCCCGCGTACTGCTCGTCCCACAGGTCAGCCCATTTGGTGGGGGCATTCTCCACCATGGTTGTGTTGTAGATGATGCCGGTGGTACAGAGCATATAGGGCACGGTATAGGCGTTGGTGGGGTCATAATCCGGATCACGGTAGACCGCATCGATGTTCTGGGAGTTGGGGATGTTGCTGTAATCCAGCGGTGCAAGCATCCCCTCGGCGATCATCTTTGCCACCATGTAATCCGAAGGGATGACCACATCGTAGT
The DNA here is from genome assembly GCF_010509575.1 of Faecalibacterium duncaniae. Taxonomy (NCBI): domain Bacteria; kingdom Bacillati; phylum Bacillota; class Clostridia; order Eubacteriales; family Oscillospiraceae; genus Faecalibacterium; species Faecalibacterium duncaniae. The sequence goes on along the minus strand of NZ_CP048437.1, from coordinate 1,506,028 downwards.
TGGCCGCACCGGATTTCAGTTTGGCGTACATGGATTCGTTGGAATCAAAGGTGGTGTAGTTGACCTTGATGCCGGTAAGCTTCTCGAAGGCGGCCACCACATCCACGCTGTCATCGGAGCCGTTGGAGATGTATTCGCCCCAGTTGTAAACGTTCAGGGTGAGATTCTGGCCCTGAAAGCGGGTCCAATCGTAATCGTCCGAGACCGAAACGTCCTCGGTCACCTCAATGGTTCCGGCGGCAAAAGCGGGCGCAGCACAGCAGAACGCCATGGCCAGCGTCAGCAGCAGAACAGCAAAACGTTTCATTTTACGTCCTCCCCTCTCAGTGCCTTCTGATCCCGGCGGTACTCCCGGCTCTCCATGGCATTGGAGATGAGGATGATGGTCAGGATCACCACAAACATGATGGTGGACAGGGCATAGATCTCCGGGCTGACCTTTTTCCGGGTCATGGAATAGATGGCAATGGGCAGGGTCTCCACCGTGCCGCAGTTGAAATAGGAGATCATAAAATCATCGATGGAGTAGGTCAGGCAGATGAGGAAGGCCGACAGGATGGCCGGGCTGATCTCAGGCAGGATGACTTTGAAGAACGCCTGCCTGGGGTCGCAGCCCAGATCCAGAGCTGCCTCATACAGTTTGATGTCCAGCTGCTTGAGCTTGGGGGTCACGTTGAAGATGACATAGGGCACATTGAAGGCGATATGCGCGATCAGCAGCGTGGGCATTCCCATGATGGTATCGGGCAGCCAGGAGACTCCCTCGGCAAAGCGCTGGTAAGCCACAAACAGCAGCATCAGGGAAATGCCGGTGATGATCTCCGGGTTGACCACCGGGATATAGGTGATGTTGGTGACCACCAGGCGACTCTTGCGGCTCATGGACGCAATGCCCAGCGAGGCCGCAGTGCCCAACACCGTGGCAATGACCGCAGAGATGAGGGCCACCTCCAGTGAGACGCGCAAAGCGCTCAGGATGGCAGAGTTATGGAGCAGGCTGGTGTACCACTTGAGGGTAAAGCCTGTGAACAGTGCGTAGCCCTTGCTTTGGTTGAAGCTGAACACGATCATATAGGCAATGGGCAGGTACATGAAGCAGAAGAAGAGGATGACGTAGGCCCGCTGCATCAGGCGCAGATGTTTCGTTTTCATCAGGACACGCCCTCCATTTCATCTTCATCAAAGCTGGATGTGAAGCTCATGCAGAGCAGGACGATGATCATCAGCACAAGGCTCATGGCCGAACCGACGTTCAGGTTGTAGCTGTTGCCCAGGAACTGCATCTCGATCAGGTCGCCGATCATCAGGTTGGAGCCGCCGCCCAGCATACGGCTGATGACAAAGGTAGACACCGCCGGAACGAACACCATGGTGATGCCGGTGCTGATGCCGGGCACGCTCATGGGGATGAGCACCCGGAAAAGGGTCTGGGTGGTGGAGGCTCCCAGATCCTGTGCCGCTTCCACCAGGCTCTGATCGATCTTGGTCATACTGGTGTAGAGGGGCAGGATCATGTAGGGCACATAGTTATACACCATGCCCAGCACTACCGCGCCGGAGGTATTCAGCATGGTATAGGGGCCCAGGCCAAAAAAGCCCAGCACCGCGTTCACAGGGCCGTTGATGCTCAGCAGGCCCATCCAGGCATAGGTGCGGAGCAGGAAGTTCATCCACATGGGCAGCATGACCAGCATCAGCATGATATGCTGCTTGTTCACCCGCAGGCGGGACAGGAAATAGCCCACCGGAAATGCAATGACCAGGCAGATCACGGTAGCCACAAGGGCCAGCAGCAGACTGCGGGCAAACACCGAGCCGTAGCCGCTAACGCTGGTCAGATTGGCAATGGTGAAATTGCCGCTGCCATCGGTCAGGGCATAATAGACCACGATGATCAGCGGAACCACCGTGAACAGCACCATCCAGATAAAATAAGGATAGGCCAGCTTCTTATCGTAAATTTTCATCATTTCCCATTCAGCCCTCCGAACGTGCCATGATATGGATCTCGTTGGGACCGATGCGCATACCAATGGTCTCACCGGGGGTGCAGGCGCGGGTGGAGTGGATCAGCCACTCACGGCCCTCGCACTCAACGTGCATCTCAAAGTGAACGCCCTTGAAGATGACATCATTGACTACGCCCACCAGCTGACCCTCCACGGGGCTGACCACTTCAATGTCCTCGGGGCGGACCACCACCTGTACGCTCTGTTCCCGGGCAAAGCCGCGGTCCACGCAGGGGAACTGCACACCCGAGAAGGAGACCAGGAAGTCGCGGTGCATCACACCGTCCACAATGTTGGAATCGCCGATAAAGTCCGCCACAAAGGCATTTTTAGGCTCGTTGTAGATATCCTCGGGGGTACCGATCTGCTGCACCTTGCCGCCGTTCATCACAACGACGGTATCGGACATGGTCAGGGCCTCTTCCTGATCGTGGGTAACATAAATAAAGGTGATGTTCATCTCACGCTGCAGGCGCTTGAGCTCCAGCTGCATCTCCTTGCGGAGCTTGAGGTCCAGTGCACCCAGAGGCTCGTCCAGCAGCAGGATCTCAGGCTCATTGACCAGACTGCGGGCAATGGCAACTCGCTGCTGCTGGCCGCCGGACATCTGACCGATGCTGCGGCGCTCAAAACCCTTCAGGCCGACCACCTCCAACATATCGCGTACCTTGCGGCGGATGGTCTCTTCGTCCATCTTCTTCAGGCGCAGGCCAAAGGCCACATTCTCAAACACGTTCAGGTGCGGGAACAGCGCGTACTTCTGGAACACGGTATTCACCGGACGCTTATAGGGGGGCACACCGGTAATATCTCGGCCCTTCAGCAGCACCTGACCCGCGTTGGGTTCCAGGAAGCCTGCGATCAGGCGCAGGGTGGTGGTCTTGCCGCAGCCGGAGGAGCCCAGCAGCGTTACGAACTCTTTGTCATGGATGTCCAGGTTCAGCCCATCCAGAATGCGCTGACCGTCAAATTCCACCACGATATCGCGCAGTGAAACGATCACCGAGTTGTCCATTTTTTTACTTTTCCTCCTTAAACTCAGATACGAAAAAAGACAGGGCATCCACCCTATCCTTCGTACCAGGGCGACCAGCCCCGCACAACATCCATGACATCCGTAATATTGTGCAGTTATTCTGCCCTGTCATCGCCTATCATAAACAATCCGAACTGAAATGTCAATCACTCTGTCGAGGTTTGCCGAAACTTTACATCCGGCGCAAAAAAATCCCGCGCTGTACCAAGAATTCGCACAGCGCGGGAGTGAAACGTTTTATTCTGCTTTCAGCTGATCCGCAGGGTACAAAAGCGCACTCACCACACTGGCATCCACCGTATAAACGGAGCTGTCGCCTTCCACCATCAGGTAACAGTCGTCTGTCCCCATGGCATAGGTCAGATTGATTGTGCCATCGGCTGTGGTAACCTCTGCTGTGACCAGCGGTGCCTCAAAACCATACGCCGCCGGGTCGGCATCTGTTGCCTGTGCCGAGACATAGGTGCAGAGCGCCGAGAGGATGGCATCCACCCTTGTCTCGTCGAGGTCTGCGGCGGTGTCCCCTGCCAGCCGCCAGACAGCCTGGTAGGCGTTGCTGCCGCTCTCTGCTGCAGGCTCCGAGTTTGCTTTCAGGGTCACGGTCTCGCCATCGGCCAGCGTATAGGAGACGGCTTCGATCTCCGAGGCCGTCAGCCCCGCCGGGTTGAAGGCACCAAACAGCTCCGCCCTGGTCAACTCAAAGCAGGCGGCTTTGGTCCCCGATACCGTATAAATGACATCGCTGTTATTCTTGCGGGCATAGAGATCCCCTGTCATGGTATTGCTGGCCCCGAAGGTATAGGTTTCCGTTTTGCCCGTTGCCGTCACCTCTATGGTCAGTGCAGGCTCCGCAAAGCCGTAGTCCTCCCCTGCCTGCGGGCTCAGCTCCCGCTTTGCGTTCAAAGAGGAAAGCGCGGTGAGCATTGTGTTGCAGGCAGAGGTGTCCAGATGGTAAGCGGGATCTTCAGCCAGCGTCCAGCCATCGGCGGTATAGAGCAGGGTGTTCGTCTCACCCTGATAGTGGAGCACGATCTGCGTCAGGTCATTGCCCGAAACTGCCGCCAGCGGAATGGTTCCATCTGCGGCCGCACTGGCAGCCTGCTCTTCCCGGGCATTCCGCAGCGTCAGCAGGGCAAACACGCCGCCTGCCAGCAGGATGAGGAAAAGCAGCACCCCGAGGGTACGCCGTTTTGCTTTCATGGACAGGTCCTCACTTTCTACGCCGCAGCACGACCACCACGGCACCCACAGCCAGCAAGGCCGCAGGCAGAACGATGACAAAGAGCAGGCCCAGCGTAGAGGCGGCAATGCCTGGCACTTCCAACGGAGCTGCTTCCAGCGCCTTACTGTCGATAAGGACAGCGCTCTCCTGCCCGGCCAGCGAAGCCGCACACCCCTGCAGGAAGGTCACATTGCCCGGGATGACCTGATAGATGCCCTCATTGTCCATATTGCCGCAGTTGACCCAGATGACCTGGGCACCCGTGTCCTCATTGCGGGCGTATGCTGCCAGCGTGAAGGGACCGGCAATGTCGCCGTCCGCCTTCTCGGTGGTGGTCATCTCGTAGCCTTCCGGTTTGCTGTAAGCACTGTCCGAGCTGACCAGAAGGGCATCCGAGACCACATGCTCTGTCTCGGTCAGGGTGATGCCCTGTGCCATCTGCAGCAGAACTCTGCGGCTGGTGTTCACACCGTCCAGCGCGGTGGATTCCTCTGTACTAGCATAATCCGGCAGCAGGTAAAGGGCCGGGTAGCCATTGAGGTAATGGTTGGTGTCGCCCTCCACCACAAGGCCCTCGGTGCGGGTCAGGCCGAACTCGGCCATCACAGCATCCAGATTGGGGGTACTATAATAGGAATCCGTCAGCAGCAGCACGCGGCCTCCGTTGCTCAGATAGCTGCGCAGCTGACCCAGCTCATCCACCAGACTGCCTGCGCTGGAAAAGTCCTGCGCCGGATCGTTGATGACAAGCAGGTCACAGTCCTCGGGGATGGTCTGGGAAAGCAGGTCAAGTGCCGAGACGGTCAGGTTCTGGCTTTCCAGCGCATCGGTCAGGGTGGAAGTCAGCGCCTGCTCGCCGTGGTTGGTGGTGTAGTACACATGGCGGCTCTCTCCGCTGGTCAGCTGGTAGATGGCAGAGGTGATCCTGCTTTCACCGTCAAAGGTCACGTTGGCCGCGCCGGTGGTGGCATAATCGCTGTAATCGTAGTCGTAAAGCTCTGCAGCATCCAGCACCTTGCTCTGTTCCCCGCAGACCAGGATCAGCCCACCGGAGGTCAGATCCTGTGCGCCGTACTGGGCCGCAAAGGTCGGGTAGACTGCCGGATCTTTCAGCTCCCAAGTGATATGGCTGCTCTGGGCGGCGTATTTGTCCAGCAGCTTGGAGATGATCTGGTCCTCATTGCCGGTCTGGGCCAGATAGTAAATGGTCACATCCTGCGTCAGGTCGTCGGCCACCTGTCTGGAGCTCTCGCTCAGGGTGTAGAGCCCCGCCTCGGAGAGATCGAACTCGGTATATCTGGAAGGAATGGCCCGGACAATGAGATTGACCAGCACGGCCAGCACGATCACAGCCGCGGCAATGGCTGCCGACCACACCCCGCTGCGGAACACCCGCCCGTCACCCGAGGAGCTCTGCTTTGCAAAAAGCTTCATCTGTGTTCCCTCCTCTCAGTTCCAGCGGCGCTTCTCAATGTCCTGCGCCGTAAGGAACAGGAACACCGCCGTCACGGTCAGATAATAGACCACGGCAGGGATGGAGAAGCTGTTGTTGACAAAATCCTCAAAGGGTGTAAACAGGCACAGGGCACTCAGCACGGCGCTGAAAGCCTCGGTAAGCCATGCACTGCGGAGCAGAAACAGCCCCGTCAGGCCCAGGCAGAGCGCCGCAAAGGTCAGGCACCCCAGCACAAAGCTGCGGGTGCGCAGACCGGCCGCCAGAGAAGCCGCGCCTGCGATCCCGGTGAACACTGCCAGCGCCACGGCGCTGCCCGCATTGAACATGCTGCGCAGGCCGGGCATCAGGTAGGCCAGCAGCAGGGCTGAAAAGCCCGTCACAGCGGCAATGATCTGGTTCTCGGTCAGGCCGGAGAGAAACTCGCACAATGCAATGGCCGCACAGCCCAACAAAAAGTAGCAGAGCAGCCCCGCAAGGTTTGCGATCAGAGCAGACACGGTGCCGCCCAGCGCCCAGAGGATGAAGATCATCACCGCATCCACAGCGCAGGGCAGAGCGAACACAGCCGCCATGGCAAAGAACTTGCCCAGCACGATGCCCCACACTGAGACCGGGCTGGTGAGCAGCAGCTGATCTGTGCGGCTGTGGCGCTCCTCGGCCAGTGAGCGCATCGCCAGCACCGGGATATAGAGCAGCAGCATGAAAATGGTCTGGTAGAGGGTGTAGTAACTGAAATCCGTCAGGCCGTAGATCAGGCACCGGGCCAGAAAATACAGGCCGGAACTCGCCACCAGAAACGCCGTGAGGACGTACCCCAGCATCCCGTGAAAGAAGCTGCGGAATTCCCGCTTAAAAATAGCTGTCATTCTGCTTCCTCCTCTCCGGTTGCTTCTTCCGGTTCACCGTCGGTCAGTTCCAGAAACACCTCTTCCAGGCTCTTGCCATCGGCGGTCAGCTCCTCCAGACTGCCTGCTGCCGTCAGATGCCCTTTGGAAAGGATCAGGATCTGCTGGCAGACTGCCTGCACCTCACTGAGGATATGGCTGGACAGGATAACTGTATGTGCCCGGCCCAGCTCCCGGATGAGCTTGCGGATCTCGATGACCTGTGCCGGGTCCAGGCCGACCGTCGGCTCGTCCAGAATGATGAGCCTGGGACTGCCCAGCAATGCCTGTGCAATGCCCACCCGCTGCTTGTAGCCCTTGGAAAGGCTGCGGATGAGCCGGGGCAGAACGGTTTCCAGCCCGGTACGGTGGGCAGCCCTGCACACCTGCTCCTTCCGTTCCGCCTTTTTCACACCCTTCAGCTCGGCGGCAAAGGTCAGGTACTCCTGCACCGTCATCTCCGGGTAAAGGGGCGGCTGTTCGGGCAGGTAGCCCACACAGGCCTTGGCGGCATCGGCCTCCTCGGGCAAAGGGTGCCCTGCCACCGTCACCTGCCCACTGGTGGCAGAGAGATAGCCGGTGAGGATGTTCATAATGGTGGATTTGCCCGCGCCGTTGGGCCCCAGCAGACCACAGATCTGGCCATCTGCCACGGTAAACGAGACATCGTCCACGGCAAGATGATTGCCATACTGTTTGGTGAGATGAGAAACTTCGATCACGTTCACAACGCTCCTTTCTAAGGCAGCGCAAAGCGCTTTTTGAAGATACTGGTTTATTTTAGTCCGGAAATGTGTTCAAAATAAGGGAACGGCGTGTAAATTACAGAAAGAGAGCTTTTGTGCGGCATAACAACAAAAAACGCCGCCTCCCAAAGGAGACGGCGCTAAAAAGACCAGTAATTACTTACGGCCGAAACGCTTGTTGAAGCGCTCAACACGTCCGCCGGTGTCAACCAGCTTCTGCTTACCAGTGTAGAAGGGGTGGCACTTGGAGCAAACTTCGACGTGGATCTCGGGCTTGGTAGAACGAGTCTTAATGACGTTGCCGCAAGCGCAAGTGATAGTGCAGTCAACGTAGTTCGGATGGATACCCTGTTTCATTCTTTTTCACCTCATTTCTGGTTCTGACTTATTGGGGCCATATTATAAATGTATGTGCCCATCACAACCTTCAATATCGGCTACCCCCGCGAGCGGCCTTGGAAACGATTGCCTTAATATTATAGCACAGATCTCAGAAAAAGCAAGAGGAAATTTCAGCTTTTTTCGTGTCGTTTTTATACAGACTGTACTATGGAGTTTTATCTCAAGTTGATTTTCATTCAACTTTATGCAAGCGGCAAAGATACTCCCTGTTATATCTCTTTGCTTTTCCACGCATTCCCGTTTATTTTGATTTTTTTTCACGGAATTGCGACCTACATATTATATCACGCCCAGCCCAAAAAGAAAACCCCGCAGTTCCCGACTTCTTGACAAGCCAGCTGCTTCTGATTACAATACGAAAAAGAGCTCGCAGACGTTCTCTTTGCATATTTCAGCCATCAGCTCCGGGAAAGGATTTTTTCATGGAACCAAAAACAAAACAATATCTGCTCATAACTGTTGTAGGAGTCACACTTTTTGTGGCGCTGCTGCGGCTTTCTTCCGTTCTGACCTTTGCAGCACAGCTGGTAGACCTGGTACTGCCCATTCTGGCAGGCGGCATCCTGGCACTTTTTATCAACGTGCCTATGACTGGGCTGGAAAAACGGCTGAAACGCCTGTTCTGCAAGGCCAAAAAACAGCCCTCGGATAAAGCACTCCATCTCCTGAGCTTCTTCATCACCCTGCTAGGTGTTGTGCTGGTGTTGGTGCTGGCGCTGACATTGCTGATCCCGGAGCTGGTGCAGTCTTTTCACAGCCTCTATGTACAGATCGAAGCAAACATCCCCCGCTGGACCGCCTATCTCAGCGCACAGGATGCCGACATGGGGTGGCTGATGAGCTGGCTGGAGGGCATCGACTGGGAGCAGCTGCTTCACAGGGTCACTGACACCATCGATACTGTGCTGGTCAATGCGGTAGGTGCCGTATCTGCCACGGTAAATATCGTGGTGACCGCATCCTTTGCCCTGATCATCTCCGTTTATATGTCCGTTGGCTCAGAGAGTCTCTGCCACCACGCCCGCACATTGGTCTGCGCCTACCTGAAACCCAGCCACTCCGCCTGGCTGCTGAAGTTCTGCCGACTGTTCCGGCAATCCTTTGCAAACTTTCTGACAGGGCAATGCAGTGAGGCCGTAATCCTTGGCGTTCTCATGGCTCTTGCGTTTTCCGTTTTCAAGATCCCCTACGGCAGCCTGGTGGGAATGCTGACCGCCATCTGCGCCATTATCCCCTACGTCGGAGCGCTGATCTCCTGCGTGGTCAGCGTGTTCCTCGTGCTGTTGGTGGATCCCGTTCTGGCCGTGCGCTGCCTCATTGTTTACCTTGCCGTGCAGTTTATTGAAAACCAGTTCATCTACCCCCGGGTTGTGGGAAAATCCGTGGGACTTTCTCCGCTGTACACCCTTGTGGCCGCTATGATCGGCGGAGAGCTCTTTGGCATCATCGGTATCATCTTCTTTATCCCCCTGACGGCGGTGATCATTGAGCTTGTGAAGGAGGATGCCTGCCGACGCATACAGGCAAGAGAATCCCAGCGGTCCGGGCCGTCTGAGCAATAAATTCTTCACCCCAGTGCCACATCCAGAATCGTGGTGCGCCGTATCCGATTGCGAGACCTGCCGACTGTTCCGGTGCAGATGCAGGATTGATATGCATACAAAAATACCGCTGCTCTTGTGCATTCTCCAAACGCAAGAGCAGCGGTATTTTATTGCGCCGCTTTCGTTTTCTTTTGCAGCGCTTCGTGCATATATCCCATCAAAATCAGGATCACCAGCAGATAATACGGAAAAATCGAGATCGTGGTGTGGTTTGCGATTACGCCGAACAACGGCGGCATCAGGCAGTTGCCAATATAGGCGCTGGCCATCTGAACCCCAATGATCGCCTGTGACCTGTCCGCACCGAAGCGGCCCGGCGTTGCATGAATGATACTGGGATAGATTGGAGCACAGCCAAGACCAACCAGCAGCAGCCCTGCCAGCGTCACTGCTTCCCCAAGCGGCAGAAGAAACGCCGCTATCCCAATCGCGATGATCCCCTGCCCCATACGAACCATCTGGGTATCATCGAATTTTAAGGTCAGGAAGCCGCACAACGCCCGTCCCACAGTGATGCCGACAAAGAAAAGACTGGCAAAACCGGCGGCGGTCTCCGGCGCGATTCCCCTGTTCAGCACCAGATAACTGCTGGCCCACAGACTGGTGGTCTGCTCCAGAGAACAATAGCAGAAAAATGTGACCAGAACCTCTTTTACGCCGGAGATCCGGAAAATCTGTTTCAGGGTCAGCGCTTCTGCCGGGGCTGCTTCCCGCTCCTCGGCATTCGCACCCGATTTCGTTTTCCAGAGCGGGAGGCTCAGCAGAATAATGATCGTCAGCACCATCTGCATCACACTGATGACCCGATACCCCGTCTGCCACCCGGCACGGGAGGAAAGCGCCGCGCCCATGATGTAGGGCCCGACCGAGGCTCCGATCCCCCACATACAATGGAGCCAGCTCATGTGGCGGCTGGCAAAATGGAGCGCCACATAGTTGTTGAGTGCAGCATCCACGCTTCCAGCTCCAAGTCCATAAGGGATCGCCCACAGGCACATGGCCCAGAATGAGCTGCTGACAGAGAACCCGAACAGTGCTGCGGCGGTCATGGCAACGCTGATGGCCGTAACGCCGCCCGCTCCAAACCGGCGGGTCATCCGGTCACTTTGCAGGCTGGAGAGCACTGTTCCCACCGATATAATGCAGAAGATCACACCGGAATAGGAGACCGGAACCCCAAATCCCTGATAGATCGAAGGCCACGCTGCCCCCAACAGAGAATCCGGCAGGCCCAGACTGATAAAAGAAACATAGATCACCGCTAACAGCAGATGGATCATCTTGCATTCCTCCTTTTGATCGATACAATTATATCACAACAGAAGAAATGCTATTAGGATAAATTCCTCAATTTTGTACAACAAAAGCGTCAACATCGAAAGCACAGATTCATCATCGCACTTCCGTTCGGATCGTGAACCCATCCGGAAGGTTGGAAATTTCTTTTTTCAGGAACAATGGATAAAAAGTTTCATCCTTTAATTGAGCAATCTCTAACCATTTAAATATATGCGTATCGGTTCCCTCTGTTCGAGTGAACGTGTTTTGCCTTTCCAGCAGGCCAGCATCTGCGGTATCCATCAAAAAATAAATACATATCTCGTGATATCGGAGACCATCTGTATCTTTTGTGAAAAAAGATTGATTCAACCATAATGGCCGGGATATCTTCAGTGAAACACCAAGCTCTTCCCGAACTTCCCGTATCATCGCTTGTTCGGCCGTTTCCTCCATCATCACTCTACCCCCGGGCAGAGAGTAGTACTCTGACGGTTTGTCATGGGACATTGCCAAAATTCTTCCGTTAGAAATTATGATTGCACTCACTCTGTAATTAAACTTTTCATCGCCCATCTTAAAAGAGATATCCACTTTCCATCACGCTCCTTCACTCATTCTCATTCGTACATCCGCCCCTATTTTACCAGCAATAAGAGAACACAGCAATTTCTTCAAGCAAAAACGCCAGCGTACCATGTTTTCGCAACACGATACGCTGGTGTCTTATTGTTCTGCTGTTACCCAGCCTTCGGTGTGAGCCATCCTTTTACAGTGTCCGCATCGACCTTGCTTGCTTTTGCAATCTGCTCAATCGATACACCCTGTTCATAAAGGCTCTGTGCCATCTCAACTGCCATTTCTTTTCGGCTTTCTACTCTCAGCTCTTCCATAGCCTTGCACATTTCGCTCAACATGCTTTCGGGGCGATCCAACTGCTTACAGTATCAACATCATAGCCAAGAAGGTCTGCGATTTCTTCTACGGAATTTCCCTTCCGACTGAGTTTCAAGGCAGTCTTTTTTGCCTGTTCCATTTTACCGATTTCTACGCCTTCAGCTTTTCCCTCGGCATAGCTTTCAACTCTCAATTCTTCCATAGCCTTGCACATACTGCCCACTCCTTTTGGGTTTTCTTTCAAGTAGCGCGTTCGTTCTGCCATCAGGTCAAAGTTCATCTCCTCTGCACTGGTGCAATTGAAATCGTGCATCAGTTTTCCAATGTCAGAATCGCCACGGTACTCGCCATTGACATACAGAATATGAGTTCCATCTTCAAACGGCAAGCCCAGTGTCAAGTTTATGTTCTGAATGACATATACAGGTTTTCCGGCCTTATAGTAATCTTTTTCCGTAATGAAAATGACATAGGTATCCGGCAGTTCTCGGTAATCCTGATCCTTGTCCAGATTTTCCACATCCATCACGCTGGAATGATATCTTGCCTAGTGCGGGTCAGCTCCATTGTCAGAGCGCTGAAGGTCTTCCTGATGATGCCGTTCACGCTTCTGTGCTTCGGTTTCCTGCAACTTCCCTCACCTCCTGTTTCTATTGTTTATTTTATCATAGAGCAGTCATTTTATCAACCATCGTTCAACCGCATTAGTTGACGCTAATATAGTTCTGTACCATCATGTGCGTCACCTTCTCCGTCTGCACAATTCCCTGTTCGTTGGAAAATCTAATAAATAATCGCATCGTCTGTTCGTAGCTTCCAATCGTCTTTTGGCTCAACCCCTTCAATTCACAGTGCTCTATGAACAGCTCCACATCACGTTCCAACATAAAAACAACCTCCTGGATCATCTGCCACCCCAATGAATCCAGAAGGTTTATCGCTACGGAAGGTTTCTGTTTATCACTACGGAATCCATAATTCTATAATTCCATAGCGATAAACATTTTTCACCATCCCAGAATTACCAGCTTTGCGCACAAAATATCACGTCGGCATGTGCATCCATCACACTGCCCTCTGCCGCTTATCCAGCCGCATCTTGTCAGCGATCATCGCAATGAATTCGCTGTTGGTGGGTTTTCCCCGCAGGTTGTGGATGGTATAGCCGAAGTAGCTGTTGAGGGTATCCACATCGCCCCGGTCCCACGCCACCTCGATGGCATGGCGGATGGCGCGCTCCACGCGGCTGGCAGTGGTACCGTTTTTCTTGGCGATTTCCGGGTAGAGGCGTTTGGTCACAGCGTTGATGTACTCCGGCTCGTTCATGGTGAGCAGGATGGCATCCCGCAGGAACTGATAGCCCTTGATATGAGCGGGAACACCGATCTGGTGCAGGATCTCAGTGACTGTCAGTTCATCGCTGTCCACGCTGGTGTGCAGGATGCGCTTTTCCTGCCCGGCAGCCACCTTCAGCACGCGGTTTGCCAGAACCGTCTCGTCAAAGGGCTTGACGAAGTAGTAAGCAAAGCCCTCGTCCAGCAGCTCCTGCACCATTTCCTCGCTCTGGAACGCCCCCGTCACAAAGAAAGAGGTGTGACGTTCACCGGCTGCATTGTACTTCTGTTTCACAGCCAGCGCATCCAGCCCGGGCATAAAGGCATCCAGCAACACCACCTGGGGCCGCACTGCAAGCATTTTCTGCAGGACCTTCAGGCCGTCTTTTTCCACCACGGTCACCTCTACGCCCTTCTGCTCCAAAGCTTCACGACAGGCTGCCGTGATCTCTGCGCCAGTATCCGACATCAAAAATTTGATCTTGTCCATCGTTCATTCCTCCAATGTGTGCGGTTTTCCTTACGTTTCTGATTTTACCATAAATTCCCATGGATTTCAACTGTTATTTTTGCCATATTATGGAATCTTCAGTCGAATCAGCCTGTTTTGTTTTACCAAATCTGCTCATTTTTCCGCCGTTGCAACCTGTTCAGCCTGCTCCAGCATGGTCTGCGCGAAAATTCCATAGCCCCGTGTCGGATCGTTGACGAGAACATGGGTCACTGCGCCGACCAGCCGCCCATTCTGCAAAATGGGACTGCCGCTCATCCCCTGCACAATGCCGCCGGTCCGGGAAAGCAGGGCTTTGTCCACCACCCGGACGACCATATTGCGGCGCGGGTCGGCATCGCTGATCTTCTCGATGCGGACATGGTAGGTACGGGGCGTTTCCCCGGCGACGGTAGCCAGGATCTGTGCATCCCCCGTCTCGACCTCCTGCGCAAACGCCACCGGCATGGTTTGCCCGGAAAAGCCTGTCCGTGTTGTGCCATAAACGCCGTTTTCTCCATTGATCCGGATGCTGCCAATGGCGTGGGCGCTCAGGAACTTCCCCTTCAGCTCCCCTGGGCTGCCCACAGTGCCCATGCTGCACCCGGTGATCTCACATGGCACGATCTCCCCGCTGCGCAGAGCGATGCTTTCGCCGGTGTCGCCGTCGCTGATGGGATGCCCCAGCCCCGCAAAGACACCCTTTTCCGGGTCCACAAAGGTCAGAGTGCCCACACCGGCGGAGGAATCCCGCACCCACATGCCTGCCCGCCACTGGGCGGCAGCGGCATCCCAGACAGGGGTCAGGGTGGTGCTGCGCTGTTCCCCGCTGCGGACATAGATGACCTCTGCAGCGCTTCCCCGGGCGGCTTCCAGCGCTTCCTTCACAGCGTCATTGTTTTCCGTTCTGATCTGTCCAATGCGGATCACGCGGTCTCCCAGACGCAGTCCCGCTGCCTTTGCCGGGTTCACTGTGCTCCCGCCGGGGCTGTCGATATCGGAAAAGCCAACGATCAGTGCCCCCTCGGAGAACATTTTGACCCCGAACGGCGTACCGCAGACCGTGACCTGCGTGCGCTCCGTGACCACCGTGCGGATATTCTTGATGGGAAGCCAGCCGCCCAGTGACAGAGTGGTCTGGTAACTGCCCACGACCTGGGTACTGGCCGCATTCTGGCTGCCGTGAAACCCCATAGGTTCCACCCAGCCAAAGCGGGGCAAAAGCAAGGCCTGCCCGGGTTCCAGATAAACACGATCCGGCAGGCGGCTGTACAGCCAACCCAGCAGCAGAAACGGCAGCAGGAGAAGATACACTGCTGTCAGTCTCAGCAATCGCTGTGCTCTGTTGCGTCGTTTCACGGTCCTGCCTCCCCGGTGATAATTTGTTCTAGTATGCACCGGGACACGATCGAATATGAAACGAGGAAATTTCTATCAAAATCGCTTGACTTTCCCGGGGTAATGTGGTAGTATATTCAAGCAGTCCGCAACAACGGTTTCAAGCCTCAGAAATCCAGGATTGCAACAATTTTATAGTTGTGCGAGGGTGGCGGAACTGGCAGACGCGCACGTTTGAGGTGCGTGTGGTTTATCCTTGGGGGTTCGAGTCCCCTCCCTCGCATAAAAGAAATCCCACGGTCTAGCGATAGATCGTGGGCTTTTCTTATGCTTTCCAACCAAAGCCACAAACAAAACGGCAGGCCCGGATTCTATCCAAGGGCCTGCCGTTTTGTGTATGCAGGAGAAGGGACTTGAACCCTCACTCACTGGGAACTGGTGCCTAAAACCAGCGCGTCTGCCATTCCGCCACTCCTGCATGGAGAACTTATTTAGTTTATCAATTTTTGCGGGAAATGTCAATTCCTCTGCCTGCTTTTGTATTCTACAAATTTTCAGCGGGTCATATCCTATAAGAGATACTGCAGATCCAATGCGATTTGTCAAGGAGGTTTGGGAGATGGTTTCATGGCTGAGAGCAAACGGGAAGTTTTTATTTCGCGGGGCAGCTCTGCTTCTGGCGGGCGCAGCGGCAGGCTTTGGGCTGGGGCTGTTCTTTGCTGTGCCGGTGGGGCCCGGCTGCCAGGAAAGCGACCTGACCCCGGTACCGGATACCGGCTTTGTCTCCCCTGCTCCGGAGGCAGCCCCTGCAAGCTCATTGCCGCAGGAGGAGCCGGTGCCGGAGAAATGGGTCTGCCTGACCTTCGATGATGGCCCCAGCAAAACGACCCCGGCGGTTCTGGATGCGCTGAACGCCGCCGGGGTCAAGGCCACCTTTTTTGTGGTGGCCACGGGCTACAATGAAAAGTACCTGCCGCTCATTGCGGATGCAGCGGCAGCAGGCCACCAGATCGCGCTGCATTCTGCTTCCCATGAATACAGTGACATCTACCAGAGTGCAGATGCTTACTGGCAGGATATCACCCTGTTGAAAGAGCGCATCTCGCCCTATGTCAACACAGCTTCTCTGCATTACCTGCGCTTTCCGGGCGGCAGCACCAACACGGTCAGCCGCCGCTACGGCGGGCGCGGTGTGATGGCCGAGCTGAAACAGCAGTGTGCCGAGAAGGGATATGCCTATGTAGACTGGAATGTCTGCGCTGAGGATGCCGTGGGCGGCAAGCCCAGTGCCGGAACCATCTACCGGAATGTGGTGCGTGAGACCGGCGAGCAGACCCAGTGCATCGTTCTGATGCATGATTCTGCCACCACCCGCACCACCGCCGAGGCGCTGCCGGACATCATCCAGTGGTATCGGGATCAGGGGTTCACATTCTGCCGCGTAGAGCAAGTGTTCCCAGCACCATAGCGGCCACTGCCACAGGGAGCAGCCGCTGTAGCCAGCGCAGCAGGCGTTCCCGCCTGAGCGGCAGTCCCGTTTTGAGAGATTCCGGGAAGAGTGCTTCGCAGCAGATAGAATCGCAATAGCGGCCCTGCCCGCGCCATGCCTTATACCGGATACCGTGCCACTCAAACTCCGGGTACATTCCCCCTTTTGTGATGCAGACGGGGCTCCCTTGAGCTTCCCCATAGCGCAGCAGCACGGCTGCAAAATCCTCCGGGGTATTGATGGACTGTTCCGATACGATGAAAAAGCGTTTTTTCTGTTCGTTTTCTGCCACGGTACGGTAATCCCTGAGCCAGCCGGAGAAAAATCTGCCCGGCTCCTGCGGGTCCTGCATCCGTTTCAGGCAGTCGTCCACATCCAGCTGATCCACCTGAGGAGTCTGTTGGGTCAGCTCTGCGCAAAAGCGGATCGCACCCGCCAGCTGTGCCGCCTGCTGCTCCAGTACCGCCTGCTGTGCCTGAAGTGCTTCGCTCAGCGGCTGTTCCCCGTTGAGGACCCTCTGTATTACGGGCAGCGGCATATCCAGCATCCGAAGCATCCGGATCAGTTTCAGGGTCCGGATATCCCCGGCGGTGTAATCCCGGTAGGCATTGCCCCGGTTACGGGCAGGGGTCATCAGCCCTTCTTTTTCGTAGAAGCGGATGTTGGGGCTGGAAACTCCACTCTGTTCCGCAGCCTGTTTGATGTTCATTTGCTTCACCTCCGCCCTTACACTACACCATAAAGTCGGTTGAAGGTCAAGCATTTTTCAAAAAATAGCGCAAAAATGCCCCGGCGGGCGCAAAACCTGCCGGGGCATTCATTCTGGATCGCGCTTACTGTGCGTTGTTGAACAGGGAGAAGGCACGGTAAGCCATGTACAGGTCGTTCTTATGGATGACCTCGAAGGGAGCGTGCATGGACAGCACAGGCACACCGATATCCAGCACGGGGATGCCGCGGTTTGCGACATACTTGGCGATGGTACCGCCGCCGCCCAGATCCAGACGGCCCAGCTCACCGATCTGCCATGCAACGTTACCGTTGTCCAGCATCCGGGTAATATCACTGACCAGCTCAGCGCAGGCATCGCTTGCGGAGCCCTTGCTGCCGCCGCCGGTGTACTTGAAGATGGCAACGCCGCGGCCTGCATAAGTGCCGTTCATAGGCTCGAATGCACTTGCCCAGGTGGGATCGTAGGCAGCGGTCACGTCAGCGGACAGGCAGACGCTGTGACGGAAGGCCAGGATATCATCCTGACCGGCGGTACGGCAGAGCTCCTGCATGAAGTGGAAGGCGTACATGCTCTGCATACCGGTCACGCCGTCGGAGCCGATCTCTTCCTTATCGGTCAGGACGCAGACAGTGGTGTAAGCGGGGTTCTTGGTCTCGATCTCGGCCATCAGTGCGGGATAAGCGTCCACACGGTCATCGTGGCCATAGCCGCCCACCATGGAGCGGTCGAAGCCAACGTCGCGGCTCTTGTAAGCCGGGGTGATCTCGATCTCAGCGCGCATGAACTCCTTCTCAGTGATGCCGTACTTCTCGTTGAGCAGGATCATGGTGTTCAGCTTGACAGCTTCCTTGACGTTCTCGTCATCAACAGCATCGGAGCCGATGAGGATGTTCAGCTCCTCAGCCTTGATGCCGTCCTTCAGGGGACGGGCGTTCTGCTCGGCACCCAGATGGGGCAACAGGTCGGTGATGCAGAAGACGGGATCGTTCTCATCCTCGCCCACACGGACGGTGACGGTGGAGCCATCCTCACGGGTGAACACGCCGTGGATGGACAGAGGGATAGTGCCCCACTGATACTTGCGGATACCACCGTAGTAATGGGTCTTGAAGTAGCTCAGGTGGTCAGACTCATACAGCGGGGTGGGACGCAGGTCCAGACGGGGGCTGTCGGTGTGGGCAATGACCAGATGGAAGCCATCCTCAAAGCTCTTGGTACCGATGGTGGAAGCCACCACAGCCTTGTTGCACTGGACAAAGTAGATCTTGTCGCCGGGCTTGTAGGTTTTTTTCGGGTCGAACTGCTGGTAGCCTGCATCCTTGAGCATCTGCTCGCTCTCGGCGGCGACCTCGCGCTCGGTCTTGCCTGCATCCAGGAACTTCTTGTAGCCCTCGGCAAAGTCGTGGGCCTTCTGCTTCACGTCAGCGTCCTTATCGGCGACGTAAGCAGGCTTATAGAGCAGCTTTTCAGCCAGCTGCTGGTTCGGAGTTTTTTCTGCCATAGAATTTCTCCTGCCTTTCTCTTTCGGTATTCCTAAATATTTCAAACCGGCGCAAGCCGGTTCAAGCGGGTTTGCAGCCTGCTCAGGCTCCGTACAGCTCGGTGTACTTGGCATAGCAGGCGGTGATCTTTTCCACATAGTGGTGCATCTGGTTATAGGGGAAACCCGACAGGGTCAACCCGTCCTCTGAATGTTCCTCCTTCTGAAGCAGGGCATCCACAGTGCCCCACCCGCTGTGGTAGGCTGCGGCGGCCGTGGAGATATCGCCGTTGTAACGCACCAGGCAGAGGTGGAGGTAATAGCATCCAAAGCGGATGCTCACATCAGGGTCGTACAGGTTGCCAAAGGAAACCTCCTCCCCCAGGCCCAGCTTACTGCGGAGCCAGAGGAAGGTCTCCTCTGTCATCTGCATCAGGCCGCGCGCATCGACACTGGAAGTTGCGCCCGGGTCAAAGCCGCTCTCGGTGCGGATGAAGGAATAGACCAGCAGCGGGTCAAGGTCATACTCGGCGGCGTACTGCTCCACAAGGTCGTTGTATTTCCGCGGGTAGAGCCGCTGTTCCACCTGACGGCGCACCGGCGGCAGCGCCAGCAGGACCACACAGAGCAGAAAGAGCAGCACCAGCGTTTTCAAAAACTTTTTCAAAGCGACGTGTCCGCGCCCCCTTTCCGTGCACCCTCAGCCTGCAGCTGCTCACAGAGCGCCGCTGCCGCCGCTTCCAGCGAAGCAAGGTCAGCATCGTTGCGCAGGACAAGATCGGCCCTGGCAAGCAGGACCTCTTCCGGGGTCTGGGCGTTGAGCCGCCGTGCCGCCATCTCCGGGGCGATACCGTCCCGGGCCGCAATGCGGGCCACACTGGTGGCAAAGGGCGCAGTGACCACGCAGAGGTGGTCGCACTCTTTTTCCGCATCAGTGCCCACGATCACGGCTCCGTCTATCACAAAAAGCGGTGCTCCGGCTTCCCGGGCGGCCTGCTTCAATCTGCAGACCCGCCGGATGATCTCCGGAAGCACGAGAGAATCCAGAGCGGCCTTTCCTTCCGGCGCAGCAAAGGCGCGGTCTGCCAGCAGGCGGCGATTCAGGCTGCCGTCGGCATACAGGATATCTGCCCCGAACCGCTGGGCCAACACTGGCAGCAGCGGAGAACCGGGCAGCAGGATCTCGCGGGAGATCTGGTCAGCATCCACCAGCGGGACACCATGGGCGGCAAACACCGCCGTCACGGTCGATTTGCCGCAGCCGCTGCGGCCGGTGATCCCAAGCGTGATCATAGCTGGATCACCCGGAACGCTGCTGCACGGATCAGGCGGTTGTACACCGCCATGGACAGGCCGTCCTTTTTGGGGCAGCGGGCATAGACCACCCCGTCCCCCTGCTCATCCAGGGCGCGCAGGCTGCGGAAGATATGCTTTGCCTGATCGGCACCATCGCCCTCCCTGCCATACTCCACGCAGGGCCAGCCGAGCTTTTCGGCCTCGCCGGTAAAGCAGAGGCAGCTGGGGTTCTGGTCGGCATGGGCATCCACATAGGCCTTGAACTGCTCAAAGGTGCCGTCCAGCAGGGTGACATCTGCCTTAGGGGCGTAATGCTTATACTTCATGCCGGGGCTGCGGACAACAGCACCCTCGGGCAGCTTTTCGAGGATGGCTTTGGAGACCTCGACCTCCTCACCCAGAGCGCGCTCCAGATCTTCCAGCGTGATATGGCCGGGGCGGAACAAGGTGGGCTTTTCGCCTACCACAGAGATCACGGTACTCTCCACACCCACATCGCACTCGCCGCCATCCAGGATCAGGGGCAGACGGCCATCCATATCGGTGAACACATCCTGTGCGTTGGTGGGGCTGGGCTTGCCGGAAAGGTTCGCGCTGGGGGCCGCAAAGGCACAGCCGCTCTGCGCAATGACAGCCCGTGCCACCGGGTGGCTGGGCATCCGGATGCCCACCGTGTCCAGACCGGCACAGCACTCCGCGGCCACCTCCGGGCCGCGGGGCATGATGATGGTCAGAGGGCCGGGGCAGAACGCGGCCATCAGCAGCTGGGCACGCTCAGGCACCTCGCTGACAAGGCCGGGCAGCATCTCCGGGCCGGTGACATGGACGATCAGGGGGTTGTCCTGCGGGCGGCCCTTGGCCACAAAGATCTTTGCGACTGCCGCGCCGTTGCGTGCATCGGCGGCAATGCCGTAGACCGTCTCGGTGGGCAGGGCCACCAGCTCCCCTCTGCGCAGCAGATCAGCCGCTTTGGCGATTGCTTCGCCCTCAGCAGGTAAAATTTCAGTTTTCATTTTCATGCGATTCATCGTTCTTTCTATCTGTAAAGTAAAAATACTTTTCAATCATCAAATCAACGCAAGCATGTTATTTTTCACTGCAGTATCATTCAGCCTGTGCGTTGAGCTGACGCAGTTTTTCAGCCTGTTCATGGGTTGCCAGTGCATCAATGATCTCGTCCAGATTGCCGTCCATGATCTTATCCAGATTGTGGACCGTCAGGCCAATGCGGTGGTCAGTGCAGCGATCCTGCGGGAAGTTGTAAGTCCGGATCTTCTCGCTGCGGTCACCGGTTCCCACCTGCCCCGCGCGGTTGGCATTGATGGCATCCTGCTGTTCCTTCTGCTTCTGGGCCAGCAGGCGGCTGCGCAGGACCTCCAGTGCCTTATCCTTATTCTGGAACTGGCTGCGCTCGTTCTGGCACTCCACCACCATTCCGGTTGGGATGTGCGTGACCCGGATGGCGCTGGACGTTTTGTTGATGTGCTGGCCGCCCGCACCCGAGGAGCGGAAGGTATCGATGCGCAGATCCTTGGGGTCGATGACAAGATCCACCTCTTCGGCCTGCGGCATCACCGCCACGGTTGCCGTGGAGGTGTGGATGCGGCCCTGCGTTTCGGTCTCGGGCACACGTTGGACACGGTGCACCCCGCTCTCATACTTGAGCCGGTTATAGGCCCCTGCGCCGTTCACGGCAAGGATGGCTTCCTTGACACCGCCCAGCTCCGTCTCGTTGAGGTTCAGCACCTCCAGCTCCCAGCCCCTGCTCTGGACGTACATGGTGTACATCCGCATCAGGCTGTGGGCAAACAGCGCGGCTTCTTCGCCGCCCGCACCGCCGCGCAGCTCCATGATGACACTTTTATCATCGTTGACATCCTTGGGCAGCAGCAAAATTTTAAGATTATTTTCCAGCTGCGCCACTTCCTGACTTTTTTCGCCGATCTCCTGCTGTACCATTTCCTTAAAGTCCGGATCAAGGGTCTCGCCCTCGAGCAGGGCTTTGGCCTGAGCAAGATGATCCTGCGCCGTGGTCAGGGCCTGATAGGCCTGCACCACAGGTTCCGCCTCGTGATACTCCTGCATCAAGCGGCGGAACAGTGCGGGATCTGCCGCTGTTTCCGGCTGGTTCAGGCGGATGGAAAGTTCTTCAAACCGGTGGCTGACAGCCTCCATTTGGGAAAGCAGTCTTGACATACTGTGCAGTTCTCCTTACATGACCCAATGGTTACTCGGCAGCGCCGGGCTTGAGCACTTTCTTGATGTTTTTTTCAATTTTCGCGCGGGGCAGCATGACCTCACGGCCGCAGCCCGTGCAGCGGATCTTGAAATCCATACCGACCCGGAGCACCTCGAAGCTGGAAGCTCCGCACGGGTGTTTTTTGCGGGTCTGGATGGTATCTCCCACTGCGATATCCATATTTCTTTCCCTCCTGCCGCCCCTTTGCGGGGCAGTACCCTGTGCAGCAGGTTTCCATGCCGCACATACAGATATAGTATAAACCAAACTCGTATAAAATGCAATTGTCCGCGCATAGAGTTTTAATGCCGACACCTGCTTTGTGTGCCGACGTGCAGCGGAAAACGCTAAAATAACACAGAAAGAGGAACAAACCATGATGCAGACATTTCGTACTGAAGGCAATTACCGTTCCGCAGACCGGCTCAGCCCCGCAGAACTGCGCGCCGCCATCGCCAGCCGCGAAATTTTACAGAGCACTGCCCTTGCCTTTGACACCCAGCGCCAGCTCCGGTTCGACCTGGGCGGGGTAAAGGCCGTGATGCCCTTTGGTCAGTGTGCCGATGGGGCCGAGAGCGGCACCGTGCGGGACATTGCGGTGCTGACGCGGGTGGGCCGCCCCACCTGCTTTGTGATTGAAGGGATGGAGACCGGGGAAAACGGCCAGCCCTGCTACCTGCTTTCCCGGGCTGAGGCACAGCGGATGTGCAAGGCAGAGTATCTGGACACCTTACAGCCCGGGGACATCCTGCCCTGCACTGTGACCCACATCGAGCCGTTTGGTGCCTTTTGTGACGTTGGGTGCGGCATCAGCGCCCTGCTGCCCATCGACTGCATGTCGGTCAGCCGCATCTCCTCCCCTGCCGACCGGGTGAGTGTGGGCCAGCAGATCCTGTGCGCCATCAAAAGCCGGGATGTGCAGGGGCGATTCGTGCTGACCATCCGTGAGCTGCTGGGCACCTGGGAGGAGAACGCCGCCGGGTTCACCGTGGGCGAGACCGTGGTGGGCATTGTGCGGAGCGTGGAGGAATACGGCACCTTTGTGGAGATCGCCCCCAATCTGGCCGGCCTTGCCGAGACCTGCCCCGACCTGCACCCCGGGCAGGCGGTGAGCGTCTACATCAAAAACATCCTGCCCGATAAAATGAAGATCAAGCTGGTCATCGTCAACCACAGCCTGGGCCAGAGCCACCGGTTCGACCTGCGCTATTTCATCACCGAGGGGCATATCGACCACTGGCTGTATTCCACCCCCGAAAGCCGCAAGCGCATTGAAACAGATTTTGCGGTTGCGGCTTGCAATCCTGTCTGAAACCCTTTATACTATAAGAAAGTGATTCTTTACGGCCTGCCCTGAGGCAGTGCCGGGCAGCAATTTGAAATGACAGGGGGATGTGCAGAACGATGGCCGCCAACGATGCTTTTACCGCCGGTGTTCGTCCCGGCGGGCTGACCGACAGCACGGAGATCCGGTTGCTGTTGTGTTATCTGGTAAAGAATGCCGGGCCGATCACCCGGACGGAGATCGAGAACGCGCTGATGGAAGAACAGCTGGTCAACTATTTTGAGATCGGCTCCTGTCTGGATGATATCACCCGCCAGCAGCTGGTCACGCTGAAGGAAGATCGCTATTCCATCACCGAAAAAGGACGCAAGGTCGCGCAGGAGCTTGCCTATGACCTACCCCGCAGTGTGCGGGAGCGCGCGGTGGCGGCGGTTCTGCGCAGCCAGACCTGGACCCGCAAGGAAGCCGAGTACAGCGCCCGCATCACCGAAAAGCCGGACGGCCACTGCTCCATCCGCTGCACCATCAAGGCACTGGATCAGGAGCTGTTTTGTCTGGACATCGGCACGCCTGACCGGCTGAGTGCCGATCTGGTCAAGAAGCAGTTCATCCTCAAGGGCAACGAGATCTATCAGATGCTCATCACCAAACTGACAGAGTAACAAAGAAACGGGGCTGTTGCAAAAACAGTCCCGTTTCTTTTAGTTCCAGCACTCTGCGGCAATCAGTTCCAGCACACTGCCCGCAATGCAGCGGGCCTTATCCGAGATGAGGAAGCAGTTTTCCAGCTCTGCGCGGCGGGGGTCCACATCAGCTACCTTGAACCCTTTGGTCACCGGGTAGCCATCCCGCAGCAGCCCCCGCAGGATGCCGGAGATCTGTGTGACCACCGGCAGACGCTGACCGTCCGGCGTTTCGATCTCGGCCACAGCCTCGCCCACCTCCACAAAATCAGCGATAGAATGCAGGTTGCGGAAGATACCCGCGGCCTGTGCATGAAGCACACGCTCGGCACCATAGCCACCGATGATGCCCGGCACGCCGGAGTTGGGTGCGGCAGATCCCTCCCGGATGATGCGGCCCAGCTTGTGGCCGCGCTTGGTCTCCACCACCACGTCCACATCCTGCCCCGCCGCAAAGCCGGGGCCAAGGGCAATGGTCAGCGGAGCCATCTCCCGGGTGGTGCCCAGATTTTTCTTTGCGATGATGGCATCCACCAGAACAGCTGGCCTTGCCTGCGGCAGGCAAGCACCCGTTGGGTCTATCAGGACCGGCACTGCGTTCTGTGCCCAGACGGCATCGGCATCCGCCAGCGTCTCCACCCGGATGCCCCGCATTCCTTCCACAGCGGTCTCGCCTTCGTAAACAGCCTCGCAGAGAGACACCTGCCGACGGATGGCGGCGGGGTGGGCCGTCTCCAGCACCAGCACCCGCAGGCCAGCCGACCAGAGCCGATGCACAACACCGGTGGCAAGGTCTCCCCCGCCCCGGACAACGATCAGGTCATCACGCTTCATGGCTCATCCCTCCGGTTCCAGACGCTGCAAAAAGACTTCCATGGAGCCGCCGCAGGCCGCAATGGCGGCGGCATCGCTGGCCCCCTCTGTGGTAAAGGCAGCCAGCCTGCACGGGGCAGCCCCCGGCTCCAGCAATTCCCGCGCCAGCTGCTGGGTGCGGTACTCCATGATGCCGCCGCCCACGCTGCCCACGGCAGAGCCATCGGGCAGGACCAACATCTTGGAGCCTTCCTCCCGTGGCGTGGAGCCATGGCGGCCTACGATGGTCGCCAGCACCGCCGGGGCGGTCTGCTGTTCCAGCGCGGCCAGCAGCGCCGGGGAAAAGCCCTCGGTCTGCTGGCGGCTGTTTTTAACGGAGACGATCTCCGCAAGAATAGAAAGTGCAATCTCCTGTGCGGTTTTTGCGCCAATGGAAAGCCCAATGGGCGCGTGCAGGGCATCAATGCGCTCTTGCGGCAGCCCCAGCTCGGCCAGTTGTGTGTGCACCAGAGCCGCACGCTTCCGGCTGCCCATCATGCCCACATAGGCGGCGGGCTTTTGCAGAATAGAACGCAGGCAGGCAATATCACAGCTGTGGGCACGGGTCACGACCACAAAGTATGTCTCCTGCCCGCCGGGGATCTGCGCAAGCCCCTCTGTAAAGGGCAGGCAGAGCACAGCATCGGCCCCGGCCTGACGCAGCTCCTCCGCAAACTCGGGGCGGTCCTCCAGCGCTGTGACCGGCAGGCCCAGCAGCTTTGCCAGCCGCACCACCGACGCGCCCACATGGCCGCCGCCGCAGACCACAAGCCGCGGAGCCGCGCCAAAGCGTTCCACAAAGATGCGATGTCCGGCTGATTTCAGAATTCCACTGGAGGTCACAGCCGCCAGGGCAGGCAGATGCTCCCCCCAGAACGCAGGCAGTTTCTCCGGCCAGACCGGTGCTGTGTTCCGCAGCAGGACACGTTCCCCCTGCGACGGGCCTTCCAGCACCGTGGCCAGCAGAAAATCCCCCTCCCGGTCATGGAGTGCATTGAAAAAAGAACGGTTTCCCATCCAATTCTCCTTTATTTGTTATTGTTCTACCACCGCTGCGGCATCATAGGCAGCGGGGTCGATGCGGCTCTGCCACAGCTGCCAGTCCTCGGGCGGCATCCGCCACGCAAGGCCGCACCCGGCAGAGAGCTCCCGGGGCAGCGGAATGAGCCGCCCGGGGATGCGTTCCGCTTCGCAGTGTTTTTCCCATGCCATCGCTTCCACTGTGGTGCGGAAGGATAACACGATATAGGGTCTCTTTGCACGCATTATTTATTCCTCCGCCAGGCTGCGCACCGCACGGGCAGCGGCAAGCGCCTCCTCCCGGGTGTTGGTGTGGGAGAAGCTGAACCGCACCACACCCTGCTCCACGGTGCCCAGCGCCTTGTGCATCAGCGGAGCACAGTGCGCACCGGCCCGCACACAGATGCCGTACTCTTCCCAGAGCGCATCCGCCACCCGGGCGGAATCCTCGCCCGCCAGGTTCAGTGAGACGATGGGCGCACGCGGCGCAGTGAAGTCACCATAAAGCCGCACACCGGGAATTTCCCGGACAGTTTCGTAAAACAGGCGTGCAAGCGCATTTTCTTTTGTTTCCAACGCTTCCACGCCCTGTGTCAGGAGCCAGCGCACCCCGGCCCCCAGCCCGGCGATCCCCGGCACATTCAGCGTTCCGGCTTCCAAAGCAGTGGGCATTTCGACGGGGTGGCGTTCATCAAAGCTGTGGACTCCGCTGCCGCCCACCACAAGGGGGGCAACCTGCAGCCCGGGCCGGACATACAGCCCGCCGGTGCCCTGCGGGCCCAGCAGCGCCTTGTGCCCGGTAAAGCAGAGCACATCGATCCCCA
Source organism: Faecalibacterium duncaniae (assembly GCF_010509575.1). Classification (NCBI taxonomy): domain Bacteria; kingdom Bacillati; phylum Bacillota; class Clostridia; order Eubacteriales; family Oscillospiraceae; genus Faecalibacterium; species Faecalibacterium duncaniae. Next base: position 1,479,431 of record NZ_CP048437.1, on the reverse strand, counting down.
GGGCCTGCACATCCACCGGCATGGCACCCGCTGTCTGGGCGGCATCCACGAGAAACAACAGGCCGTGCTTTTTTGCAAAAGCGGATACGAACGCCAGGTCCGTGCGGTTTCCGGTGACATTGGAAGCACCGGTCACAACCACTCCCCTGGTGTTTGGACGGAGCAGCTGCTCAAACTGCGCATAGCAGAGCACACCGTTTGCGTCCACATCCACAAAACTCACCTCACCCCCCTGCCTTTGGAGGCGGTAGAGGGGCCGCAGGACGGAATTGTGCTCACAGACCGTAGTGATGACATGATCCCCCGGGCCAAAGAGCCCGTTGATGGCCGTGTTCAGCGCCTGGGTCGCATTGGATGCAAAGGCGATGCAGGCCGGGCCTTCGGCGTGGAAGAGCTGGGCCAGCGCTTCCCGGGTCTCGTAGACGATGCGGGAGGCGTGCAGGGTGGGCGCATGGGCTCCACGGCCCGGGTTGCCCGCTGTCTGCAACGCATCCAGCATTGCCTGCCCCACCTCCGGGGGCTTGTACAAGGTGGTTGCGGCGTTGTCAAGGTAGATCACGGCTTGACCACGTTCCCGGCGTTCAGCATCTTTTCAGCGATGACATACATATTGGTCACGCCGCCCACGGCCAGCTTTTCCGTTATGCCGTAGTAGTTCAGGCAGGTGCCGCAGGTCAGGATCTCCACGCCCTCAGCTTCCAGTGCCTTCAGGTCTTCCAGCATGGGCGAACCCTCACAGGTCAGGGACGCGCCGCCGTTATAGAAGAGGATCGTCTTGGGCAGCTTGTCCTGCTGGGTCAGGGAAAACACGAAGGCCTTGAGCAGGGTCTTGCCCAGCTCCTCGGCCCCCTCCCCCATCTTGTCGGACGCGATGACCACCACTGTATCGGTGCGGGCATCCGGGATGCAGGTTTCCGCTTCTGCCTGCTGTTTCACCTTGCCCGGCACAGCGGTTTCCGCAGCAGGCGTGTCCTTGATGGTAAAGCGGACACGGTATTCCTGCTCGGCCAGTTTTTCGGAGCTGGACAGATAGCCCTTCTGCTGGGCCATCTTGGTCAGGTTCTGGACAGCGATCTCATTGTCCACCAGCACTTCCACCTCGCCGGGGCCGTGCAGCTCTGCAATGGCCTTTTTGGCCTTGACCACGGGCAGCGGACAGGCATCTCCACGGGCATCGATCTTGATCATCGGTTGTTCCTCCCTCATTCGTATGTTACTGTAATCTCCGGTGTCTGCTTTTCCCCAATGGTGCCCACGATTTTTGCGGGCAGACCCGCCGCCTGCAGCTCTGCTTCCAGGGCAGCGGCATCCTGCGGGGCCACGGCAAACAGCAGGCCGCCGGAGGTCTGGGGATCAAACAGGATCTCTTCCATCGGGAAGGGCACTTTCTCAAACCGGACAAAGGGCCCGGTGTGGTTGCGGTTGCGCTGACCGGCGGCGGTGTACAGGCAGGCATCTGCGGCCTCCCACGCACCGGGCAGCACCGGCACCGCATGGGCATCAATGACGCAGGAGAGCTTCTCCCCCATCATCTCGTGCAGATGGCCCAGGAAGCTGAACCCGGTCACATCCGTGGCGGCGTGCACCTCGTACCTGCGTGCGATCTCTGCCGCCGTTTTGTTCAGGGTGGTCATGGAACGGACGGCGGCTTCCATCTGCTCCGGAGCGGCTTCGCCCACCCGGTTGGCGGTGCAGATCAGCCCCACGCCAAGCGCCTTGGTCAGAAGAAGCTTGTCGCCCGGGCGGCCGGTATCGTTGGCCGTCAGGCGGTGCGGGTCTACAAGACCGGTCACCGACAGGCCGTACTTCACGCCGGTATCGGCAATGGAGTGCCCACCCGCCAGCGTACCCCCGGCTTCGGCCACCTTTTCGGCACCGCCGCGCAGGATCTCCCCCAACACGTTCAGATCCATGCTCTCGGGGAAGCAGACGAGATTCAGTGCCGTTTTGACCTCACCGCCCATGGCGTAGACATCGCTCAGGGCATTGGCCGCGGCGATCTGCCCGAAGGTATAGGGGTCATCGACCATCGGCGGGAAGAAATCCACCGTCTGCACCAGAGCAATGTCCTCTGTAATGCGGTAGACGGCAGCATCGTCCCGGCTGTCGTAGCCAACCAGAAGGTCGGGATCTTTTTCGCCCCGGGGCAGCTTTTCCAGAATGCGGCTCAGTACCCCGGCACCCAGCTTGGCGGTGCATCCGCCGCCGGTGCAGAAGACAATGGGGCCTTGTTCTGCCATTTCATGCACGCTCTCTTTCATCAAAATAAGCCAACACGCCCTGCACCTCATATTTTTCGTGCAAGAGCGCGAGGGTCTGTTCGCCTGCGACAATGCGGGCGGGGGCATCCGCCTGATTGAGCACCACAGAAAAACGGCGGTTCCCTACCAGTTTTCGTCCTCCCTTCTCGCTGGCCAGCAGCCTTGCCAGCAGCTCCGGGGTCAGAAGCGTTTCGGGGGCAGCGCCCAGCAGGGCGCAGGCCTGCTCCAGCCGGAAGCAGACCTCCCGCAGAGGTCTGCCCAGCGCGGACAACCCGGCCACGGCCAGCACGATATCGCTTTCCGGCAGCAGCACCGGTTCATGGGCCGCCGGAACTTTGCAGGGCATCCGTTTTGCACCGTCCGCTTCCAGAAGAACCATATCCGCCTGTGCCATCCAGCAGGTCAACTGCTCCGGCGGCAGGGCGGTCAGCTTGCCCTGCTCTGCCGGGACACCGGCCACGGCATATCGCCCTGCTGCCCAGAGGGACGCAAGAGCGGCTTCATCTGCGGCATAATTCTCCCCCGGCTGCCGGATGTGGGTGGTGGTGCTCACCAGCACCCGCCAGCCTTTGGCGGCACAATGCCGGGCAAAGGCATAGAGCAGGGTGGTTTTTCCGCCGCCGCCCACCAGCGAGACTACATGGCCCTTTTCTGCCAGAAACGGAAATTGTTTTTCCGAAAGCATCAGCGGTTTTCTTCCACCGCCATGGCGACCTGCTCCGGGGTGATGGGCAGCTCATAGAAGCGGGTGCCGATGGCATTGTAGATGGCATCCGCGATGGCGGGCAGCGGGGTGTTGATGACCACCTCACCGATGGATTTTGCACCAAACGGGCCGTTGGGCTCGTAGCTGCTCTCAAACTCCACCCGGATGTGGCCGATGTCCACACGGGCGGGGATCTTATACTGCATAAAGGAGTTCTCCATCGGCCAACCCTTGGCATCGTAGGTGATGTTCTCGGTCAGAGCCATGCCAATGCCCTGCAGGATGCCGCCCTCGGCCTGCACACGGGTCAGGTTGGGGTTGATGGGGGTGCCGCAGTCCACGCAGGCGGCATAATCCACCACCTTGACCTCGCCAGTCTCCTTATCCAGCTCAATTTCAGCTGCACCGACCATGTAGGGCGGGGGCGAAAGGGGCGAGGTGTGGGTCTCGGTGATCTCCAGCGGCACCATGTGGCCGAACTGGGAGGCGAAGGCCACCTCAGAGAGAGAGACCCTCTTCTCCGGGTCTGCGTTCAGGGAGACGAACTTGCCGTCAAAATCCACGGCATCTTCGGTCGTCTGGAGCAGCTCCGCGCCCAGCTTGCAGATCTGGCCGCGCAGCCGCAGGGCGCACTTCTCCACTGCCTTGCCGGTGACATAGGTGGTAGAGGAAGCGTAGGAGCCGGAATCATAGGGCGAGGTGTCGGTATCCGCGCCAAAGACGGTGATATTGTCCAGGTCACAGTCCAGCACCTCGGCGGCGATCTGAGCCAGCGTGGTGTCACAGCCGGTGCCCATATCGGCAGCGCCGATGATGAGGGAGTAGAAACCGTCATCGTTTACCTTGAGGGTTGCACTGCCCACATCCATGCCGGAAATGCCGGAGCCCTGCATGGCCATGCCCATACCCACGGCGCGCACCTTGCCATTGCCAAGGTCGCGCACAGGGTACTTGTTGTCCCAGTCGATCATCTCGTGGACTTTTTTCAGGCAGCGGTCCAGCGCGCAGCTGGTGTTCACAGCGCCGTAATAGGCGGGCATTACATCGCCCTCTTTGACGATGTTCATTTCACGGATCTTGAAGGGGTCCATGTGAAGTCTGGCGGCCAGCTCGTTGACGGCAGATTCCACTGCAAACAGGCCCTGGGTCGCACCATAGCCGCGGTACGCACCGGCAGACATGTGGTTGGTGTAGACCACGTCGCTGACAAAACGGAAGGCTTCGGCCTTGCCGTACAGCGGGATGGACTTGTGGCCGGAAAGGCCCACCGTTGTGGGGCCGTGCTCGCCGTAGGCACCGGTGTTGGACAGGGTGTAGAGGTCGATGCCCTTCACGATGCCGTCCTTGGTGGCACCCAGACGGACGTGCATCTCCATCTCGTGGCGGGGCGAAGATGCGGTCTGGCTCTCTTCGCGGGTGAAGATCAGCTTGCAGGGCTTCTTGGTCTTCCAGGTAACAAAGGCCGGATAGATGGCCGAGACCGCCGTCTGCTTGGCACCAAAGCCGCCGCCGATGCGGGGCTTGATGACGCGGATCATGGATTTGGGGATGTGCAGGGCGTTTGCCACATTGCGGCGGGTGTGGAACACGATCTGGGTCGAGCTGAGGATGTTCAGCCGTCCGTACAGGTCCATCCAGCAGCAGGTGCGGAAGGTCTCCATCATGGCCTGCTGACAAGCCTTGGTGTGGTAGACACGGTCGATGACAACATCGCACTTTGCCAGCACAGCATCGATGTCGCCGTCGCCGCACGCATCGTGGGCACAGAGGTTGCGCTTGTTGTCGGCACCCACGGGGCTCAGGCTCTCCCAGTTGTCCTCCGGGTGGACAAGGATGGGGTTGTCCTTCGCAGTGTGGAAATCCAGCACCGGCTCCAGCACCTGATACTCCACCTTGATGAGCTTCATGGCCTTCTCGACACACTTCTCATCCTTGCCCACCACAATGGCCACCACGTCCCCCACAAAGCGGACGTGGCGGTCAATGACCAGGCGGTCGTAGGGGCTGGCTTCGGGGTAGGTCTGGCCGGCCTGCGTGTAGCGGCGGGCGTTCTGATCCACATCCTCCCAGGTGAAGATGGCCTCGATGCCGGGCACCTTTTTGGCCACGGACGTGTCAATGCGCTCCACCATGGCGTTGGCATGGGGCGAGCGGTACAGCTTGACGATCAGGCAGTCTGCCGGGGCCAAATCATCCATGTAAACGGGCTTGCCGGTCACAAGCTGCATGGCATCCTTTTTGCGGAATGCTTTGTTGACGTTTTTCATTCGGCACCCTCCTGTTTTGCTTTTTTCCAGGCGAGGAAATTCTGGATGCCCCGCAGCTGGCCCTCGTAGCCGGAGCAGCGGCAGAGGTTGCCCGCGAGATATTCCTTGATCTCCTCCTCAGTGGGGTATTCCTTTTCCCGGAAGAGGGCGAGGGCGTTCATAATAAAGCCCGGGTTGCAGAAGCCGCACTGCTCTGCACCCTGATCGGCGATAAAAGCACCGAACTCAGCAGCCTCCTCCTGCAGGCCCTCCAGCGTGGTCACCCTGTGGCCGTCGGCACGGGCGGCCAGCACAGAGCAGGACAGCACCGGCACATCATCCAGAAAGACGGTGCACAGGCCGCAGTTGGAGGTCTCGCAGCCGCGCTTGACACTGTAACAGCCGTGTGCGCGGACAAAATCGATGAGCAGGGTGTCCGGTGCGGCCTCTGCCGTGACTTTGGTTCCGTTCAGAATAATATTCACCTGCATCTTGTCTCACCTGTTCCCTTCCAATTTCAGCACAGCGCGCTTAACCAGCACCCCGGCCAGATGATTGCGGTATTCCGCACTGCCGCGCATGTTGCTCTCCGTCCGGATGTTTGCCCGCACCTCAGCGGCAAAGCGGGCGGCGGTCAACTCCGGCGTTTCGGCGGCATTGGGCTGCAGGGTATACAGCACTGCCTTGCCAGGCCGGGCACCAATGGCAAGCCGGAAGCCCCCGGCCGTTTTCGCGGCGGCACAGGTCAGCACCGGAAAATCCGTCTGGCTGTTGCGCACCGACTGATAGCAGAACGCTGCCTGCTCTTTCGGCACGATGACCCGTACCAGGATATCCCTGTCGTACGGGCGCTGAGCATACTCCGAAAGCGGTACGATGCCGCCCTTGTAGAGCTCCACCGAAGCGTTCAGGGCCAGGAACATGGTCAGAACATCGGAAAAGCCAAAACGGCTGTAAATGCTGCCGCCCACGGTGGCAAGGTTGCGCAGCTGCACGCCCACAATGTGGCGCACAGATTCCCGCACAGCGCCCTCCGTGTAGGCATTGAGCCCCTCGTGGAGCTCGATCTGCCGCAGGGGCACCATGGCCCCGATGGAAAAGCCCTCGGCCGTTTCCTCAATTTTGTCCAGCCCAAGGCCCGACAGGTCGATGGCGGTGCCGACATTGATATTCTCCATCTTGAGCCAGATCATGCCGCCGATGACCCGATTGTTTCGCTTCTGGTTGAGCTGCCAGGCTTCCTCGAGGCTTTCGGCCCGTTTGTATTCCCGGATCGTCATCATACGCAGTACCTCTCTTTTTTCGATTGCTACTTTTATTTTATCACAAAATCCCTTATAATGCCACTGGAAAGACTGCCGCAGATCCGGCAGGTTCAGGAGGAAAGATTTTATGGCAGAGTTGTGCAGAAAAAACGCCCTCCCTTCGGTGGGATGCGTCATCATGGCATCGGGGCTGGCCCGGCGGTTCGGCTCCAACAAGCTGCTGGCCGATTTCGGGGGCCGCCCCCTGCTCTTCCGGGCGCTGGAGGTCACCGCCACCCCTGCCCTTGCCGCCCGGGTGGTCGTGACCCGCTCTGCCAAGGTAAAGGCCCTGTGTGATGCACAGGCCGTTCCCTGCCTGCTCCACAGCCTGCCGGGCCGGAACGACACTGTTCGGCTGGGGCTGGAGGCGCTGCTGGAGCAATGCCCCAATCTTGCAGGCTGCATCTTCCTGCCCGGAGATCAGCCCCTGCTGCAGCGGGAGACGCTGGAAGCCCTGATCACTGCTTTTGCCCAGACACAAAAAGAAACAGAGCGGGCGATCTTCCGGCTGGGAGCCCGGGCCGCAGATGGCCCGGACACTGTTGTCGGAAGTCCCGTTCTGTTTGGATGCGGATATTTTCCCGCTCTGCGCACCCTGCCCGAGGGCAAGGGCGGCAGTGTTGTGCTCAAGGCTCACCCTGAGCAGGTACAGATCGTTTACGCCCAGCGGCGGGAAGAACTGCTGGATGCAGATACGCCGGAAGTTCTGGAGGAGCTCTCCGCCATTGCAGCGCAATGGTGCGTCACCTGACAGGAGAGGCAAGGGCACTTCTTGGCTCCCCTGTCAGGGGAGCTGTCACCGAAGGTGACTGAGAGGTTTATACGGCCTTATCGTCCTTGGGCAGCAGCACGTTCAGCACAATGGCCACAAAGGCTGCGGGCACGATGCCGCTCTCGCCGCAGATCAGCTGGAAGAACTGGGGGGTGTGTGCCAGGATGCTGGCATTGGCACCCATGCCGTAGCCCACGCCCAGTGCAACGGAAACGATGGTCAGGGTGCGCGGGGTCATCTTTTCCTTGGTAATGAGCTGGATGCCGGACACCACGATGGAAGAGAACATCATCACGGCAGCACCGCCCAGAACGGCCTGCGGCATGATGGAGACCAGTGCGCCCAGCTTGGGGATCAGGCCGCAGAGGATCAGGAAGATGGCACCGGTAGCCAGTGCACCGCGGTTGACGACCTTGGTCATGGAGACCAGACCCACGTTCTGGCTGAAGGAGGTGTTGGGCAGAACGCCGAAGCAGGCGGCAAAGGAAGAGCCCAGGCCATCGCAGATGACACCGCCGGACAGCTCCTTATCGGTGGCCTCACGGCTCATGCCGCCCTCCATCACGCCGGAGATATCGCCCACGGTCTCCACAGCGGTGACGATGAACATGATCAGCACAGGCAGGATGGCGCGCATATCAAAAATGATCTTGACGGGAACCAGCTTGGGGATGGCAAACCAGTCGGCCTGTGCCACCTTGCTCCAGTTCAGCACCCATGCCTTGGTGAACTCCACACCCTCGGCAGTGACACCGGTGGTGGGCAGGACAAAGCCCATGATAAAGGCTGCCAGATAGCCCGCCACAATGCCGATGAGGATGGAGGAGGAGCTCAGAAAGCCCGTGGTCCAATGCTTGAAGAACAGGATCACCACCAGCACGAACACGGCCAGCAGCAGGTTTTCCGCGGAACCGAAGTCCTTGGCTGCGTTGCCGCCGCCGAAGGAGTTGACACCCACGGAGATCAGGGATAGACCGATGGACAGCACCACCGTGCCGGTGACCACCGAGGGGAAGAACTTGCGCAGGGGCTTGAGGAAGAAGCCCAGCACAGTCTCAAACAGGCCGCCCAGGATGGAAGCGCCCATGATGGCACCGTAGGCCAGCACGCCGCCGCCCATGGAAGCAGCCACACTGTTGAACACGCCCAGGAAGCCGGAGCTGGTTCCCATGATGATGGGGACCTGGCCGCCCACAGGGCCGATGGAGAACAGCTGCACCAGCGTGACCACACCGGCCACGAACATGGCGTTCTGCAGCAGGCTGACCTGCAGGTCAGCAAACTCACCGCCTGCAATGCCGCAGGCACTGGTGATGATAAGAAGCGGGGTCAGGTTGCCCACGAACATGGCAAATACATGCTGCAGGCCCAGCGGGATGGCCTGGCGAAGGGGCATCTTGGCATCAAACTGGTATGCACCCTTCTCCAACTCGATATTTTTGATCATAACTTCTCCTTTATCCAAAAGGCTTTTTTACACGACAAAAATTATTATAGCAGAGCCTTTCTCAAATTGGGAGAGGTCCGGGAGGTTTTTTGTTCATTTTTAGTTCATAAGTCATACTTTAACCTTAAATTGTTCTTCTGTGAAGCACAAAATCAGATAGATCAGCCCCCTGCTCCCGGCACCAGAAGCCTTTGAGGCGCGTCGATGGCAGTAATTCCCTCTGCAAGGTCGTTGGCAGCAAGCATCTGGGCCGGGGAGACATGGAATCGTCTGGCGATGGCAAACAGCTCCTCCCCCGCCTGTGCATAATAGATGCGCAGGCTGATCTCCGGGTCTGCCGGGGTCAGCGGCTCCCCCAGCGCGATGGAGCCCACACAGGTGTTTCCGCTCCGCTGTAGGATGGCCCCTTCTGCCTTGACGGAAAGGGTGACCTCCAGTGTGCCGTTTGCGCAGACACAGCGCAGATCCTCGGCACGGAGCCAGCACTCCGGGATCAGCTCCGCGTCCGAGGGCAGCTCCCGCTCCAGCGGCAGGGCAAGCTCCAACACCTTTTCGTAGCTTTCCAGCTCCGAAAGGCTGTTCTCCCCAAAGGAAGTCACAGTCACCCGGCTGGTCAGATCCCAGTTATTTTCCCTGTATGCCAGCAGGGCCGGGCCAAAGGAGGCAAAGCAGGCCAGAATTTTAGCTCCAGCGTCCGGCAGAGGGCCGGAGCCGGTCAGGGTCACGGTCTTATCCAGGGTGCAGGCCAGCGATTCCGTCTGTACCGTCTGCGGGGTCTGTTCTGTCTCGAATTTCGTGGAGAAGGCATCCGCCACGCACTGCAGCTGGTAGGGCCTCCATGCCCGCAGGCGCAGCATCAGGTTGGCAGTCAGGCGGCTGGGTTCCTCCCCTTCTCCCTCCGTGAGCGTAAAGCCCACCGGCTCGGCCACGCAGAGGCAGCGGCAGTCCTCGCTCAGGCCGTCCACATCCAGCACCTGATTGAAGTTCAGGTTCACGCTCTGGCCTTGCAGTGCCGGATCGCCCTCGGCACGCCAGGCACAGGAAACGACCAGCACGCCCTTGGCAACGGCTTTCCCGTTCAGGAGCTTGAGGTCTCCGACAGAGGCATTTCCGCTGAGATCCAAAACGGCGGCGGGCGGCGTGGGAAAGCGGATCTCGCCCTCGACCGTGACCAGCTTTTCCAGCACAGCGGCGCGCCGCACCCCGGAAAGGGTGACCAGTTTCTGCTCTACCCCGCCATCCGAAAGGGCCGTGATGACATCGGTTTTGACCTGCGTATGCACCGATACCACCAGCCCATACGCCCCCCGCACCTCGATGCGGCGTGGGTTGACGGTGCGGCAGTTCAGATATTCGGTCTGGCCTTCCACCTGTACGGCCCATGCCGTGAAGACGAACTCCGGCAGATCCAGCAGCTTGGTAAAGGGGAGCTTCTGCTCGGTCTGGCACAGACCCGCCCCGTCCTCGCCCTGATAATAGACCACACAGCGCAGATATCCCTCCAATTGCAGCTTGCCGGGCTGCAGCCGCTTTTGCAGCACCACCGGCCTGACAAAGCACTTGACCAGCTTGAACACCGGTGGCAGATAATCAGAGATCAGGATCTCTGTTTCCAGCGGCAGCTCTGCCTTGAGGGTACAGTTTGTCCCCGCCGCCGGCAGGGCATCCCGAAAGATCTTCAACTCCATGGTACGCGCTCCTTTCCTGTCCGCTCTTGGTGTCATTTTATTCCGGGAACAGGCAGGATAGAACGAAGCGATTTTCCGGGGATGCAAAAAGCCGCCGCACAGCGTTTCCACTGCGCGGCGGCCTTATCACAATCAGGGTTCAGGGAAAATCAGGTGCTTATTCAGCAGCCTTGGCAGCCTCGATCTGCTTGATCAGCTCGGGAACGACCTTGAACAGATCGCCCACGATGCCGTAGTCAGCAACACCGAAGATGGGTGCGCTCTCGTTCTTGTTGACAGCGATGATGCACTCGGAATCCTGCATACCAGCGGTGTGCTGGATGGCACCGGAAATGCCCAGAGCAACATAGATCTTGGGGTGGACCGTCTTACCGGTCTGACCGACCTGATGGTCAGCGGTCATCCAGCCTGCATCGGTAACGGCACGGGAAGCACCCACAACGCCGCCGCCCAGTGCAGCAGCCAGCTGCTCAGCCAGCTCGATGCCCTTGTTGACATCCTTGCTGATGCCGCGGCCAACGGAGACGATGACATCGGCACCGATCAGATCGACCAGCTTCTCAGCAGCCTTCTCGACGCTCAGGACCTCGGTCTTGATGTCGGCAGCGGACAGCTCGAAAGCGGGCTTCACGATCTGGCAGGCATCTGCCTTGGCCTGATCGAAGGGAGCCTTCTTCATAACGCCGGGGCGCACGGTGGACATCTGAGGACGGAAGCGGGGGCAGATGATGGTAGCCATCAGATGGCCGCCGAATGCGGGACGGGTCATCTTCAGGTTGCGGTCTTCCATATCGAACTTCTGCTTGGACAGGTCAATGGTGGAGCTCTCCTTCAGGAAGTCGATGTACTTTGCAGTGTCGATATCCAGATGGGTAGCATCAGCGGTCAGGCCGGTGTGCAGGCGGGCTGCGCAGCGGGGGCCCAGATCGCGGCCAATGTTGGTGGCACCGATCAGCAGGACCTCGGGCTTGTACTCGTTGACCATGTCGCAGACGACCTTGGCGTATGCGTCCGTGGTGTAATCCTTCAGCAGGGGGCTGTCGCAGACCATGACCTTATCAGCGCCATAGCCACCCAGCTCCTTGGCAATGCCGTCCACGTTATCGCCCAGCAGCAGGCCGGTGACTTCGCAGTTCAGCTCATCGGCCAGCTTGCGGGCCTCGCTGACCAGCTCGAAATCGGTGGGCATCAGTTTGCCCTGGCGCTGCTCACAAAAGACCCAAACGCCCTTGTACTCGTTAAAATCAGCCATTGTAATCCTATGCTCCTTTCATCAGATCAGGTGCTTCTTGGCCAGGATACCTGCCAGCTGTGCGGCGGTGTCGTCGCCAGTCAGCATGGTGCCTGCGCCCTTCTGCGGAGGAGTGAAGGACTTAAAGACGTTCGTCGGAGAACCCTTCAGACCGATGGTATCGACCTCGATCAGCGGATCATCCTTCAGAGCGTTGTAATCGAACACTTCCATGGGCTTGTCGTAGCAGGTAAAGATGCCATTGACGCTCATGTAACGGGGCTGGTTCAGCTCCTTGATGCAGGTCAGCAGGCAGGGAGTCTGCACCTTGACCATCATGTAGCCGTCTTCCAGCATACGCTTCACGGTCAGGGTGTTGCCATCCTTCTGGATGTCAGCCACATAGGTGACCTGGGGCAGATGCAGCTTTTCAGCGATCTGGGGGCCGACCTGTGCGGTATCGCCATCGATTGCCTGACGGCCGCAGAACACAACGTCCTCGGGGCCAACGCCGATCTTATTGACAGCAGCAGCCAGGATCTGGCTGGTTGCAAAGGTATCGGAACCGCCGAACTCACGACCGGAGACCAGAACAGCCTTGTCCGCGCCGCGGGCCAGCAGCTCACGCAGCATTCCCTCGGCCGGAGGAGGACCCATGGTGATGACAACGACTTCGCAGCCGGTAGCGTCCTTGAGCTTCAGAGCTGCCTCCAGAGCGTTCAGGTCATCGGGGTTGGTGATGGTGGCCATAGAGGCACGATCCAGAGTACCGTCTGCCTTGACGGCGACTTTGCCGGAGGTATCAGGAACCTGCTTTACACAAACAATTGCTTTCATTGTAAATCTTACCTCCCTTACTTCAGCAGAGCGCCGGAAATGACCATCATCTGCACTTCGCTGGTGCCCTCGTAGATCTCAGTGATCTTGGCATCACGCATCATGCGCTCGATGGGGTAGTCACGAGTGTAGCCGTAACCGCCGAACAGCTGCAGGCAACGGCGGGTCACATCGCTTGCGGTGCGGGCTGCGATCAGCTTAGCCTGAGCAGCCTCCACGCTGTAACGGACCTTTGCGCCATCCATGGCCTGCTGCTTCTTCAGAGCGGCAGCGTAGACCAGATACTTGGCAGCCTCAACGCGGGCCTTCATCTCAGCCAGCTCGAACTGGGTGTTCTGGAATGCGGAGATGCTGCGGCCAAACTGCTTGCGCTCCTTGACGTAGGCAACGGTCTCCTCCAGAGCGCCCTCGGCAATGCCCAGAGCCTGAGAAGCGATGCCGATACGGCCGCCGTCCAGGGTAGCCATGGCCAGCTGGAAGCCCTTGCCGCGCACGCCCAGCATACGATCCTTCGGGATACGGCAATCCTCGAAGATCAGCTCGCAGGTGGAAGAACCACGGATACCCATCTTATCCTCAGCCTTGCCGACGGAGAAGCCCGGATCGGTGCGCTCAACGATGAAGGCAGAGCACAGCTTGGTGGGACGGCCCTTCTTATCCAGAACGCGGTCGGTGACAGCGATGACGATAAAGACATCAGCAAAACCGGCGTTGGTGATGAAGATCTTGGAGCCATTCAGAACCCAGCAGTCATCCTCTTCCTTGGCAATAGTCTGCTGACCCTGTGCATCGGTACCAGCGCCCGGCTCGGTCAGGCCGAAAGCGCCCAGCCACTCGCCGCTGCACAGCTTGGGCAGGTACTTTGCCTTCTGCTCGGGGGTGCCGTTCTCATAAATAGGAGCAGCACACAGGCTGGTGTGAGCGGAGACGATGACACCGGTGGTGCCACAGACCTTGCTCAGCTCCTCCACTGCCATGACGTAGGACAGCACATCGCCGCCTGCACCGCCGACAGAGGTGGGGAAGTAAATGCCCATCATGCCCAGCTTGCCCATCTTCTCGACGGTCTCTTTGGGGAAGTACTCTTCTGCATCAACCTTCTTAGCCAGGGGCTTGACTTCGTTTTCAGCAAACTCGCGGTACATCTTCTGCACCATCTGCTGCTGCTTGGACAGAGTAAAATCCATCGCTATATCCTCCTAACGGGTGTTTTTTATCTCCCGGGGCCGGGGTTCTCCCCTTCCCGGTTGCAAACAAATTCCTCCCGACCGCTTTCCCCACGGCCGGGAGAAATGTTTATCAGAAATTACAGCTGGTCAACAGGGGTCTTGGTGCGGTCTGCGTTGTAAACGTAGAAGCCCTTGCCGGTCTTGCAACCCAGGTTGCCGCCGCGGACCATCTTGCGGATCAGCGGGCAGGCGCGATACTTGCTGTCGCCGGTCTCATGGTACAGGACATCCATGATGGCCAGGCAGATATCCAGGCCGATGAAGTCGCCCAGCTCCAGGGGTCCCATGGGGTGGTTGGCACCCAGCTTCATAGCGGTGTCGATGCCTGCGATATCGGAAACGCCCTCCATCTTGATGAAGGCAGCCTCATTGATCATGGGGATCAGGATGCGGTTGACCACAAAGCCTGCAGCCTCGTTGACCTGAACAGGGTTCTTGCCGATGGCAACGGAGATCTCCTTGATCTTCTCAACAGTCTCTGCGGGGGTGTTGCAGCCGGCGATGACCTCGATCAGCTTCATGCGGTCAGCGGGGTTGAAGAAGTGCATACCGACCAGAGGACGGCTCAGGCCCTTGCCGATCTCGGTGATGGACAGAGAGGAGGTGTTGGAAGCGAAGATGCACTCGGGCTTGCAGATCTTATCCAGCTCGCCGAAAGTGGTCTGCTTGACCTTCATATCCTCAAAAGCAGCCTCAACGATCAGGTCGCAGTCTGCGCACAGATTTTCCTTCAGGCCCGGAGTGATGGCTGCAACGATCGCGTCAGCCTTTTCCTGGGGAATCTTGCCCTTAGCAACCAGCTTCTCGTAGCCCTTCTTGATCTTTGCCAGGCCGTTCTCAGCCCACTCCTGCTTGATGTCGCACAGAGCAACGGTGTTGCCCTCAACCTGTGCAAATGCCTTTGCGATGCCCTGGCCCATAGTACCAGCGCCGATAACACCGATCTTCATAGGAAATCTCTCCTTTAATATCAAAAATTATGTAATGGATTAGTTGTTGGTGAACACTGCCTTGGGCTTCGGTTTCTCACGGCTCAGGAAGCAGGCCATGCCCTCCTGCTGATCGTGGGTCTCGAAGCAAGCGCCGAACAGCTTCTCCTCAACTTCCACAGCCTTCTCAATGGGCAGGCTGATGCCATTGTTGATGGCCTTCTTGCAGTTGCGCACTGCAATGGGAGCGTTCTTGGCGATCTTGCCGGCCAGCTTCAGCACGTTCTCCATCAGTTCAGCCTGCGGATACACGGCGTTGACCAGACCAATGCGGTAAGCCTCGTCTGCCTTGATGTTCAGGGCAGAGTAGACCAGCTGCTTTGCCATGCCCATGCCGACCAGACGTGCCAGACGCTGGGTGCCGCCGAAGCCCGGGGTGATGCCCAGACCAACTTCGGGCTGACCAAACACGGCGTTGTCAGAGCAGATGCGGATGTCGCAACTCATGGCCAGCTCATTGCCGCCGCCCAGTGCAAAGCCGTTGACGGCTGCAATGACGGGGATGGGGAAGCTCTCGATCATCAGGAACACGTCATTGCCCAGCTTGCCGAAGGCCTCGCCCTCTGCCTTGGTCATGGTGCTCATGGAGCCGATATCAGCGCCTGCAACGAAGCTCTTGTCGCCTTCGCCGGTCAGGACGATGCAACGGATGGTCTCCTGATCGACAGCCTCAAAAGCTGCCTTCAGGTCTGCCAGAACCTCGGGGTTCAGGGCATTCAGTGCCTTGGGACGGTCGATGGTGATGATCTCGACAGCGCCCTGCACCTCGGTTTTTACAAAAGCCATTGTGAAAACCTCCAATTCAGATTCTCAGTGTTTCAAAACAGCTCCCGCGCCCCGGCAGAGTCTCCGGTCTGAGCCGGGGCGCGGGCTGTCGTTCAATTCAATTCCAAAGGGGGAGCTTACATCTCAACGATGGTAGCGCAGCCCATGCCGCCGCCGATGCACAGGGTAGCCAGGCCCTTGTGAGCACCACGGTGCTTCATAGCGTACAGCAGAGTGACCAGGATACGAGCGCCGGAAGCGCCGACCGGGTGGCCCAGAGCGATGGCGCCGCCGTTGACGTTCACCTTGCTCATATCGAAGTTCAGAGCCTGGCTGACAGCCACAGACTGCGCAGCAAATGCCTCGTTTGCCTCGATCAGGTCCATATCGGCAACGGTCAGGCCGGTCTTAGCCATGACCTTCTTGGTGGCAGCGATGGGGCCCAGACCCATGACCTCAGGCTCAACACCAGCCAGAGCGCCAGCGACCCAGGTTGCCAGAGGCTCAACGCCCAGCTCCTTGGCCTTTTCTTCGCTCATAATGACCAGAGCAGCAGCGCCGTCGTTGATGGCGGAAGAGTTGCCTGCGGTCACGATGCCGTCCTTGGTGAAAGCGGGCTTCAGGGTTGCCAGCTTCTCAACCGGGGTCAGACGGGGGCCTTCATCGGTATCGAACACGGTGTCGCCCTTCTTGCCCTTGATGACAACAGGAACGATCTCGTCCTTGAAAGCGCCGTCCTTGATGGCCTTGTCGGCCTTGACCTGGCTGTTGTAGGAGAACTCATCCAGCATCTCGCGGGTGATGGGGCTGTAGCCGTACTTCTTCTGGAAGGTCTCGTTGGTGCAGACGTTCTCAGCGGTCATGCCCATATGCTTGTTGAAGCCGGTGGCATCCCACAGAGCATCGTTGACCATGGTATCGACCAGCTCGCTCTTGCCCATGGGAGCGCCCATGCGGTAGCCGTAACGGCCCTTCATCATTGCAAAGGGAGCCATGTCCATGTTCTCCATGCCGCCTGCGACCACGATATCAGCATCGCCTGCCTCGATCATCTGAGCAGCCATGTTCACGCAGTTCAGACCGGAACCGCAGACCACGTTGACGGTGACAGCGGGGGTCTCGATGGGCAGGCCAGCCTTCAGGGAAGCCTGACGGGCAACGTTCTGGCCCAGACCAGCCTGGATCACACAGCCCATGTAAACATGATCGACCTGCTCAGGCTTGACGTTTGCGCGGTTCAGAGCCTCCTTGATGACGATGGAGCCCAGCTCAGCAGCGGGGACGTTGGCAAGGGTGCCACCGAACTTACCAATGGCGGTACGGCATGCAGATGCGATAACGATCTTTTTCATGTGAATAGCCTCCTGATTGTGTATGTTGTGATTTAAGAAAGACTGTTTTATCAAAACGCCGAAGCGTTTCTTGCATAAGGAATGGGGGTCAGACGTTCTCTCCCCTGCTGCGCAGCTCGGCCATCTTCTGCTCCACGGCGGCTTCCACATTCGGAGTAACGAACTTGGAGATGCTGCTGCCGTAGCGGGCGGCTTCCTTTACAATGGTAGAGGAAAGATAGCTCCACTTGATGCTGGTTGCAAGGAACATGGTCTCGATGCCGGGCATCAGCGCATGATTGGTCTGCGCCAGCTGGATCTCGTTTTCAAAATCCGTTACCGCCCGCAGGCCCCGCACCATGACCGAAGCGTGGCGCTTCTTGGCGAACTCCACGGTCAGGCCGTCGAAGCTCTCCACCGTGACATTGGGGATACCCTTGCAGCATTCCTGCAGCAGGGCC
Source organism: Faecalibacterium duncaniae (assembly GCF_010509575.1). NCBI lineage: Bacteria > Bacillati > Bacillota > Clostridia > Eubacteriales > Oscillospiraceae > Faecalibacterium > Faecalibacterium duncaniae. The sequence continues at coordinate 1,462,164 of NZ_CP048437.1, read as the reverse complement.
ACCCGCTCCTCCACGGTGAACAACGGGTGCTTTGCACTGTTGATGAGCACGGCCACGATCAGGTGATCATTGATCTTTGCCGCGCGCTTGATGATATCGAGATGACCTCGTGTGACCGGATCGAACGACCCGGGGTAAACTGCAGTTGCCATCGGTTTTGTCCTCCTTGCGCGCCTTTGAAAAGCGCATTGGTTCTGACATGATAGCACTTTCCAGTTTGCTGTGCAAGATGTTCTTTTCTTCTGCTACGGTATATCGTTAATTTTTAAACAATCCCACCCGCAGTGCCACGCTGCATCCTGCTACGCTATAAGTAAAGCACATCGTCAAAATTTTATCAAGTATTTTTTGTATAAAAATTATTTTTTGTGCACCAAAGAATCTCTACAAAAAGCTAAGATTTTTAGTTATATTGCATCCAGCCCTGTTTTTTGCTAGGAAAGTATTGATTCTCCCGTTTGTTAATGATATAACTAAGTTGGAATTTACAATTCCTTTATGTTATTGTAAGAGAGGATGGTTTATAATGGATTTTACGGAATTGTATGCGCAGAAGAAAATGACAGCTGACCAGGCTGCCGCGTTGGTCAAAAGCGGCGACTGGGTGGATTACGGCTGGGCTGTGAACACCCCCGTTGCAGTGGACGCTGCCATTGCAAAGCGTCTGCCCGAGCTGGAGGATGTCAACTTCCGCGGCGGCATCCTGATGTGGGTGCCCGCCATCTTCCAGATCGAGGATCCCGCTGCCCACATGACCTGGAACAGCTGGCACATGGGCGGCATTGAGCGCAAGGCCATTGCCCAGGGCTTCTCCTTCTACTCCCCCATCCGCTACTCTGAACTGCCCCGCTACTATCGCGACAGCTCTGACCCCGTGGATGTGGCGGTGTTCCAGGTGACCCCCATGGACGAGCACGGCTATTTTAACTTTGGCCCCTGTGCTTCCCACCTGGGTGCCGTCTGCGATAAGGCCAAAAAGATCATCGTTGAGGTCAATCGGAACATGCCCAAATGCCTGGGCGGCACCGAGAACTGGGTGCACATCTCCCAGGTTGCCGGTGTTGTGGAGGGCAGCAACCCGCCCATCGGCCAGATGGCCGCTGCCGGTGCCGCCACCGAGGTCGATCTGAAGGTGGCAAACCTCATCGTCCCGCAGATCCCCGACGGTGCCTGCCTGCAGCTGGGCATCGGCGGTATGCCCAACGCCATCGGCAACCTGATCGCGCAGAGCGACCTGAAGGATCTGGGCGTGCACACCGAGATGTATGTGGATGCCTTTGTGGATATTGCAAAGGCAGGCAAGATCACCGGCCGCCACAAGAATCTGGACAAGGGCCGTCAGGTCTATGCCTTTGGTGCCGGCACCCAGAAGATGTATGATTACCTGAACGACAACCCGGAGTGCATGGCCGCTCCCGTGGAGTACACCAACGACATCCGCAGCATCTCCGCCATCGACAACTTCATCTCCATCAACAATGCGGTGGACATTGACCTGTTCGGTCAGGTGAACGCGGAGAGCGCAGGCATCAAGCACATTTCCGGTGCAGGTGGTCAGCTGGACTTTGTTCTGGGCGCATACCTTTCCAACGGCGGCAAGAGCTTCATCTGCCTGTCCTCTACCTTTATGAATAAAAAGACCGGCAAGCTGGAGAGCCGCATCCGTCCCACCCTGGAAAACGGCAGCATCGTCACCGACACCCGCGCAAACGTGCACTACCTGTGCACCGAGTACGGCTGTGTGAACCTGAAGGGACTGACCAGCTGGGAAAAGGCAGAAGCACTGATCAGCGTGGCACACCCCGATTTCCGGGACGAGCTGATCGCCGAAGCCGAAAAACTGCACATCTGGCGCAGGAGCAACAAGCGCTGACATTGCCGCAGGGAATCCTGCTGTCTGCGGCAGGAATGGAGTTTCTATGACATGATGGACAAAAAACCGCATATCAAACCCTATCTCTACGGAATGTTCGCAGGCTTTGGCGCGATCAGCCTGAGCATCCTCTTCTTTTTCCTGATCTACCGCTTTCAGGGCTTCGGCAACGCCGTTTCAACCCTGACCGGCATCCTGATGCCCTTTATCTACGGCAGTGTCATTGCCTATCTGCTCAAGCCGGTGTGCAACTGGATTGAAGCATTTCTCCACAAGCTGTTCCCGGAAAGGATGCACCGCTTTGCCAACATGCTGGCCGTTGCTCTGACCATCCTGTTCGGTCTGCTGCTGATCTACGCTCTGATCATGATGATCGTGCCGCAGCTCATCAACAGTGTGACCGCCCTGTACTTCACGGCACGGGACAACATCGGCGACTTTGTGGAGTGGATCTCCAAGCAGGAGTTCATTGCCAACAACAAAAAGCTGCTGGACTTCATCGAGAGCTCTTACGACAGCCTGGATGCCAACCTGGATGCCTGGATCAAGAACACCCTGCTCCCCTCCATGCAGAACATCCTCAGCGGTGCCGCTGTGGGTGTGGTGAACGTGGTGACCTGGATCAAGAATTTCGTTATCGGCCTCATCGTTTCGGTGTATCTGCTGGCCAGCCGGAAGAAATTCGGGCAGCAGGGCAAGCTCATCCTTTATAGTTTGGTCAAGCCCCGCTGGGCCGACCTTATCATGGAGGAAGTCCGTTACGCTGACCGGATGTTCGGCGGCTTCATCAACGGCAAGATCCTGGATTCTGCCATCATCGGCGTGCTGTGCTATATTGCCTGCCTGATCTTCAAGTTCCCCAGCGCCCTGCTGGTGTCGGTCATCATCGGCGTGACCAATGTTATCCCCTTCTTCGGCCCCTTCATCGGTGCCATCCCCGCCACCCTGCTCATCCTGATCCAGAACCCCATCAAAGCGCTCTGGTTCGTGCTGTTCGTTCTGGTGCTGCAGCAGGTGGACGGCAACATCATCGGACCCAAGATCCTGGGCAACACCACCGGCCTTTCCAGCTTCTGGGTGCTGTTCGCCATCCTGCTGTTTGGCGGCCTGTGGGGCTTTGTGGGCATGATCATCGGCGTGCCGCTCTTCGCGGTCATCTATGATGTCATCAAAAAGCTGGTGTTCCACGGCCTGAATCGCAACGACGAATCCGGCATGGTAAACCTCTATCACGATGCCTTCGGTGACCCCGACGACGAGTGATCCCAAACACAATAGAATCGCAAAACCGGCTCTGTCTCCTGCATGGGAGGCGGGGCCGGTTTTTGTATTCCTACCGCATGATTTTCTCAGAGCAGCCGAGAAACGCAAAGCTCCCCCTTCCCGGCGCTGTCTCGGCGCTTGTGGAAGGGGGAGCTTCGGCTTTCAGGGCAGATATACCAAAAAGGGGATTTCAGGGGGAGTGCCTGCAATTACTGCTGATTGGGCTTCCAATCCTTATAGTTCTCGTAACGGCTCTCGCGGATCTTGGTATGGGACCAGATCTCGTCGGCGGTCGGCTGCCAGTTGGCGGCGTAGCTCTTGCACTTGTCGCACAGATGATCCACGCTTTCCGGGCTCTGGAGGTCGGTGCTGTGGGCGCCGGTCTCGTGCACCATCTTTTCCAGCAGTTCGGGGTTTTCCAGCATGGGGCAGGGGCGCAGATGGTTTTTGTTGAAGGGCTGGCCGTTGTGGTAGGCCATGAACAGCGGACTCTGCAGGATCTCCAGGATGCTGCTGTCATGGATGTTGGCATTGGAGTAGTGGATGAACACGCAGGGTTCCGCATCACCGGCGGAGTTGATGTGGAAGTAATTGCGGCCGCCGGCAATGCAGCCGCCCACGAACTCGCCGTCGTTCTGGAAGTCCATGGGGTAGAACGGGATATCGCAGGCTTCACTGCGCAGATAGCGGATGCGCTGGATCATGTACTTGCGCTGTTCGGGAGAGGGCATCAGTTCAGGCGCTGCCTCGTTGCCCACGGGCATGTAGTGGAAGTAGAAGCCGAAGTGTGCGCCCTTATCGCAGAGGAAACGCATAAACTCATCGCTGGTAACGGCTTCGATGTTGTCGCGGGTGTAGCAGATGGAGGTGCCGAACAGGATGCCGTGCTCCTTGAGCAGATCCATCGCGCGCATAACGGCAGCATAGTGGCCCTCACCACGGCGGGCATCGTTGGTCTCCGGGGTGCCCTCAATGGACAGCATAAAGGCAATATTGCCCAGACGAACCACTTCCTTGCAGAAAGGTTCATCGATCAGGGTGGAGTTGGTATAGATGGCAAACTGCACATCGTTGTGCTTCTCGGCCAGCTTGAGGATATCAGCCTTGCGCACCAGCGGCTCACCGCCGGTGAGCATGTACAGATAAACGCCCAGCTCCTTGCCCTCGGTGACGATCTTATCCATATCGTCAAAGCTCAGGTTGTTCTTGTGGCCGTACTCACCGGCCCAGCAGCCCACGCAGTGCATATTGCAGGCAGAGGTGGGGTCAAACAGGATCAGCCAGGGAATGTTGCACTGATATTTGACACGATTCTCGCGGATGGTCTTGGTGCCGCGGAAGAAGGCCTCATAGCCCAGGTTCAGGGCCGTGGTGCGGGCCACGTTGGGGTCCAGCTGGTTCAGCATACAGTTGATGAGCTTCGACCACTTGCTGTTGGGGTCGGTCAGGGTCTGCTTGGCGTGTGCGTAAGTATCCTCGCTGAAGGAATCGCCGTAGAACTGCTTTGAAAGATCTACGATCTGTCCAACCGTCTTGGCGGGGTCCTTCTCAGCGTGAGAAAGCACGAGATCCACAGTCTTGCCCAGTGCAGCACGCTGCATTTTGTGCGTCAGAGAATCAAATGCGGTATTCATTTTTATTTCCTCCAGATTCAATAGAATTTTACAGGGCTCTCTTCCCTGCCTGCCGGGCTGAATTCCCGGCGCTCAGATGATCTTATACTCCAGCAGCAGACGGCCCAGATCGGTGTCCTGTACCTTTTCTACCGCTTTGCCCAGTGCAAATTTTTTGATCCAGTTCATTTTCAGATCACTCAGGGGTTTGCCATCCCGCAGCTGAACAGCGGCGTTCAGCAGGTCGCGGACATCGTAGGTGCTGCCCCAGACCTCCGGCACGCCCCGGTCGATATCCAGCAGGGTGTACACGGCTTCCATGCCGGTGCGCATGGAATACTCGGTGGTGAAGATGGTATCCCGCTTCGTCTCGGCAAACTGGCCGATGAAGGCAAAGTTCACTGCGCCCTCCGGCACCACCGCCGGGCGGTCGCCTGCCGCGCGGGGCATGAAAAAGGCTGTGATATAGGGCATCATTACGGGCACGGTATTGGCACTGTGCTCCGCCAGGTCCTCGATCTGGTTTTCGGGGACCCCCAGATGATACAGCCACTCCATGCAGATCTCCTTGCCGGTGCAATCCCGCATGGGCTTTTTGATGTAGTCGCCGGGCGTGTTGCTGAACAGGCCGTAGATCCATCCCACAAGCTGGCCCTTGGGCTGATCCCGGAACTGGGGCTGACGGTTGAATGTCCAGCTGAGCAGCCAGCCGGAATCCCGCGCTGTGACGATGCCGCCCGTGACAGTCCTGCCGCTGAACGGGTCACGCTGGCAGATATTCTGGATGTAGGGCACGATGCGTTCGTCCAGCGTGGTGACCGTGGCGCTCATCCAGTTGGTCTGCTCCGGATCGGAGCAGAACTTCTCCGGGCGGCCAAAGGCCTCATCCTGCGCGGCGATCTTCTTCCACAGATCCCAGCCGTTGCCGGGCCGGAGGGTGGGGTTGAACACTGCAGGCTGATCCTGAGAACCGATGGAAGTGCTTTCCACGCAGCCGCCGTTGGTGATGAACACCAGATCATTCTCGGTCAGATCCACCCGTTCCGCTTCATCGTCCACCAGCAGGCAGATGGTCCTGGCCTGCTTTTTGCCCCCGGTCAGCTCAAACTCAATGTTGGTGACCTTGGTGTTGTAGTGGAAGCGCACACCGTACCCTTCCAGATAGCGGATCATGGGCAGGATCATGCTCTCGTACTGGTTGTACCGGGTAAAGCGCAGTGCCCGCAGATCAGGCAGACCACCCACATGGTGGATGTAGCGCTTCAGATAGAGCTTCATTTCCAGTGCGCTGTGCCAGTTCTCAAAGGCGAACATGGTGCGCCAGTAAAGCCAGAAGTTGGAAGAGAACACCTCCGCGTCAAAAACATCGGTGATGCGCTTATCATAGAGCTGCTCATCCGGGGTAAAAAAGAGCTTGATGAGTTCCATGCAGCCCTGATCCGAAAGACCGAACTTCCCATCGGTGTGGGCGTTCTGCCCCCGGTTTTCCGTGGCGCGGCAGAGCGAGTAGTTGGGGTCTGCCTTGTTCAGCCAGTAGTACTCATCCAGCACGCTTGCGCCCTCGGTCTCAAGCGACGGGATGGAACGGAACAGATCCCACATGACTTCAAAATGGTCATCCATCTCCCGGCCGCCCCGCATCACATAACCGATGCCGGGGTACTGGCAGCCATCACAGGCACCGCCGGGGATGGATCCCTTTTCAAAGAGATGGATATGTTCCCCTTTCATCTGACCGTCACGGACCAAGTAGCAGGCAGCTGTCAGCGCCGCCAGACCGGTGCCCACGAGATAGGCCGATTTCCGATCCACTCCCGCAGGCTTTTTCGGGCGCGCAAATGCCTCATAGTTCCCGCTGGAATAATACATTTTATTCCCTCCGTTTGCTGTGGTTTCCAGGTTTTCACCTTTCATTTTGCGCTGATCATACTGTAACATTTTGTCAAACGGAAAGCCATAAACAGAAAAAGCACCGTGATGGAAAACCCATCACGGTGCCCGGATTGATAAAATATTGTCAGTCGTCAAGATCTGCGGGGCTGCGGTCGGTGCGGAAGCGGCGGAGCGCCTGCTCAAGATTGCCATGAAGCAGAACATTCAGCCGCTCGGTCATCCGGACGGGATCCTCCTTCATATCCTTGCGGATCCATTCCAGCGCCATGCCCACCAGCGCGTATTTGTAAAAGTCGATGATGAACTGCTTGTCGGAATCCTGCACGGTAAAGCCCTGCGCACTGCGGTCTACAAAGTCCCGCAGCATGTGGTCCAGCAGTTTATATAAGTACTGTTCCAACTGCTCACGGCTCACGGAGCGGTAAACATTCATCACCAGAACTTTGTTGTCCTGCACCTGATGCAGGATATCCAGAAAGGCATCTGTCCAGTTCTCAAAGCTCTGTCTGCCCTCCAGCGCCTTGGCGGCATCTTCGACCATGATCCAATCCACGAGGTCGTAGATGTCCTTGAAGTGGTAGTAGAAGGTCATACGGTTCACGCCGCAGTCCTCGGTGATATCATTGATGGTGATCTTATTCAGCGGCTTTTGAAGCAGCAGCTTTTTCAGCGATGCCTCCAGCGCCCTTTTTGTAGTTTGCGACACGAGATCCATCCTTTCCCAGCGGCACACACTGTGCCGCCGACCGTGGTGGCCGTCCTATAGGGCCAGAGAAGTAAGAATACTTCCTTTATACTATAACGCAAATGCCCCCGGTTTTGCAAGTTCAAAATCTCTCATTTTGATATTTTTTTCACGTTCTTCTCCATTTTGCAGCCGTCCCGCCGCCTTTTTGCCGGGTTTCCGGGAGGTTCCTCTTGATTTTCTGGCTCCGGATGCTTACAATGGATGGAGTGGAACGAATGTGCGTTCCATTTATTTCTTTCTGAGTGAGAAAGGAAGGGAAAGTAAGTATGATCAAGACCATCGGATTTTTAGGCTGTGGGAACATGGGCGGTGCCATTGCGCGGGCCGTCTGCAAGGCTGCCGCCCCACAGAACGTTTATCTTGCTAACCGCACTGCCGCCAAGGCAGAGGCGCTGGCCGCAGAGCTGGGCTGCAACACCACCACGAATGCCGAAGTGGCGGGCCGCTCCGACCTGATCTTTCTGGCGGTCAAGCCCCAGATGATGGAGGCTCTGCTGGCTCCGCTTAAGTTCACCCTGAACGAGCGGCCGAGCCGCTTCATCCTGTGCAGCATGGCGGCAGGGCTTTCCATCGCGCGCATCCAGGAGATGGCGGGGGAAGATTACCCCGTGATCCGCATCATGCCCAACACCCCGGCTTCGGTGGGGGCAGGCATGATCCAGTATTGCTCCGCCAATGTGACAGCGGAGGAGGAGCAGGAGTTTCTGAAGCTGATGGCACCCGCCGGGCGGCTGGACGCTGTGCCCGAGGCCCTGATCGACGCGGCAAGCAGCGTTTCCGGCTGCGGCCCGGCCTGGGTGTATCAGTTCATTGAAGCGCTGGCCGATGGCGGCGTGGCCTGCGGCCTGCCCCGGGCCAAGGCGCAGGAATATGCTGCCCAGATGGTATTGGGCAGCGCCAAGCTGGTGCTGGAAAGCGGAAAACACCCCGGTGAGCTCAAGGATGCGGTGTGCAGCCCCGGCGGCAGCACCATTCAGGGCGTGCGCGTGCTGGAAGAGCACGGCTTCCGCGGCGCGGTGACCGATGCGGTGATTGCCGCCTACGACAAGACAAAGGAAATGGGAAAGGGTTAATTTTATGCGCATCGTCGTCAAAGTGGGCACCTCCACGCTGGCACACTCCACCGGGCGGCTGAACATCCGCCACACGGAGGATCTGGTCAAGGTACTGAGCGACCTGAAGAACGCAGGGCACGAGGTCATTCTCGTCTCGTCCGGTGCCATCGGCATGGGAGTGGGCAAGCTGTCCCTGCCCTCCCGCCCCGGTGATATGGCCACCAAGCAGGCCTGCGCCGCTGTGGGCCAATGTGAGCTGATGTACACCTACGACCGCCTGTTCACCGCCTACAACCACAACGTAGCGCAGATCCTGCTCACCGGCGTGGATGTGGAGCACGAGGGACGGCGGCTGAATTTCCAGAACACCCTGACCCGGCTGCTGGAGCTGGGTGCGCTGCCCATCATCAACGAGAACGACACCGTTGCCACTGATGAGATCACCTCTATCGGCGACAATGACACGCTGGCCGCCATCGTCACCTGCTGCATCCATGCGGATCTGCTGGTGCTGCTGAGCGACATCAACGGCCTGTACACCGCCAATCCCCACACCCACCCGGACGCAAAGCTCATCCCGGTGGTAGAGCGCATCACTCCGGAGGTGCTGGCGCTGGCAGACGGGGCAGGCTCCGCATTGGGCACTGGCGGCATGTCCACCAAGCTCCGTGCCGCCCAGATGGTAACGGCAGAGGGCGCGGACATGGTGATTGCCAACGGTTCCCACCCGGAGCTGCTCTACGACATTGCAGACGGCAGACCCGCAGGCACCCGCTTTGCGGGCAGAAAGGAGGGCTGATCCATGACGACACAGGAGATCCTGGAAGCCGCCCGCGCGGCAAGAAGCACGCTGGGCCTTTCCTCGGGCGAGGTGCGCCGCGCCGCCCTGCTGGGCATGGCAGAGGCGCTCTGCTCCCCTGCCCGCCAGCAGGCCATTCTGGAAGCCAATGCGGCCGACCTGGAAGCCGCCAGGGGGCACATCTCGGAGGTCATGCTGGACCGGCTGGCCCTGACACCGGAGCGCATCAGCGCCATGGCAAAGGGCATCCGGGAAGTGGCTGACCTGCCCGACCCGGTGGGCAAAGTTCTGCGCCGGGTGGAGCGCCCCAACGGGCTGGTCATCGAAAAGACCGCCGTGCCCATGGGCGTGATTGCCATCATCTACGAGAGCCGCCCCAACGTGACCAGCGATGCCGCCGCCCTTGCCATCAAGAGCGGCAATGCCTGCATCCTGCGGTGCGGCAGGGAGGCATGGCGCAGTGCCAACGCCATTGTAACGGCTCTTCGGGAGGGTCTGCGGGCAAACGGCCTGCCCGAAACAGCGGTTTGCCTGATCGAGGACACCACCCACGCCTCGGCCAACGCCCTGATGACGGCGGTGGGCTATGTGGATCTGCTCATCCCGCGCGGCGGGGCCGGGCTCATCCGCGCCTGTGTGGAAAACGCCAAAGTCCCCTGCATCCAGACCGGTACCGGCATCTGCCACATCTTCGTGGATGCTTCTGCCGAACAGGACAAGGCGCTGGACATCATCGAAAACGCCAAGGCCAGCCGCCCCAGCGTCTGCAACGCGGAGGAGGTTTGCCTGGTGCACCGTGACATTGCGGCAGAGTTCCTGCCCAAGCTGGCCCGGCGGCTGGGCCCTGACCGCACTGCAAAGGGGCTGCACCCGGTGGAGCTGCGGCTGGACCCGCGTGCCGCCGCCATCATCCCCGGCACCCCTGCAGGTCCTGCGGATTTTGACACCGAGTTTCTGGACTACATTCTGGCCATCAAAATCGTGGATAACGTGGAGGAGGCCGTCGGCCACATCGCCGCGCACTCCACCGGCCACAGCGAAGCCATCCTGACCCGGGACGAGGCCCATGCCGCCCTCTTTACGGCGGCGGTGGACAGCGCGGCTGTCTACGTCAACTGCTCCACCCGCTTTACCGATGGCGGGGAGTTCGGGCTGGGGTGCGAGATGGGCATTTCCACCCAGAAGCTCCACGCCCGGGGCCCCATGGGGCTGGAAGAGCTGTGCAGCTACAAGTACATTATCCACGGCAGCGGCCAGATCCGCTGAACCGTTCAATTGCGAAAACATTTTTCCGTTTTTTTCTCACAGGCCGCAGTGGAAGGACAGCGGCCTGTATTTTTGTTTTGCAGGGATGGACTGTTTTTGCTATAGAAACACTTTCGCCCCAAAATTTCGAAAATTATTTTTCCGTTTGTGTCATGATGTATTTTTCATTTCTCCATTCTGTACAAAAATAAAGTCGTACTTTTATCGGAAATTAGGGTAAAAATCCTCATTTCCCCCTTGACAGCCCCTATTTCGACGCGGTAAAACTATATTGGAAAGTATGGGAACAAGTTCGGCGGGGCGCTCTGAAGTGTGCCCGGAACTGTCCTTCTCACAACTGCAATCCATTTCAAACAGATGTCCGCATGACGACACTAGTACAAAGGAGAGAGCGAATTATGACAATTGCCATTCTTGCACATGATTCCCGCAAAGAACTTGCACTTCAGTTCTGCACCGCCTACAGTGGTATCCTGTCCCGGAACACTGTCATCGCCACCGGTACCACCGGCCGGATGTTGAACCAGGCCACCGGCTTGCCAGTTCACTGTTATCTCTCCGGAAAGCTGGGCGGCATCCAGCAGATCACCGCCCGTGTTGCCTGCGATGAAGTGGATCTGGTGCTGTTCTTCCGCGACCCGCTCCGGGCCGACAGCGGCAGCTCCAACGAGCAGAACCTGCTCCGCCTGTGTGATATGCACAGCGTACCCATTGCCACCAACATTGCCACCGCCGAGGTACTGCTCCGCGGCATGGATCAGGGGGATCTGGACTACCGGGAAGGGATGCACCCGCCGGTGATCGAGCCTCTGGCCGCTCCCCGCCGCGCCGTGTGCTGAGGACTGCCTGACATTTTTTGTGTATAGAGGGAAACGTAAAACAGCGCCGCCGAAGCTTTTCAGGGCTTCAGCGGCGCTGCATTTTTATGCGGTTTTCAGTTCATTTTCCGGGGAGTGACATCATTCCAGACCGGCCATCTGCTTGATGCTCTTCATGGCGAAGGTCAGGGTGCGGCCCATAGCCACACCGGCCATCAGGCAGGGATAGTTGTTGGCAAAGAAGCTGCCGGACATATCGCCGGTGATATACAGGCCGGGCATGGGCTTGTTATCGTTGTCCAGAGCCTGACCCTTTTCGTTGATGGCAATGCCCTGCTCAGTGGTCAGCAGAGAGGCACCCAGCCAGCAGCCGTAGAAGGGCGCGGTACGGATGGCGCTGAGGCGGTAAGCCGGCTTGCCGAAGTCCTCATCGTTCTGCTTGTCGTAGAGCTCGTTGTAGCGCTCCACAGTGGCAAGGAAGGTGTCCTTGGCAGCGCCAGTAAAGCCCATCTTGTCAGCCAGCTCGTCCAGCGTATCGCACTTGAACAATGCACCGGCCTCGATCGCCTCGTCCATCTTACCCTGAATGTACTTCTCACCGCCGTTACGGGTCTGGGCAGAGCAGCCGATGGTGTGGAAACGCTTTGCGTCCTCCAGAATGTTGGCATCGCAGATCTGTGCGTAGACACGGCCCGGCTGGTGAGCAGCAGCGTAGACGATGTCATTGTAGGGGCTGCTCTCGTTGGCAAAGCGCTCGCCGTTGCGGTTCACCTTCAGGAAGGGCTGGGTGCCGGGGTTGTACTGACGGATGGTACCAGGGAAAGCCTTGCCGCCAAAGGCAGTGTCGCTGTCCACATAGCCGCCATCCACACCGGGGGCCACGATGCCGCGGTCAAACAGCATGGGAGCGGCCTCCTTGTCCAGATTGGCACCGGCCCACATTGCAGCCCGGATGCCGTAGCCCTTATCGGAGGGAGAGTAGGAGCATGCGGTGGTGACGGAAGTGCCCAGGGGATCCAGCTGCTCCATCATGTAGGGGTTGCCGGGGAAGCCGCCACAGGCCAGCAGCACGCCCTTGTTGGCGTTGTAGCGGATGAAGTGGTCATCCTCGGTGCTCTGGGCGATGATGCCGGTAATGCGGCCATCGCTGTTCTTTTCCAGCTTGGCCAGACTGGTCTTGAAGTCCACATCGTAGCCCAGCTCCTGAATGTACTGAAGCAGCAGCTCGTTCCGGGCGGCACCACTGGAGCGATCATAGGTATACTCGATCTCGGGGTACATATAATCGGTGTTGTGCTCGGCGTTTTCTGCAGGCCACTTGGCCTCGTCGCCGTAGGTGTAGATCATCTTCACGCCGTACTTGTCCTCCATGATGGAGCGGACAAATTCGATCATCTCGGCAGACTCGTTGATCCAGGTCTTGACCACGCGCTGATCACACTTGCCGGAGGCGTAGCGGGAGACCTCGCTCAGCAGCTTGGCACGATCCATCTTGATGCCCTGTTCCTGAGCGCCAAAGCCGTCCACGGCACCCACCCAGTGACGGGTATCCTGCACATTGCCGTTCTGCTCGATGACACGGAAGTTCAGGCCCTTGGCAGCGGCATAAGCAGCAGCGAACATACCGCCGTTGCCGGCACCCACGATGAGGATGTCGGTGTCCACGGTCTCGGTGATGGCAGCCTCGTCGATGTCAGGCTCCTTGCCCAGCCAATCGGTCTCGTCGCCGGTGGGCAGCTGAACGGAAGTTACAGTTGCCTCTCCCTTTGCCTGTGCAAAGCAGCTCTTGGCGGCCTTCTTCACGGCATCGGAGGTGATGGTGGAGCCGGACACGCCGTCGATCTCGTCAGAGCCGGCGTTCAGCAGCTGGTTCTTCAGCTCCTCGGCAGCAGCAGCGCCGTAGGAAGCGGTCTCGCCGGAGGTATCGACCACAACGTCGGTCACAGCACTGTCAGAGAAGGTCATGGTGACCTTGACGGTAGAGGAAATGCCCTCAGCAGTGCCGGTGTAGGTACCGGGGGTGTAGCTGCCTGCTGCACCGGCGGAAGCGGCGGTGGAGGAGCTTGCAGCGTTGCAGGCAGCCAGTGCACCAGCGGTGACACCGGACATGGCAGCGGCAGCAGCGATCTTCAGAAAGCCTTTACGCGAGATCTTGTTCATGCTTGGATGATCCTTTCTTCTCTTTTTCTGTTCTTATTCTTCGATTTTCCTTCTTATCCGAAACGCACCGCCACAATACGGCGCAGACTTCGTTCGATAATAAATTAACACAAAGTCTGCCTGTTGTCTTTTAAGAATTCTTAAGCATCTTTGCCGTTTCTTCGCTGGAAAAATCCTGTTTCCCACTTCGTTTGACAAATAACGGTCAAACCAGAGCAGAAAAAAGCACCCACGGCTTAAGTTTCCTTAAGAAGTGGGTGCTTTGAGGATTAACGATATTTAAGACAGCAACACCATTTCAGGCTTCCGTCTCCCCTTCCGGGCGGAAAATATAGCCTTTGCCCCAGACATTTTTGAGGTAGATGGGCTTTGCAGGGTCGGGCTCGATCTTACTGCGGAGGTTATGGATATGCACCTGCACAGTGCGGACATCCCCCAGGCTCTCCTTCCCCCAGATCTTCCGGTAAAGCTCGTTTGCGGTAAAGAAGGTGTTGGGATGCCGGATGAAGAGGGTCAGGATGCGGTACTCCATGTCGGCCAGATGGATGCTCCGGCCGTCCTTTTCCACGCAATGGCTGTTGGAATCCAGCGTAAAGGCCGCACAGTGGTAGCCGCTGACGCTGGGCTCTGCGGCATCCATCTGGACACGGCGGATGTTTGCCATGATGCGGGCCAGCAGAACTTTGTGGTTGTAGGGCTTGGTCAGGAAATCATCGCCGCCCAATTCCAGTGCCCGTACCACTGTGTCTGTATCGTCCAGACAGGAAGTAAAAATGATGGGGCAGTGGTACCAGCTGCGCAGGCGCTGGCACAGTTCCATGCCGTTGGTGTCCGGCAGAAGGATATCCATCAGGATCACATCGAACTTTTCCCGGGCGTGGCTCAGCGCTTCGCCGCCGGTGTCAGCGCAGACCACCTCAAAATTCTGCTGACATTTCAAGAAATAGCTGGTAGTGTCCCGGATCACCGGATCATCTTCCACCAGAAGAATGCGGATCATGCGGTTTGCCCTCCCCTTTTCGGCGTGAATTTGCTATAATAGCTTTATCTAGTATACCGTATTTCCGGGCTGTTCTCAACCGGTTCTCCAAAGTTTTGCAGGGGGTCTTTTTATGATAAAAAAGCGATTTCTGCTTCCGGCTGCCGCCGGGGCACTGGCACTGACCATTGGGTTGGCAGGGATCTGGTTCAACCAGCGACTGCCGGCGCTGGCGGATTTTGGAGTCCCCGGCATGGACTCCGAAGCCCAATTGATGGCATGGGCTGCCCTGTTCCCGGAAAAAGGAGTGGCTGCCCTGACCTTCCGCACGGTGCTGCAGTGGATGGCCATAGCGGTATTCTGCACTCTGGGGGCGGTGGTGCTGGCCCTGTACCGATACAAGCCTCAGAAGGAACTGGGGTATTTTCTGCTGTATCTGACGGTTCTGACCCTCTGGGCTCTGGTGATCATTCTGGCTCCGGTGGGGAGTTCCGGCTGGAGCGTCTTTTTCCGCCGGGGATTCTTTACCGTCACGGTTCTGGCAGGTATTCTGCTGTGCGCCGCCCTGACAGGGGCTGTGCCGGTGTCTCACGGGCAGCGGCTCCGTTCCCTGCTTCTGACGCTGGGGTATCTTGTTCTGACGCTGATTTCCCTCAGCCGTGTACGGGCGGTGGGGCTGCTTTTGGGCATGGGCTACTGTCTGGGCATACTGATGGCAATGTATGCCCGGGGCTCCGACGCTGCCCTGCTGATGCTGTTTCCCTGTGCCATCACCATTGGCTTCCGGGTATGGGTGGTCCTGCCGGGCATGCATGTTCCGTTTTTTCAGGAGAGCGTGTTTTTCTACCTGTTCCGGTGTGCCCGGATCTACGACGCGCCTTTTACTCTGGGCTGCATGGCCTACGTCTGCCGCCGGTATGCCCTGCAATTTGACCGGGCGGAACAGCTGGCCCGGGAGCTGGATGCCAGGGTCATTCAGCGGACAAAGGCCCTGACAGAGGAGACCGAAGCCCGGAAAAGCATGATGCTGAACATTTTCCACGATCTGCGCAGTCCCCTGTTTGCGGTCAGCAGTGGCCTGGACACGCTGGAGGCTGCTCCGGAGGCCCTGCCGGCCCTGCTGCCCGCCTTACAGCAGCGGACGGCCTTTCTCCGCCGCCTGACGGAGGATCTGTTTCTGGCTGCAAAGCTGGAGCAGAAACAGGTGATGCTCAACGAGGACCGGGTATCTCTGGGGGAGGTCATCGCTGCGGTCTGTGACAGCTGCCGGGAGGAGGCTGAGAAGAAGGGCGTGGTGCTTCAGGCTCCCCCGGCTTCGGAGCTGCCGGTGTGGGGCGACCAGATCCGGCTGCAGCAGATCCTGCAGAACCTGTTGACAAATGCCATTCACTACACCCCTGCAGGAGGGAGCATCACCGTCAGCAGCCGGGTGGAGGCCGGTGCTGCTCTGGTGAGCGTCCGGGACACGGGCTGCGGCATTGCGCCGGAGGATCAGGCCGCCGTATTTGACCGGTATTTCCACACCACCACCTCTTCCAAGCACGACTCCACAGGTCTGGGACTGACCATTGCGCAGGAGCTTGCCCACCTGCACCACGGAGAAATCCTATTGGAAAGTGAAGTGGGCAAAGGCAGCTGCTTCACGTTGAAGCTTCCCCTATTACCCGCTTAACAGAGAAATCCCCCCGCCATAGGCGGGGGGATTTCTTTATAGTATCTATTTGAATTTAAGCCAGCGGGTCCCACAGCTTCATGGGCAGGGGCTCCTGATCCAGCAGGGCGCGCTGGGCATCGCTCAGCAGGCTCTTGCGGACGGTGATCTGGTAGACATTGGCCTTGAACCACTTCTCGCTGCCGATGTAGTAGCCCTTCTGGCCGGAGGCATCGCCCCAGCTGTTCTCGATCTTCCAGCGGTCAGCCTTGCCGTTCTCGTCCAGATTGACACCGCAGAACATCATGCAATGGTTCATGGTGCTTTCACGGGTGAGCAGCCGTTCGGCCTTGGTCATGCCAAAGGTCAGGCCACCCAGCACCTCGCCGTACTGGAAGCAGTCGGGGTCCCAATAACCGTTGGCGCGGTCACCGTCGGGGTGGCAGTCGCAGCTGAACATGACCCCCTCCCCTGCCTGCAGCTGACGGATGGTCAGATCCTCCAGCTCCTCCTGCGAGAGGTTCAGCCAGAACATATTCTCCTCCACCACGTCACCCATAAAGGGCTGGCAGTAGGTGCGGTTCAGCGCATGGATGGGCGAGGAGATGATGACGACGTAATCATCCAAATCATTGCCCACATATTTCTCCAGGAAGGTGTGCGGGGTCAGGTTCCGGTCGCAGTGGTAGTGCTCATCCTTGTCGGTATACTCAAAGTCAAAGCTCCTGGGGGGCTGGCCGTAGAGGATGCACAGGGCGTTGTAGATCTCCGCCAGCATCTCCTCGCGGCGGGCGGCCGTGTCCTTTCCCTCTTTTGCCATGGCCCGCAGTTCCAGCGCATCCTCCCGCAGCTTGCGGTTCAGGATGGGCAGATACTTGGCCGTGCCGGTGGAGTGGACAGTTTCCGGCATGACCCAGGAGGGCACCACGCCGTACTTTTTGATCAGGCTGATGGCCATATCCCACTGGCCGCCGTCGGGCAGCGGGTTACCCAGCAGGGTGTAGGTCTCGCGGTCGGTCAGGTCCTGATCCGCAAAGTGGAGGATGTTCTCAAGGAAGAGATTTGCCTTTTCCAGCTTATCGTAGAACGCCAGATAGGTGGGAGAGAAGGAGAAATCCTCCAGATCGCACTTGGCGATCACCCGCTGGCGCAGGACGTTCAGGGTGGAGAACATCCAGCAGCGGCCGCTCTGCTTCTGGTTGGTAATGTTATTGGTCTTGACCAGCACAGAGAAGTCCATCCGCAGCTTGGCAGCGGCGGCGGGCACAAAGGCCGCGTCCGGCAGAGCCGTGCGGGAAACTGCATTGGACATCACATTCAGCTCCGGGCGGGCAGCATAGCCCTGCTCAAAGCGTTCCAGCATCCGGGCATCAATGGGAGTAACACGATTCATTTGATTCACGCTTTCTTTAAGAAAAAATCAATCCTTGAAATAAGCATTCTGCACGGCCAGCAGGACACCGGCACGGCTTGCGGCAAAGTTCAGGCCGCCCTGCAGGTAGCAGGTGTAAGGCTCACGCAGGGGGCCGTCGCAGGAGAGCTCGATGGTGCTGCCCTGAGTAAAGCTGCCGCTTGCCATGATGACCTCATCGGTATAGCCCGGCTCCGGAGAGGGTTCCGGTGCGGCATAGCTGTCCACGGGGCTGGCGGCCTGAATGCCGCGGCAGAAGCCGATGAGGGCATCGGCGGTATCGGCATCGAAGCAGGTCACGATATCGTTGTGGTCCTCGCAGTAGCGCGGGATGGGCTTTTTGCCCACCAGCTCCAGCAGGCACTGGGCATAGATGGCGGTCTTGATGGCTTCACACACCACGCCGGGGGCATAGTAGAAGCCAAGGTACATATCACGGGGCGTTTCCAGCGTACAGCCCAGCTCCTTGCCCAGTCCGGGGGCGTTCAGGCGGTAGGCACACAGCTCCACCAGATCCTTCCGGCCCGCGATATAGCCGCCGGTGGGGGCAATGCCGCCGCCCGGGTTCTTGATGAGACTGCCCACCACAAGGTCGGCACCTGCCTGGCAGGGCTCCTTCATCTGGGTGAACTCACCATAGCAGTTGTCCACAAAGATGATGATCTCGGGGTTGGCGGCACGGGCCGTGTCGGCGATCTTCTGAATGGTATCCAGATCAAAGGCATTGCGCTGCAGGTAGCCGCGGCTGCGCTGGATATGGCAGACCTTTGCCCCCGGGGCCTTTTGAGCGATCAGCGCGTAATCCGGGGTGAAGTCGGCTTTGAGGGGGGCTTCGTCGTACCGGATGCCGTAGTCCATCAGGGTGCCGGTGCCCTTGCCCTTGCCGTCCAGACCGATCACGCCCTCCAGCGTATCGTAGGGGCGGCCGGTAGCGGCCAGCAGGGTATCCCCTGCCCGCAGCAGGCCGAACAGGGCCACCGCCAGCGTATGGGTGCCGCTCTGGAACTGACTGCGCACAAGGGCATCCTCCGCGCCCATCACCTCGGCAAAGATCTGCTCGAGCTTGGCGCGGCCGGTATCCCACAGGCCGTAGCCGGTGGTGCCCAGCATATCGGTGGAGGACATCTGGGTATCGGCAAAGGCCTTGAGCATTTTCAGCTGGTTGTAGTCCCGGATCTCCTCCATGTGACGGAAATAGGGCTGGCAGAGTTCCATGGCTTTTTCGTCCAGCGCCAGGACTTCGGGTTTGTAATCAAAAAAGTGGTTCAACATTGACATAATCTATCCTTGATCTTTATTTTCATATCGGGCATACTCTCCCAGCTTTTCAAAGCCGAGGCGGGTATAAAAGTGCACCCGTTCCGGGGAGCAGAGGAAAAGGGGCTGCAGGCCCTGCGCCGAGAGGGTGTTGGCCAGCCGGACGATAAGCCGCCCGCCGATGCCGCGCCCCCGCAATGGCTCCGCAGTCTCGCCGCAGGCCATGTAAGCCTGCTCCGTTCCAATGGCGTAAGCGCCCACGGTGCAGGCAAGCTCCCCGCCCTGCTCCAGAGCCCAGACCACAGCCCTGCCGCGGGCGCGCTTTGAGCAGAGCTCAGAGTAAAAGTCATCCCGCCGCGTGGGGCGGTCCGGAAACAGCATCTGTGCAACGGGGCCCGCCGGGGGCTCCGGGTCAAAATGCAGGGAGGCCCAGAGCGTTTCTTCCACAGCGGGTTCCGGCAGCTGCTTTCCGGGTGCCAGGCCAAAGACAGAATGGGACTTTGCACGGGCCCAGCCGGTGGGCGGTGGGCACTCAGCTTCGTCCAGGATGACCGCCTTACAGCCGCAGAAATGCAGGAAGCTGGCCAGTTCGTCCGGGTTGGCATGGCCCGCCAGCCAGGCGGTACTGCCGCCCACATCCAGCGCCAGCGTTGGCCCGGCGAAGAACCGGCCCGGCTGACTTTTGCCAAAGAGCGCCAGCGCCTGCGGCATCGTGACCCCAAGGCAGAGCTTTCCGCGGCAGGCGCTGCGGAACCGCTGCCTCTGGCGGGGCGTTCTGACCTGCGTGATCATTTCAGTGCGTTGACGATGTTCTTGAACTCGCGGCCGCGCACCTCAAAGTTGGGGTAGAGGTCGAAGGAGGCGCTGGCGGGAGACAGGATGATGATATCGCCGGGCTTTGCGGCGGCACGGGCCAGCTCCACGGCGTGCTGCATATTGTCCGCGTGCTGGATGGGCAGTGCTGCCTCGTTGAAGCCGGGGTCTTCCCGCAGGGCCTTTTCAATGCGGGGGCCGGTGGCACCCATCAGCACCAGATCCTTGACGTGGGCCACGATCTCGGGGGCCAGCGGCTCATAGGGGATGTGCTTATCGTAGCCGCCCGCAATGAGGATGACCTTCTGGTCAAAGCTGCGCAGGCCCGCAATGGTGCGGGTGGGGCTGGTGCCGATGGAATCGTTGTAGTAGAGCACGCCGTCCAGTGTGCGCACCGGCTCAATGCGGTGCTCCACGCCGGTAAAGGTGCTGCCCACCTTCTGGATGGCCTCCACGGGCACCTCTCCCCAGACTGCGGCGGCAGCGGCCAGCAGATTCTCGATATTGTGCAGGCCCCGCAGCTTGATGTCCTTCTGGGCCAGGAAGGGCGTTACCACACCGTCCTCGGCCATGCAGAGCATGTTGTCCTCTTTGCGCAGGAAGGCACCGTTGTCGGTATCGTGCAGGCGGGTGAACCAGACCTGCCTGCCCTTGCAGTCCTTCTGCATGGAGCGGCTGATTTCGTTCTCGTAGCCCAGCACGGCACGGCAGGGCGGGTTCTGGTAGAGCAGGATGTTGCGTTTTGCGTCGATGTACTCCTGCATATCCTTATGGTGATCGAGGTGGTTGGGGGTGACGTTGGTCACCACAGCGATCTTCGGGCTCTGGTGCATGCTGATGAGCTGGAAGCTAGACAGTTCCACCACAGCCACATCCTCCGGCCGGACCTCAGGCAGCATGGGCAGCAGGGCCGCGCCGATGTTGCCGCCCAGATGTACTTTGCGGCCTGCGGCCTCGTAGAACTTGGAGATGAGGGTGGTGGTGGTGGTCTTGCCGTCAGAGCCGGTCACGGCCACGATCTCGCAGGGGCAGAAATCGAAGAAAAGCTCGACCTCGCTGGTGACCATGGTGCCCGCCGCCATGGCATCCTGCAGGGGCTTTTCAAAGTAGCCCACAAAGCCGGGGGTGCGCATGATGATATCCTGGCCCTTGAAGCCGTCCAGATAGTGTTCGCCCAGGCTCAGGTCAATGCCCAGTTCCCGGATGGTAGCGGCATAATCGCCAAACTCCTCCACGCTCTTTTTCTGGTCACACAGGGTCACATGGGCCCCCAGCTCCACAAACTCCTTGATAAGGGTCTTGTGGCTGACACCGGCACCGATGAACGCCACCTTTTTGCCCCGGATGAGTTCTGCAAGCTTCTGCTGATCTTTCTGCATAAAGAAAGAACCTCCTCTATGAAAATTCAGGCTGAAATTGATTCACTACTCCATTTTACACCTTTTCCAGCCAATTGGCAACGCCAAACCTTGTTCTGGCCCCAGATGCACCGAAATCCTATCTGAATTCACAAAATGTCGATTGTCTTTTCCGACCGTTTCCGCTATACTTTAATCGTATCATTTTACAAGGAGCGCATTTTCTTGAAACATTCCCTGATCCGCTTTTCCGCAGTGGTGCTGACCATTGCGTTTGTTTTTGCCCTGACCGGCTGTGGTTCGGGCTCCAACAGCTTCACCTGGTTCGTGGACAGCATCCCGGCCAACCTTGACCCGCAGGTGGCCTCGGCTTCTGCGGATGTCATCGCCTGCGAGAACCTGTACAGCGGCCTTGTCCGCAAAGATCCCAGCGGCAAATATGAGCCTGCCCTCTGCGAACGGTGGGAGAAGTCCTCCGACGGCCTCACCTACACCTTCTACCTCAAGGACGGCCTGACTTACACCGCTGCCAAGGGCAACGCCACTGACTACGCCATCACCGCCGAGGATTTTGTGTTCGCGTTCCGGCGCTTGTTCCGGGCGGAGACCAACGCCCCCTACGCGGTGGAGTTTGCGGCCCTTGAAAACAGCGCCGCCGTGCTGGCCGGTCAGATGCCCGAGAGTGCGCTGGGAGTCACGGCCTCCGGGCCGCTGACGCTGGTGTTCCACCTGAGCAGTGCCGATGACAACTTCCTCGAGAAGCTCACCCTGCCCGGTGCCATGCCCTGCGATGAGGAATTTTTCAATTCCACCCGGGGCACCTACGGTCTGAATGCTTCGTCCACCCTTTCCAGCGGCAGCTTTTACATCTACAACTGGACAGCCAGCGGCCTGTTCCTGCGGCGTGCCCCCTCGGGCAGCCTCATCGACAGCCTGCGGCTGGTGCAGAACACCAACAGCGCCGGGCAGTCCGCCGCAGAGCTGATTGCCAACGAGAAGTGCTCTGCCGCCCCGGACGACACCGCCGCGCCCACCACCCTGACTTCCCTCTCCTACTCCGATACCACATGGAGCCTGCTGTTCAACTGCAGCAGCGTGTTTGCTTCCACCGAGCTGCGGCAGGCACTGGCCTCCGCCGCGCGGGGTGCAGCCGAGGTGCCGGACGGCGGGCTCTATGCCGCCGCCAACGGTCTGGTACCGGACGGCCTGACTGTGGACGGCATGAACTACCGGGATACCGCCGGGGATGTGACTCCCGCCGCGGTGGATGCCCGAGCGCTCTACCTCACGGCGCGGCAGACGCTGACCACCTCCGACTTCAACAAGGTCAGCCTGATGGTGCCTGCCGGTTCCGGCGTGACCAGCGCCGCCGAGGAGATCAATGGCGTGTGGCAAAAGGAGTTTTCCCTCTTCTTCTCCGTAGAGGAAGTGGATGAGGAGACCTTTGCGAAACGGCTGGCCGAGGGGGACTACACCATCGCCTTGGCCCCCATCAGCGCCGAGGGCGGCAGTGTGTACAACATGCTGAACCAGTTCACCGCAGCGGGCGGCGGCCTGACCGGCTATGCAGATTCCCTGTATGCCACCCAGCTGCAGGCCAGCACCCAGGCCACCGGAAGCTCCCGCTGCCGCCTGCTGGGCGATTGTGAGCGCCAGCTGCTCAGCGATGCCGTGGCGGTTCCTCTGTTTGCCCAGCAGAAGCGCCTGCTGATCGCACCCGGCATCCAGAACCTCATCTTTGACCCCTTTGGCCCGGTGCTGGATCTGACCTATACCACAAAAGAATGATGTGCCACAAAAAATACCGGAGCAGCCGCCTGCCCCGGTATTTTTCTTATCCCTTTTTGATGCCGAACAGCCTGCGCAGAACGCCGCGCAGACACTTCGGGCTTTTGATAACGACCACCTGCATCGCTCTCCCGCCTTTCGTGGTGTGATACCACAGTATAAGCGGCAGGACGGCAAAGTGTGCGGCTCAGGCCTTGTTCCCGGTCAGGATCGGTGTATCCGGCACCGTTTCCACGACCACCAGCGCCCCCTTGCGGGTGGAGATGGTGATGCAGTCTGAGCCTTCGGCATACTCATTGCTGACTCCCAGCGGGTAACCGGCCACCAGCACATCATCGGTGAGCTCATAATAGGAACCGCGCTCACACACGCCTTCCGCCCTGCCCTCCATGGGGAAAGCGGAGAAGTAGAAAAATTCCTCCTTCGGGTAGGCACGGGTCTCGCCGGAGCGGACAAAGGTGATGCGGCTGCGCTCATCCTGAAGCGTTGCCCGCACGCCCCGTTCTTCCAGCCCAAGGCCGGTGGCAAGATTCGAGAGGGTATGCTCGATCCGCCTGCCGCCCAGCGCCCCCAGAAGAAGCACCTCGGTAAAGCCCTTCTCACTGGCAAGCTTGGCGGCATATTCGGTGTCGGTGTCGTCCTTGACGTGAGGCAGGACGATGATATCGTCGTTCTGCTGCACCGGACAGGGAGCGGTATCGAAATCTCCCAGGATGATATTGGGCTTGCAGCCCAGCGGCGCGCAGTTGCGATAGCCTGCATCACAGGCGATGATGAAATCATCGGGGCGGAGCAGACGCTTCAGCTCCGGCGAGACTGGGCAGGCCGAGAGGATCACGCAGCGCATCACATTCCCCTCCTCTGCCAGTCCTTGACATCCTTGACTTCCTCATACATGGCACAATAGCTGTCGTACCGGGTCTGGGAGAGTTTTCCCTCGGCCAGAGCGGCACGGATGGCACAGCCCTTTTCCGTGCGGTGGGAGCAGCCCGTGAACTGACACTGCCCAAGGTAGGGCCCGAACTCCGGGAAGGCGTGCTCCAGATTCTCCTTGGGGATGAACCCGGCGCGGTTGGCTTCCAGGCTGGCAAAACCGGGGGTATCCGCAATGCGGCCCCCAAAGGCCTCAAAGATGGTCACCTCGCGGGTGGTATGGCGGCCGCGCCCCAGCTTCTGGCTGATGGCGCTGGTCTCCCGCTCGGCCTGAGGCAGCAGGGTGTTCAGCAGGGTCGATTTGCCTACACCGGAGTTGCCGCAGAAGGCGCAGAGCCGCCCGCTGATCCACTGCCTGACCTCGTCCAGCCCTTCCCCGCTGTCGTAGCGGATGGCAATGAAGGGCAGAGTAGATCTTTCATAGGCGCTGCGCAGGAACTCCACCTCACCAAGGTCAGCCTTGGTGCAGACGATGACGGGCTGCACCCCCTTGTCCACGGCGATGGCCGAGAGCTTGTCCAGCACCAGCGTGCTGGGGGTAGGCTGGGTGGTGCTGGCCACAAGGAACAGCACATCCAGATTGGCCACAGGCGGCCGGACAAACACGTTTTTGCGGGGTGCGATCTCGGCAATGACTGCCGCGCCGTTCTCGGTCTCCAGCGTCACTTCATCGCCCGCCACGGGGGTGATCTTCTGTTTGCGGAAGATGCCCCGGGGCTTGCACTCGATCACACCCTCTTCGGTCTTGACGTAGTAAAAGCCGCCAATTCCTTTTACGATATATCCCTTCATCCGTTCCTCCCTCAGGACAGCAGCGCGCTCCACCAGTCGCCCAGGCCGGTGCTCTCACTGCTGGAAGAATCGCCGCTGCTGGAAGAGCTGCCCCCGATCAGGCCGCTCCACCAATCGCTGGAGGAGCTGCCCGGCTGTTCAGCCGGGGTCTCAGGCACCGGCTCGGGGCCTGCGCTCACGGTAATGCTGACACGGCTGTTCACCTTGACGGTAGATCCTGCCGCCGGGCTCTGGCCGATGATGGTACCGGCGGGCTGGTCGCTGTACTGCTCGGTGGTGCTGCCAAGGCCCAGCTTGTTCTGCACCAGCACGGAGCGGGCATCGTTCACGCTCTTGAGACCGGTCAGGGCAGGCACCTTGGCCGTGGTGTTGACCTGCGGGCGGCTGACATAGACCACCACTGTGGAGCCTGCGGCCACCTGACTGCCCGCAGCAGGTTCGGTGCGGATGATGGAGCCTGCGGCCACGCTGGGTTCCACCGCCTGGGTGATCAAAACAGAGACCCCCAGATCCTTGAGCTGCTGCTCACCATCTGCCTGCACATAGTTGGAGACATCCGGCACGGTGACATACTGGATGCCCAGGCTGACGGTCAGGGTCACGCTCTGGCCCTCGCGGACGGTGCGGCCCGCCACCGGGGACTGCCGGTAGACGTAACCGGCGGCGTAATCGTTGCTGTAAGCCTGCTCCCAGTTGATGACGATCTGGCCGGATGCCACCTGCTGGGAAGCGTTGACCTCATCCTGGGTCATGCCGCTGTAATCTGCCAGCACCACATCAGCCTTTTCCCCCATCAGGGAGCTGGAATCATTCAGGATCATCCAGCACAGGGCCGCGCAGGCCAGTGCAAAGGCCACGGTGATGCCAAACAGCACCGGCAGGAACACGGTGCGCTTTTTCTTTTTTCTGCCTTTTGCCGGGGCACTGCCGCGCTCCGGACGGGATTCTTTTCTGGGCATAGGGGGTTCCACCACCTTTTCAGGAATTTCATCGGGGAGATAGGTGTAGTTGAACACGATGGCCGGGTTCTCTACATAGGCGTTGAGGGCTTCCAGCATCTCAGCGGCGCTCTTGTAGCGGTTTTCGGGCCGCTTTGCCATGGCGCGCTCGGTGATCTCCACCAGCCCCACCGGCACCCAGGGAGCCAGTTCCCGCAGGCTCCTGGGCTGATCCGAGATCTGCTTGATGGCCACCTCCACCACGTCATCGGCATCGAAGGGCAGATGCCCCGAGAGCATCTCGTACATCATCACGCCCACCGAATAGAGGTCACTGGTGAAGTCGGTCTCATCGCCCTTGGCCTGCTCCGGGCTGATATAGTGGACGCTGCCCATGGCCTTGCCGCCCGAGAGCTGGTTCTCAGCCCGGGAGATGCGGGCAATGCCGAAATCCATCATCCGCAGCTGGCCGTTGTCCAGCAGCATGATGTTCTGGGGCTTGATGTCCCGGTGCACCACGCCGTTGTGGTGGGCATGGTCCAGCGCTTTCAGGATCTGAGAGATAAAGTGAACGGTCTCCCGGCTGGTCAGCTTGCCGCCCCGCTCGTTCAGATACTCGCGCAGGGTCATACCGTCCACATATTCCATGACGATATACTGCAGATGGTCGCTCACCGAGACATCATACACCTTGACGATGTTGGGGTGGTTGAGCAGCGAGATGGCCTTGGACTCGTTCTTGAAACGGCGCACAAGGTCGGGGTCGTGCATGAGCTCCTGCCGCAGCACCTTAACGGCCACGACCGTGCCCTCCGGCACTGGGCCGCCCGGCCCTACAACGGCCTTGTAGACATTGGCCATGCCGCCGGTGCCGATGAGCTCCCGCACCGTGTACAGACCATCCAGCGTTTTGCCGATCAGGTTATCCATGGTGCACCTCCGTAGGTTCCACAGCCAGCAGCAGGGCGGTGATGTTGTCAGAGCCGCCGTTCTCGTTGGCGGCATCCACCAGCCGATCGGGCAGGTCGTAGAACGGGCCCTGCGCCAGCAGCTGCTCCATCTGCTCCACCGGCACCATGTTGGTCAGGCCGTCCGAGCAGAGCAGCAGCAGATCCTTTGCCTGCAGCTGCACCGAAGTGACCTCCGGCTCCAGCCGGTAATCCACGCCCAGCGCCCTGGTGATGATGTTCTTCTGGGGATGATGCTCGGCCTCCTCCTCCGTGATGGTACCGCAGTCCACCAGCTCCTGCACATAGGAGTGGTCGTGGGTGAGCTGGGTCAGTTTACCGTCCCGGCAGAGGTAGGCGCGGGAATCGCCCGCGTGGCAGAGGGTGGCTTCCCCACCCCGCACCAGGGCACAGACTGCCGTGGTGCCCATACCGGCCAGCGATTCCTCGTGGGCGGCTTTGTTGAACACATAGCGGTTGGCACTGATGAGGGCCTTTTTCAAAAAAGCTCCCTCCTGCCCTGCTCCGCACTGGGCGTACTGCTCCTGAAACACCTGTTCGATGACATTGCAGGCCCCCTGTGAGGCCTCGCGGCCGCCTTTGGCACCGCCCATACCATCACACACCAGTGCCCAGACAGCACCGCCAGGCAGCTCCCCGGCACGGTAATCATCCTGATTTTCCTGCCGGACGCGGCCCACATCCGTTTTTCCTGCTAGTTTCATAGGCTTCTCCTCTTGCGATTTACGCCTTACCATTCATTTCGTCCCGGCGCAGCTGGCCGCAGGCGGCGCTGATCTCGCTGCCAAGACGGCGGCGTACCGTGGCGTTGACCCCCAGGCTCTCCAGCTTTTTCTGGAAGCGCTGGACATTGGCGGCATCGGTAGCCGAGTAGGGGCTTCCGTCCACCGGGTTGATGGGAATGAGGTTCACATGAGCACCCATGCCCCGGATGAGGTCGGCCAGCTGTCTGGCACAGGCATCGGAATCATTGACACCGCGCACCATCGAATACTCAAAGCTGACCCGGCGGCCCGTGGTCTCCTGATAGCGGCGGACGGCGGGCATCAGCACCTCCACGGGGTAGGCATCATTGACCGGCATCATGCCGCTGCGGATCTCGTTGTTGGGGGCGTGCAGGGAGACCGAAAGAGTCAGCTGCAGCTTTTTCTCCGCCAGTTGGTCGATTTTGGGCACCAGACCGCAGGTGGAAAGGCTGATGTTGCGCATTCCGATGTTCACACCCTCCGGGGAGGAGATGTTCTCAAGGAAGCGCATGACCTCGTCAAAATTATCCAGCGGTTCCCCGATGCCCATGAGGACGATGTGGGAGATGCGCTCCCCGATGTCCTTCTGGGCGGTATAGATCTCAGAGCAGATCTCACCGGCTTCCAGGTTGCGCACCCGGCCTGCCTGGGTGGAGGCGCAGAAGCGGCAGCCCATCCGGCAGCCCACCTGCGTGGAGACGCAGACCGTGTTGCCGTAGTGGTAGCGCATGACAACGGTCTCGATGCAGTTGCCATCGGCCATCCGCAGCAGATATTTCACGGTGCCGTCCTTGGCTTCCTGCCGGCGCTCGATCTTGGGGGCAGCAATGTAAAACTGCTCTTCCAGCTTTGCCAGCAGGGTCTTGGGCTGGTCGGTCATGGCAGAAAACTCGGTGACCAGCTTCTGGTGCACCCAGTGGAAGATCTGCTTTGCCCGGAAGCCCGGCTGACCCATAGCTTTCAGCGCAGCGGTCAGCTCGGCCAGTGTCAGGGAAGAGATACAGCGTTTTTGTTCCATGGTATTCTCCTATGAATCAATACGAACCGGACGGCGGGTTCATTGCGTTTTCTGCATGGCGCAGAGGAAAAAGCCGTCCATCCCGGTGCGGGTGGGCACCGAGAGCGCCCCGTGCTCCCCCACTGTCATTCCGTCAGGGAACGCCACAGCGGGCCGGACCACCCGGAACTCCGGGTGGCGGGCAAGGAATGCCGCCACCTGCTCCTCGTTCTCGGCGGGGTCGATGGTACAGGTGGAGTAAACCAGCCGCCCGCCCGCTTTCAGCAGAGCGGCTGCTGTGTCCAGAATGGACGACTGGGTGGCCAATAATTCATCGTGGCGTGCTTTTTCCAGCGTCTTATAGCGGATATCCGGCTTTTTTGCCAGAATACCCAGGCCGCTGCAGGGGGCATCCACCAGAATGCGGTCTGCGGCGGGCAGCTTTGGGTTGGGGCGGGTGGCATCATTGCACAGGGCGGTGACATGGGCAAAGCCCATCCGTTCCACAGCGCTCCGGATGAGCCCGACCCGGTGCTCTGCCACATCGCAGCTGTACAGTGCGCCCTGCCCCTGCATCTCCTCGGCCAGCAGCAGCGTTTTACCGCCGGGTGCCGCGCAGAGGTCGATCACGGTATCGCCGGGCTTTGCCTCCACACAGAGGGCTGCCAGCTGGCTGGCCTGCCCCTCCACATGGAAACAGCCCTCCTTGAAGAGCGGGTGCTCCGCCGGGCTGCCCTCAAACTTTGCCAGCACGCTGCCGGGCACAAGGCCGGGCTGCGCGCTCTTCACGCCGCTTTCCAGCAGTTTTTCGCAGAGGGCTGCGGCATCCATTTTCAGGCAGTTGGCCCGCAGGCTGGTGCAGCCGCCGTCGGCGGTGTGGGTCAGGATGCCCAGCGCCTCCTCGGGGTAATGGGTGCGCAGAAACTCTGCCACATCCTGCCCCGCAGAGCCCAGCACCATGAGGCGCTGGGTCTCGTTCCGGAAGCGGGCAGTTTCCAGATCATAATTGCAGGCCTTGCGCAGGACGGCATTGACCAGCCCGGACGCACTCGCCTTTTTGAAGGTGCGGGTCAGCTTGACAGCCTCGTTCACCGCAGCCGACACCGGCACCTGCATATAGCGGGCCTGCGCCAGCGCGGCCCGCAGGATCTCGCGCACCTGCGGGTCCAGCCTGGCAAGGCCCTTGGGCAGGAACTGTTCCAGAATGAAATCCAGCGTGCCCTGATGTTCCAGCACGGTGTAGAAGATGGCACCGGCAAAGGCCTTATCCCGGCCCTCCAGTTTCTGGCGGCGGAGTTCGGCATCCAGCACAAGGTTCGAGAAGCCGTCCTGCTCCTGCCGGACCAGTGCAGCCACTGCCGCTGCCCGTGGATTGGCCGCCATCAGAGGGTATCCCCCGCTTTGAGACGCAGACCGGCCGCAAAGGAGGTGCCATCCATCGGCTTTTTGCCCTCAGGCACCACATGGAGCAGCTGGACCGCGCCATCGGCACAGGCCACCGTCAGGGGCTTTGTGGAAAGCACCGTGCCGGGAGCCTCACCGTTGGAGGCGGCCACGCGGCACTCGGTCACCTTGACCTTTTTGCCGCCTGCGGTCACGAACCAGGCCATGGGCCAGGGGTTCATGCCGCGCACCCAGTTGTGGATGTGCGCGGCAGTATCGGTCAGCCTGAACTCTGCCAGCTCCTTGTCCAGCATGGGGGCCAGGGTGGCATTCTCATGCTGCTGGGGCTGGGGCTTGAGGGTGCCAGCTTCCATGGCGGGCACCGCCTCACAGAGGACGCGGGCACCTACGGCGGTGACCCGGTCGAACAGCTCGCCGCTGGTCTCCTCCGGGCCGATGGCGATCTTCTCGCAGACCAGCACATCGCCGGTGTCCAGTCCCTCGTCCATCTGCATGATGGAAACGCCGGTCTCGGTGTCGCCGTTTAGAACAGCCCACTGCACGGGGGCGCTGCCGCGGTACTTGGGCAGCAGGGACACATGCAGGTTGATGCAGCCATACTTCGGAGCTTCCAGCACGGATTTGGGCAGGATGCAGCCGTAGGCCACCACCACGATGAGGTCAGGGGCCAGCGCCCGGATGTTGGCATCCTCGCTGCCGTCCCGCAGGGTGCGGGGCTGGAACACGGGGGTCCCATGCTCCAGAGCAACTTCCTTGACCGGGGGCGCGGTGAGCACCTGCTTGCGGCCCACCGGCTTATCCCGCCGGGTGTACACGCCGCAGATCTCGTGACCGGCAGCATACAGGGCCTTCAGGCACTCCGCGGCGATATCCGGGGTTCCCATGAACAGAATGCGCATCAGTTGTTTCCTTTCGCTTCACGGGCAGCCTTTTTGCCCTCCTCGGTGTCCTCGTAGAAATACTCGCTGGACTCCATGATGGTAATGCCGTCCAGATGGTCGTTCTCGTGCTGGATGCAGCGGGCCAGCAGGTTTTCGGCCTCCAGCTCGAACCAGTTGCCGTTGCGGTCCTGTGCACGCACCTTGACGGCAACGGGACGGGTCACGGCACCGTTGTGGCCGGGGAAGGACAGGCAGCCCTCGTAGGCGGTCTCCTCATCCTCAGAAACAGCCAGGATCTCGGGGTTGACGAAGTCGATGAACTTGTACTCATAATCCTCGGGGATCTCCTCGGGGGCATCGGTGGTGTCCCACACCACGAAGATGCGGCGCAGCATGCCCACCTGAGGGCCTGCCAGACCCACGCCGTCGGCGGCGATCATCGTCTCCCGCATGTCATCCAGCAGGGTGGCAAGGCGGTCGTCAAAGTTGGTCACGGGGCGGCAGACCTTGTTCAGGATGGGGTCGCCCTCTTTTACGATATTGCGGATAGCCATAGTGGTACCTCCAAAATTTGTTGTGTTGTATCAGATATCCCCGTCCGAGTGCAGATCGACCACAACAGTGGCCTTGCCGGGCAGTTTTTCCTGCTCGTAGAGGGTCAGCGTTTCCCGGATAAGGTCCCGGAAACGGCGGTCGTTGCGGCACTTGACGGTGAGTTTATAGCGGTAGGAATCGTTGATCTTTTCAATGCTGCCGGGGGTGGGGCCCAGCACCCGCAGGGGCAGGTCGGGCTGCTTGGCCGCCTGCCGGCCCAGCAGGGCCGCAAAGCGGGCGGAAGCCCGGGCCACCTCGCTCTCCTTTGGCCCGGCAAAGCCCACAACGCAGAGCCCGCAGAAGGGCGGATAAAGCCCCAGCTTCCGGTAGGCGATCTCCTGCTCGAAGAACGCGTCGTAGTCCTGCGCTGCGGCAAGGTTGAGCACCGGGTTGTCCGGGTCGGTGGTCTGGATGATGGCAAAGCCAGGGTCTTTTGCCCGGCCGCTCCGGCCCACCACCTGCGTGACGAGGCTGAACACGGTCTCATAGGCCCGGAAGCCCTGGGCAAACAGGAGCGAATCGATGCCCAACACGCCCACCAGCGTCACATCCTCGAAATCCAGCCCCTTGGCCACCATCTGGGTGCCCACCATGATGTCATATTCATGCCGGGCAAACTTTGCCAGCAGCTTTTCATGGGCATCCTTGGCGGCGGTGGTATCCTGATCCATCCGCAGGATACGGGCCTCCGGAAAGAGCTTTGCCAGCTCCTCCTCGGCCTTCTGGGTGCCAAAGCCCCGGTACTGCAGTTTTCCGCCGCAGGCGGGGCATCTGGCAGGGGGCGGGTCCATCTGGCTGCCGCAGTAATGGCAGAGCAGCTTGTGGGCCGATTTGTGGTAGACCATGGGCACGCTGCACTTCTGGCATTTGAGCACCTCGCGGCAGTCCTCGCACTGGGCCACGGTCTGGTAACCCCGGCGGTTGAGCAGCAGGATGGTCTGCTTGCCTGCCTCAAGGTTGTGCCGGATGGCATCCTCCATGGCAAGGCTGATCTCCCGGGGGTTGCCGGAGGCAAGCTCGGCCCGCATATCCACGATCTGGACTTTGGGCAGCGGGTTGCCGCCATAGCGTTTGGTCAGGCGCACCAGCTGGGTGCGGCCATGCTGGGCGGCATAATAGCTCTCGGTGCTGGGGGTGGCGCTGGCCAGCAGGAGCAGGGCCCCGTTCTCCGCCGCGCGCTGCCGGGCCACCTCGTGGGCCGAGTAGCGGGGCGCGGATTCGGAGCGGTAGGTGTGCTCCTGCTCCTCATCAATGATGACAAGGCCGATGTTTTCCAGCGGGGAGAAGATTGCGCTGCGGGTGCCCACCACGATATCCGCGCCGCCGTCCTGGATCATCTGCCATTGGAGCAGGCGCTCGGTGTGGTTGAGGGCGGAATGCTGCACGGCCACCCGCTTGCCAAATTGGCTTTTCAGCCGCAGGATCATCTGAGGGGTCAGGCTGATCTCAGGCACCAGCACCAGCGCCCGGCGGCCCATCTGCAGGCAGTGCTCGATGAGCTTCAGGAACACCAGCGTTTTGCCGCTGCCGGTCACGCCGTAGAGCAAGGCCGAGTGCGGGGCTGCATCCTCCAGCCCGGGCAGCAGCGCGTCATAGGCGGCCTGCTGCTCCTCCGTGAGAAGGATGGGCTCGTTCTTCAGCGGGATGGAAGAATACAGGTCGATGGATTTGTTCACCTTGCTGCATTCCAGCACGCCCTTGGCGCAGAGGTTGTCCAGCACCGCCCGGCTGATGCCCTTTTCCTCCAATGCAGACAGGGTGCGCTCTCCCCCGGCCAGCAGGGCCACTGCGGCCAGCTGCTTGGCGGTCGGCCTGGGCTTTGGGGGCAGCGTGCCCACCAGCTTGTAGGCATTTTCCGTGTGGCGGACGAGCTGCTTTTGAAGCACCGGGGTCACGCCGTCCTCCGCCACGGTGGGCTTGTACTGCGCGCCGTAGGGGATGACCGCCTTGACGGCCTCGTAGTAGGTGCAGAAGGTGCGCTCCTTCAAAAAGTGCACCAGCCGCAGCAGCTCCGGGGTGAGGCAGGCAGAGGCCGGGGCCACATCGAACAGGAACTTGAGCTTTGCGCTCTCCGGTTCGGCATCGCAGGCCAGCACCACGCCCATCCGGGCACGGCTCCCCCGCCCGAAGGGCACCAGCACCATGCTGCCCAGCCGGACGGTATCCTGCTGGTCGGGCATGACGGCATAGGTATAGAGTTTGTCGAAATGAAAGGTCGCGTTGCTCACTGCAACGCCTACCGTTTTGGGCATTCAGGCAGCTCCTTCAAAGCGATTTAGCGGGTCAGGCCCGCACGCTGGCAGATAACATCATAGAGTCTGGCGGCGCAGGCATCCACCTCGTCGTTGACCAGCTTGAGGGTGAATTTGTCCTGCTGGGCCAGCTCATTGCGGGCGATCTCCAGGCGCTCCCGGATGCTCTCCTCGGTCTCGGTGCCGCGGCCACGCAGGCGGCGCTCCAGCTCCTGGGTGGAGGGGGGCAGCAGGAAGATGGTGGTGGCACCGGGATACATGCGGCGGATATTGGCCGCACCATGCACATCGATGACCATGACCACCAGCTTGCCCGCGTTCAGCCGCTTGTTGACCTCTTCCTTCAGGGTGCCGTAGTAGTTGCCGTTGAAGAAGTTGTGCTCCACGACCTCATCCTGATCGATGAGCTGCTGGAACTGCTCCTTGGTGCGGTAGTAGTAGTCTACCCCTTCCTGCTCCCCGGGGCGGGGGGAACGGGTGGTGGCAGAAACCGTTTTTTCGATTTCGGGGTGGGCCTTGCGCAAAGCGCTGACCACACTGTCCTTTCCGGTACCGGCGGCACCGGAAACGACAAACAGATATTTTTCATTTTCCATGGTCTTACTGCTCCTCTTCTGTCACTGTTTTGCCCTCGGCCTGACCGGCGGCACGGCTGGCCACCGTTTCGGGCTGAAGAGCTGAAAGGACAACGTGGTCGGAGTCCATGATGAGGACGGCGCGGGTGCTGCGGCCATAGGACGCATCAATGAGCATCCCCCGCTCCCGCGCTTCCTTGACCAGACGCTTGACCGGGGCAGAATCGGGGCTGACCACAGCCACCACCCGGCCCGCGCTGACCAGATTGCCAAAGCCGATGTTGATCAGTTTCATCTTTTCCTCCGAACCATCTGAATCTCAGGGTTTACTCCAGATTCTGGATCTGCTCACGGATCTTCTCGATCTCCGCCTTCATATCCACCACGATGCGGGTGATATCCAGATCCTGACACTTGGAACCGATGGTATTGGTCTCACGGTTCAGCTCCTGGGTCAGGAAATCCAGCTTGCGGCCCACGGGCTCGTCCAGCTCCAAAATGGAACGGTACTGGGCGATGTGGCTGCGCAGGCGGACGGTCTCCTCATCCACGGCGGTCTTGTCGCCAAAGATGGCGGCCTCGGTCAGGACACGGGCATCATCGATGTTCCGGTCCTCCAGAATGACCTTGAGCTTTTCGTACAGGCGGTTGGTGTAGTTCTCCACCCGACCGGCGCTCAGGGTCTCCACCCGGCCCACGCATTCCTCCAGAAAGCGCAGGCGGTTCTCCACGTCAGCCTTCATCTTGGCACCCTCAGCGGCGCGCATCTCCACAAAGCGGTCCAGCGCCTGGGCAGTGACAGCGGAAACATCCTCCCACAGCTGCTCCTCATCCACATCGGCGTGGCGGGTGGTCAGCACATCGGGAAAGCGGGCGATCATCCCGGCGGTCACATCGTTCTTGACCTCCAGCGTCTCAGACAGGTCCCGCAGGGCCTGCTGGTAGCTCCTGGCCAGCTCCTGATTCACAGCCACCACGGTATCGGCGGCATCCACGGTCTGCACCGTCAGGCTCAGTTCTACCTTGCCGCGGGTCACCCGCTCGTTCAGCTGCTTTTTCAGGCGGCTGTCCAGATAGCTGCAGGTGCGGGGCATCCGGGAAGAATACTCAAAGTACCGGGAATTGACGCTGCGCAGCTCCACCGTGATCTCACGGCCATTGCGCACAGCAGTTCCCCGGCCAAAACCGGTCATGCTCAAAATCATGCTTTTTTCCTCGTATTCCAAAGGGTTTTCTGCGGACATTCTTCGTATATGTATCCGCTTTGGGGCACACAGACCCATGTTACGATACATATACTATATATTTTACTCTGCCGCCCCTTTTTTTGCAAGCAATGCGGCGAAAAAAATCTATTTTACCCCCTTGACAAGGGGCAGGAACAGCGCTATACTACGCATCGTGAACAGCGTTCATGTTGAGGAGGTGGTCATACGAATCCGATGGCAACGTCCAAGGAGGAGATCCTGAAAACGAGCCGGGTCCTCATCCAGCAGAATGGATGGGAAGCGGTCAACATCCGTGCAGTGGCAGCAGCCTGCGGGGTATCCGTGGGGTGCATCTACAACTACTTCGGTTCCAAGACCGATCTGGTGAGCGCGGCGGTGGAAAGCATCTGGAGCGATATCTTCCGCCACCCGGACGACCCGGCGGTGTTTGAGGATACCCTGTCCTGCATCCGCTGGATGTACCGGCAGATGGAGTACGGTTCTGAGCAGTACCCCGGCTTCTTCACCCACCACGCGCTTGGCTTTGTGCGGCAGGATACCGCCGATGGCAAGCAGCAGATGCGGCAGACCTGGCAGCACATCCTGGATGCGCTGACCATGGTGCTGACCAGGGACAAAAAGATCCGGCCAGACGCATTTACTGAGGAGTTCACCCGCCAGAAATTTGCGGGCATCCTGTTCTCCCTCATGCTTTCTGCCGTGGTGCAGCAGGATTTTGACCCCACAACGGTATTGGAGATCATCCGCAGGGCCATTTATGAAGTGTAAAAAACATCCCACAGTCTTGTGGGAGTTTTTTACGGCCAAAAGTGAACAATGTTCATATTGAGTGATGCGGGACATCTCCCCCAGCATTCCACCCACGGCAGCCTGCACATCACAACGATGCAGTCCGGCCGGCAATCGCTGACCGGATCGCGATAGAGCAGCAAAACAAACCAACCGTAAAGGAGCAACATTCTTATGAGAGCAATCATTGAGACCGTTTTCGACATCTTCTATCTGGTCACCGTGCTGACCGTAGGCATCCGCATGATCCGCGGCAGCAAGGACAACACCCAGTTCCGCCTGTTCGGCCTGATGGCCGTGGTGCTGGGCGCAGGTGACTCCTTCCATCTGGTGCCCCGTGCACTGGCACTGTGCACCACCGGCCTGGAGAGCTACGCTGTGCCTCTGGGCCTGGGCAAGTGGATCACCTCCGTGACCATGACCGTGTTCTATGTACTGCTGTACTACGTCTGGCGCAAGCGCTACCAGATCGAGGGCCAGAAGGATCTGACCATCGCCGTGTACGCCCTTTCCGCTGTGCGCATCGTGCTGTGCATGATGCCGCAGAACCAGTGGCTGACCAACCACACCCCGCTGACCTGGGGCATCCTGCGCAACATCCCCTTTGCACTGCTGGGCCTGCTGATCATCGTGCTGTTCTACCACAGTGCCAAGGAACACAAGGATCAGGCTTTCCGCTGGATGTGGCTGACCATCGTGCTGAGCTTCGGTTTCTATCTCCCGGTGGTGCTGTGGGCAGATGTCAACCCCCTGATCGGTATGCTGATGATCCCCAAGACCTGCGCCTATGTCTGGACCGTGCTGATTGGCTACAACGCCATGAAGGCCGAGAATGGCAAGAACAATTGAGACCTGCGGGAGTACAAATAAAAACAAAAAGAAGGGGCTGCTGCATCAAACGGTGCAGCAGCCCCTTCTGGTATTATGATTTAGACAGGGTGAGACTGATTGGTGTAATCAGCGTGGTCAGCGTCCACGCCCTGCTTCTTGGCATTGCGCTTCTCGAAGAACTTGGGTGCGACCTGCGGGAACATTGCGTAGGTCAGAACATCCTCTTCCTGCGTTGCCCACTTGGCGGCCTCAGCCTTCAGCTTGTCCATCTCGGGAGCCAGGGTGTCGGCAAAGCGGCAGGTAATGGGCTGCTCGTCGCCCAGGATCTTCTTGGTGAACTCGGGGCTGATGGGAGCGGGAGTCTTGCCGTAATCGCCGTGGACCAGGCCCTTGAACTCCTTGGTGACCATCTTGTAGCGCTCGCCCAGGATGACGTTGAACACAGCCTGCGTGCCAACGATCTGGCTGGTGGGGGTGACCAGCGGAGGATAGCCTGCGTCCTCACGAACGCGGGGGATCTCAGCCAGCACTTCGTCCAGCTTATCTTCCTTGCCTGCATCCTTCAGCTGCTTGAGCATGTTGGAGAACATGCCGCCGGGCACCTGATACAGCAGGGTGTTGGCATCCACGCCCAGGCTCTTGGGGCTGATCTGACCGTTGGCGATGTACTTCTCGCGCAGCTTTGCAAAGTAAGCGCGGACAACGTTCAGCTGCTTCAGATCCAGACCGGTGTCGTAATCGGTGCCCTGCAGGGCAGCGACCAGGCTTTCGGTGGCCATGTGGCTGGTGCCGCCGCTCAGGGGGCTCATGGCGGTATCAACGATGTCGGCACCTGCCTCAATGCCCTTCAGCAGGGACATGGAAGCCAGACCGGCAGTGTAGTGGCTGTGGATATCGACCGGGATGGACAGGGTGTTCTTCAGCTCCTTGACCAGATCGTAGCAGGTGTAGGGAGTCAGCAGGCCAGCCATGTCCTTGATGCAGATGGAGTTTGCGCCCATCTCCTCCAGGGTCTTGGCATACTTGACGTAGTACTCGTTGTTGTGCACGGGGCTCAGGGTGTAGCTGATGCAGCCCTGAACATGTGCGCCTTCCTTGTTGGCAGACTTAATGGCGGTCTGCAGATTGCGGGGATCGTTCAGTGCGTCGAAGATGCGGATGACATCGATGCCGTTTGCAACAGACTTCTGCACAAAGTACTCGACAGCATCATCGGCGTAGGGGCGGTAGCCCAGCATGTTCTGGCCGCGGAACAGCATCTGCAGCTTCTGGTGGGGCAGCTCCTTGCGCAGGATGCGCAGACGCTCCCAGGGGTCCTCATCGAGGAAGCGGATGCAGCTATCAAAAGTAGCGCCGCCCCAGCACTCGACAGAGAAGTAAGGGATCTTATCCATTTCGGGCAGGATGGGACGCATCTCATCCATCGTCATACGGGTGGCCAGCAGAGACTGGTGAGCATCACGCAGGACGACTTCCGTAATCTTGATCGGCTTTTTGGCCATGGTTGTCACCTCTTCCTCAGTTCTCAGTTCATGGAAACCAGAACGTCACCGGAGTTGACGGTGTCGCCCTTGTTGACGTTGACGGAGGCCACAGTGCCATCCTGAGGAGCAACGATCTCGTTCTCCATCTTCATGGCCTCGAGGATGACCAGCACGTCACCGGCCTTGACGGAAGCACCGGCTGCGACCTTGACATCCAGGATGTTGCCGGGCATGGGAGCCTTGACGGTAACGGCACCGGCAGCACCGGCGGGAGCAGCAGCCTTGGGAGCGGCAGCAGGAGCAGCCGGAGCCTTGGGTGCGGCGGGAGCAGCGGGAGCTGCAACGGGAGCAGCGCCTGCGGCGGTCTCCTCAACGGAAACGCTGTAAGCAACGCCATTGACGGTAATATTGTAGTACTTCATGGAAGGATCCTCCTGAACAAAATCAATGTATGGATTCGATGTACGGTTTACGTTCCGGAACCGCTTACAGAGCCATGTTGCCGTGCTTCTTGGGCAGGCGGGCGGCACGCTTGGTGCTCAGCAGCTCAAAGGCGGCAACCACGCTTGCACGGGCGTTGGCAGCGTCGCAGGTCATATCAGCGGCACCGGCGGCAACGGCGTTGGCAG
Organism: Faecalibacterium duncaniae; assembly: GCF_010509575.1. Lineage (NCBI taxonomy): Bacteria > Bacillati > Bacillota > Clostridia > Eubacteriales > Oscillospiraceae > Faecalibacterium > Faecalibacterium duncaniae. Next base: position 1,423,377 of record NZ_CP048437.1, on the reverse strand, counting down.
CGCTGCACACCTCAGCGGTGTACTGGGCAGCCTTGGCGTTGGTGGCGGCAATGATGTTGTCGGAAGCGTCGATCTCGGCCTTGTACAGGACGGAGACGGCAGCGTTGGGCTCCAGAGCGCTGACGGTGCAGCCGTTGACGGCGATCTTCAGGTCAGCGTTAGCCAGAGCGGTGTAGACAGGGCCCACAGCCTTGCCGGAAAGCAGAGCCACCTTGGCGGTGGTAGCATCGGCATAGGTAGCAGCCAGACGGGCAGCCTCACGGATGCCGCCTGCGATGTCATCGGTGGCGCTGGGTACAAAGCCGTTGGTGTTGACGATGGTCAGCACGGGCACGCTGAAAGCATCGCACAGGCGGACAAAGCGGGAAGCCTTGGCCACGCAGTTGTGGCACAGGGTCTCGCCGGTGGCCACAATACCCACAGCGTTGCCGCCGATGGTTGCGAATGCGGTGTAGACGTGCTTGCCGAAGCCTGCGTACAGCTCCACAGCGCTGTCCTTGTCGATCAGGGCAGCGGCAGCCTTCTCGGGGGCAGCGCCGGCGCTCAGAACGCTGGTGGGCTGCTCGAACTCGAAGATGGCGGGGCCGGTCAGGTTGTTGGCGGGCAGCAGACCCACGATGTGGGCAGCCTTCTCGGCAGCTTCCTCAGCGTTGGCAGCCACGATGGCAGCCACACCAGCCTTGGCAGCAGCCTCGGCAGTGCCTGCGCCGGGGACCTTGTCGCCCTTGGCGGCGGAGGTGAACGGAGCGGTGAAGAACAGCTCTGCATCCTCAGCCATGACGCACACGTCAGCATTGGCAGCGCTCAGTGCGCTGGTGCCGCCGCACACGCCGGTGACGACTGCGATCTGGGGGATGACACCGGAAACCTTGGCGATGGCGGCGTTCAGCTTGGCGCTGGCGGTCAGAACGTCCAGACCCTCAGCCAGCTTAGCGCCGACAGAGTTGTAGAACGTGACCACCGGGCAGCCGGTCTGAGCAGCCATCTCCAGGACTTTGATGTTCTTCTCAACGTCCTTGACAGAGACAGCCTCGCCGTTCTGGTAAACAGCATAAGCCTGCTGACCAGCCGCATAGCCGCAGGCAGCACTCACTGCGCCGTCCGCAAACAGTGCGGTATACTCCCCGTCATCGAAAAACTTGGCGAGGATTTCTCCTTTGTTACTCTTTGAAGCCATGGTAAGACCTCCTGCTTTTCTATTTTGAGCTTTTTATTTTGAGCTTTCAAAATTAGTATCATTATACCTTATTTTGAGAGCGTTCACAAGGGCTGAAAGGCCCATTTTGCGGAAAAATTTCACAATCTTTTCCAGGATCAGACGTTTTTTGCGCCGTGAAAGCTGAAAAAACGATCACTTTCTCCGTTTTGCGGGGGCATTGCCGCTGCCCACAGGGCCCTTGGGGCGGCGAGCGGCAGCCTTGGACTGCAGTGCGGCACTGCGGGTTTGGGCGCGGCCTTTGGCAGCGGCGGCACGCAGGCCGCTGACTTCTGCCTTGGTCAGTTCACGATAGGTGCCGGGCTTGAGCATTCCCAGCTTGACCACGCCCTCGGCGTTGCGCTTCAGGCGGACGACCTCCAGACCAACGGCCTCGCACATGCGGCGGATCTCGCGGTTCTTGCCCTCTTTCAGGGTCATCTCCATCACGGTGCGGCCGGGCTCATCGGTGACGACGTTGATGGCGCAGGGCATGGTCTTGGTGCCATCGTCCAGAACAACGCCGGAGCTCATCTTCAGGATCTGGCTCTCATCGGCCCGGGGCTGCACGGTGACGCGGTACAGCTTGGAGATGCCGCCCGACGGATGGGTGACAGCCTGTGCAAAGGCACCGTCGTTGGTCATCAGCAGCAGGCCCTCGCTGTCCTTATCCAGGCGGCCCACCGGGTACAGGCGGGCGGGGATATCACTGACCAGCTCCATAACGGTCTTGCGGCCCAGCTCATCGCTGGCGGTGGTCACATAGCCGCGGGGCTTGTACAGGGCCAGATAGTAGAGCTGCTGGTTCTTCTGGATGTAGATGCGCTCGTCATCCACATGCAGCACATCCCGGTTGGGGTCCATCTTGTCGCCCACCTTGACGGGGTGGCCGTTGACCTTGACACGGCCCTCGGCAATGATCTGCTCGGCCGCGCGGCGGGAACACAAGCCCTGCTCGGCCATGATCTTCTGAATACGTTCTTCTGCCATAATAAAACTCCTTGTGCGCCTCCCGGCGCTCAAAAACGCACGCCGGAGCATGCGCTGAAAAAACTGCAAGTTGGAATCTTGCAGTTACGGCGATGTGTTGGAGGACGGCTGGCCGTCACTGCTCGCTTTTGGGAGCAGCAGGCTCGTCCTTTTTAATGAGTGCACTGACCTTTTCCACCAGTTCGGGGATCATGGTCAGGGCGCGGTCCACGGTGTTGTTGCCGTCAGAGAGCTGGATGGTGCGGACGCAGCCGTCCTTGACCACCAGGAATGCCACGGGCTGGATATTGACACCCGCGCCGGAGCCGCCGCCGAACAGATCCTTGTTGGCGGCGTTCTTGCCGTCGAAATCGGTGCCGGCAGAGGCAAAGCCGAAGCTCACCTTGGACACCGGCAGGATGGTGGTGCCGTCATCGGTGGTGATGGGCTTGCCGACGATGGTGTTGGAATCCACCATCTGACGGATCTTGTCCATCGTAACGTTCATCAGGTTTTGAATGGGATGCTCAGCCATAAATTCGGCCTCCTTACTTCTATATCGGGGAGCGGAACGCCGCTCCCACGGAACCACTTCCCTGCCCTGTACGGGCCGGGACGCGGACGCACCATACAAAAATATTATACCCGAGCTAGATAAAAACGTCCAGTACCTTTTCGCGCCAGAACGCATACAGAACGCGCAGAAGCGTGAAAACGATGGCGTAGGCCCGGGCCGTGACCCGGAAGGAGACGTGATCCTTTACGGTGGGCTCGGCGCTGCTGAAATCCGGCAGGAGCCGGAGCTGCTCAAAGTCCAGATAGAGGAACCGGTCCAGAAAACCCAGCGTCGGGTAGAGCCAGGCGTTCAGCCTGCCATAGCTGCGGGCAGTCTCGGCAGGTTCTTCGCCCCGGACACCGAGGACAACGTCGATCCGGGTGAAGCGCAGGGAGCCGATGATGGCCCGGGTGAGCTTTCCCGCCCCTTTTAAGATGGTGCAGACGATCTGCAGGGTCAGCTTCGCCTTCTGGCGGGGCGGGGTTTCTTTTTTGGGCTTCTGCCCGCCGGACGCTTTCTTCTTTTTTTCTTTTTTCTTTTTCTCCGGCTTTTCCGGCGCGGGATACCGGAACACCGGGAAGGTGATGCCCAGTGCACCGGCCTTTACCTGAAAGATGCCCTCCGCCCACTGTACATCGGCACAGAAGGGGCAGAACATGAGCAGCAGACCCAACACCAGCACCACCAGCAGCAGGATGCCCACTCCTTTTAAGAGGAACAGCAGCACCGTACCGATACCAGCGAGAACACTCCACAGGACGCTCATTGGGCCGCCTCACTTTCCGTGCCCCGCACCGGGGGCAGATCTTCCAGACTGGACAGGCCAAAGCACCGCAGGAACACATCCGTGGTGCGGAAAGCCACCGGTCTGCCGGGCAGATCGAGACGGCCTGCCTCTTCAATGAGCCCCTTTTCCAGCAGGCCCGACACACTGGAGGAGGAATCCACGCCGCGCACCTGCTCGATGAAGGCGCGGGAGACAGGCTGGTTGTAGGCGATGACGGTCAGGGTCTCCATGGCCGCCGGACCCAGCGGGATGGAGCGGCGGGTGTCCAGCACACGGCGGACGCACTCCGCAAATTCCGTTTTGGTGGCCAGCTGCCAGTGGGTGTTCAGGTGGAGCAGGCACAGGCCGCTGTCCTCTTTCTGGCAGCGCTCGTGCAGTGCTTCCAGCGCAGATTCCACGCTGGCGGTGGGCAGCTGCAGCGCCTGGGCCAGCTTGTCGGCCCCGATGGGCTCCGCGTAGGCAAAGAGCATTGCCTCCACGGCGGCACGAATTTGTTTCTGATTCATTGCTCCTCCTTTGTGCGGTCGATGCGGCCCCGGCGCATCTTCAGCTCGCCCTCCGGGCCAAGCGTCACACGGCCGCCGCGCACCAGCTCCAGCAGTGCCAGAAAGGTGGCCACGTTGGCCCCCCGGGTCTGGCGGCGGGAAAACAGCTGGTCCATCTTTTTTGCACCGCCTGCAATGAGCTGGCGCAGGATGTAGACCACCCGGCTGCTCACCGAGACCTGCGGGGCCGACACCAGCGGCTCGAACTGCTGCTGGGTTGGCATTTTTCGGACGGTGGTGCGCCCCATCAGGGCCTGCCAGCAGTCTGCCAGCACCTGCGGCGAATGGAAGAGATCATAGGTGTTGTCCCATTCCAGCCGGGCCGGGGTGCGCACGAACACGGTATATTCCTCTCCCCGCTCCCGCAGACGGGCGGCCATCCGGCGGCACTGGTCATATTCAATGAGCTGGCCGGTGAGCTCCTGCTTCATCCGCTCGCCCTCTTCACTGCGGGGCAGCAGCAGATAGCTCTTCATCTCCACCAGGTGGGCGGCCATCTCGATAAAGGCACTGGAAATTTCAGGGTCGGTGCTCTCGGCCGATTCCACCGCGCGGGTGTACTGGTCGATAAGCTCCAGAATGGGGATGTTGTGCAGATCCATCTTGTGCTTCTGCACCAGCGTGAGCAGCAGCTCCAGCGGGCCCTCAAAATCCTCCAGACGGAAGGTCAGTTCTTCTGCCACTCAGATCACCGTCCCGATGGTTGCATAATACGCAGAATAGGCGATCTGGTCGATGTAGCCGGTGCCGAGATCCAGCAGATCCCAGACCACATCATTGAAGGTGCCCAGCACGCCATCCAGCACACCGGCCCAGACAGCTGCCAGCAGGATGACGAAGATGACGCGCTCGTACCGCATGATCTGAAAGTAGATGCGCTGGGGAAGCACCACCAGCAGGATGCGGCTGCCGTCCAGCGGCGGGATGGGAATGAGGTTGAACACCGCAAGGCCCACATCCATCATCACTAAGTATTGGAGGAAGCGGGCTGCGAAAATCGTGATCATGGTGGTAGGGGCCCAATAATACAGGATCTTCCACGCCACCATGCCGAGGTAGGCCAGCAGCAGATTGGCCGCCGGGCCTGCCAGCGCGGTGAGGGCCATGCCCCACTTGGGGTTTTTGAAATTGCGGGGGTCGGTGGAAACAGGCTTTGCCCAGCCCACCCCGGCAAAGATCATGCAGAGGGTGCCCACGAGGTCAAAGTGGCGGAACGGGTTCAGGCTGATGCGGCCCTCCCGCTTTGCGGTGGGGTCGCCCAGCAGCCAGGCGGCCAGCGCGTGGCCCGCCTCATGGAACGGGATGGCAATCAGGGTCACCAGTGCCCGGATGAGATAATACATTCCTTGTGCGGTCATTCGTTTCTCCCTCAGTTGGATTTTATCCTATTGTACTATTTTTTCGCTTTTGGGGCAAGGGTTTGGCCCTGCAAGAAAAAAGTTGCGGAAAAATCAAATTTGCTCTTGCTTTTTCTCCGCATCTCTGGTAAAATAGTCAAGCTGATTATTTTGAATTCCATACTTCACTGTAGGAGGTGCAAGTACCATGGCTAAGTGTGAATGCTGCGGCAAGGGTGTTACCTTTGGTATCAAGGTTTCCCACTCTCATCGCCGTTCCAACCGTACCTGGAAGCCGAATGTCCGTCGTGTCAAGGCGGTCGTGGAAGGCTCTCCCAAGTATATCTACGCATGCTCTCGCTGCCTGCGCGCTGGCAAGGTTACCCGCGCTGTCTAAGTAGCTGCATCTGCCGGTCACTTTGTCGAGTGGCCGGCTTTTTTGTTATCTTCTGGAGGGATCGACGATGGCTCTGCCAAATGACCCGATCATGCTGCTGAGCATGATCAACCTGAAGCTGCGGGACTTCTACCCCACTCTGGACGCGCTGTGCGAGGATCTGGATGAGGACAAGGCCGCGCTGTGTGCCAGGCTTTCCGCTGTGGGGTACGCCTATGACCCCCAGCGCAATCAATTTGTGTGACAACAGGAGGATGCTGCCATGATCCAAGGGACGTATTATAAGGAATGGAGCCGGATGCTGGGCCGCGACATGGAGTTCAAGGTCTACGGCCATGCCGGTACGCCGGTGCTGGCTCTGCCCGCGCGGGGCGGCCGCTTTTACGACTGGGAAAACAACGGGATGCCCGATGCCATTGCCCCGCTGCTGAATGAGGGCAAGGTGCAGCTGTTCTGCGCCGACAGCATCGATGCCGAGAGTCTGCTGGCCGGGGACACAGCTCCCCGCCGCCGGGCCGAGATGCAGGAAAAGTATTTCAATTACCTGACAAGCGAGCTGGCTCCCCGCATCCTGACCCTGAACGGTGCCAAAAAGGACACCCTGCTCTGGGCGGTGGGCGTGGACACCGGTGCGTATCAGGCAGTGAACTGCCGCCTGCGCCGCCCCGAGGTGTTCGCGGGTGCCATCGGCCTTTCCGGCCTGTACGATGTGAGCCGTTTCCTGGGCAATGCAGCAGATGACCTGGTCCTGCGCAATGCCCCCCTGGCCTATCTGGCAGAGGAGGGCCTTGTGGACAAGAAGCTGCTGGCAAAGGCTGAGGAGAATTCCCTTCTCCTCTGTGCCGGTCAGGGCAGCTACGAGGGCGACGCGCTGGTGGACACCCAGGCCATGGCCGATGCACTGACCGACTGCGGCCTGCCCGTGCATCTGGAAGTGTGGGGCAGCGATGTCTCCCACGACTGGTACTGGTGGGGCAAAGAGCTGAATCTCTTTGCCGCCCGTGTGTTCGGCTGATGGAGGTGGAGGATGCCTGAATTCATTCTTGGTGCGCGCGGCCACGATTTTGGCCGCCATGACCCCGAGACCCTCTTTTCCTCCATCGGGCAGGCAGGCTTTGCCTGCACCCAGCTGGCCTTTCCCAAGGCGGTGGAGGGCGTAAAGAGCTATGACGATGTGACTCCTGCGCTGGTGGAGCGGGCAAGAGCGGCTGCGGCAGCATCCGGCGTGGGCATTGCCGTGGACGGCACCTATGTGGAGCTGAGCTATGTCGACGAGGACAAGCGCCGTGCCGAGGTGGCAAAGGTGCTGAGCCAGATCCCTGTTGCCAAGGCGCTGGGTGCAGGCTGCATGGGCAGCGAGACCACCAACATGGCCAAACAGCCCGGTGTGACCCGGAAGGAGGCACAGGAAGCGCTCCTGCGCAGTCTGGGCGAGATCCTGCCTGCCTGCGAAGAGCAGGGAGTGCTCTTTGCCGTGGAGTGCGTCTACTACCACGCCATGAATACCCCCGAGGCAGTGCGGATGGTGCTGGACACCATGGCAAGCCCCAACCTGCGCGTCATCTGCGATTTTGCCAACTATGTGGGCCCGGAGGCCGCGTCTGTGGATGCACAACGCCGCATCTGGGATAAGGTGGGCAGCTGGTATGGCGACAAGATCACGGCGGTCCATTTCAAGGGCCAGAACTTCCAGCCGGATGGAACGCTCTATTCCACCAGCCTGGAGGATTCCTGCGTGGACTACGCCGGCGGCTTTGAGATGCTGCGGCAGATGCCGCAGGCTTCCCTGCCCGTGCTGCGGGAGGAAGCTGTGCCCGCCCGCGCCGCAAGCGACCTTGCCTTTATGCGCAGATTCGCCTACTGATCGTTCCGGATGCTTCAAAGGCTCTGTTCCCCGTTTGGGGCGCAGGGCCTTTTGTTTTATCTTCTGCGTTCATAAAAAATTCACAATAATACCCCCCAGCCCTACTTGCAGAAACAGGACCGCCGTGCTATAATGCAGCTATGGTACAAGATACCCCCAAGGGGTAACGAAAGGAGAATAGACATGAGCGATGTGAACAAGATCCCGGAGGGCAGCTGCCCCCACTGCTCCCCCGCCCCGGCAGAAGCACCCTGCTGTGCCCCGGCTGAGGGAAGCACCGGCTGCGGCTGCCGCCACAAGCAGCGCACCGAGGAGGAGTACAAGCACCTCATCACCCGGCTGAACCGCATCGAGGGCCAGATCCGGGGCATCCGGAGCATGGTAGAAAAGGACGTGTACTGCACGGATATTCTGGTGCAGGCCGCTGCCGCCAGAAGCGCCCTGAACGGTTTTACCCGGGAGCTGATCGACCAGCACCTGAGCACCTGCGTGGCTGAGGACCTGAAAAACGGCGGTGAAGAGAAGCTGCAGGAGTTTTTGTGGATCCTGAACAAGCTCGTTTGATCCCATTCACGCAGCGTTTTTATCGGAGGGAAACAATGGAACAGTATACTGTTACGGGCATGAGCTGCGCGGCCTGCTCTGCCCGGGTGGAGAAGGCCGTAAAAGCTGTGCCCGGCGTGACCAGCTGCTCGGTGAGCCTGCTGACCAACTCCATGGGAGTGGAGGGCACCGCCAGCGCATCAGCCATCGTCAAGGCAGTGCAGGAGGCAGGCTACGGCGCAAGCCCCAAGGATGCTGCCGCCGAGACCCCCAGCGCCGAGCTGGATGCACTGGCTGACCACGAAACACCCAGACTGAAGAAACGGCTCATCGCATCACTGGTCTTTCTGGCGGTGCTGATGTATTTTTCGATGGGCCACATGATGTGGGGCTGGCCGCTCCCCCACTGGTTCGACGGCAACCACGTCGCCATGGGTCTGGTCCAGCTGCTGCTGGCGGGCATCGTAATGGTCATCAACCAGAAGTTCTTCATCAGCGGCTTCAAGGGCCTGCTCCACCGTGCCCCCAACATGGATACACTGGTGGCGCTGGGTTCCTCGGCCAGCTTTCTCTGGAGCACCTACGCCCTGTTCGCCATGACCCGCGCTCAGGTAGACGGCAACGACGTGCTCGTCATGCACTACATGATGGAGCTCTACTTTGAATCTGCCGCCATGATCCTGACCCTGATCACCGTGGGCAAAATGCTGGAGGCCCGCTCCAAGGGCAAGACCACCGACGCGCTCAAGAGCCTGATGAAGCTGGCCCCCCAGACCGCCACCCTGCTGCGGGAAGGGGCCGAAGTGACTGTGCCCATTGCACAGGTGAAAAAGGGCGACCTCTTTGTGGTGCGCCCCGGTGAGAACATCCCGGTGGACGGCCTTGTGCTGGAAGGTTCCAGCGCCGTGAATGAGAGCGCCCTGACCGGCGAGAGCATCCCGGTGGACAAGACTGCGGGAGACAAGGTCAGTGCCGCCACCACCAACCAGTCCGGTTTCCTGAAGTGCGAAGCCACCCGTGTGGGCGAGGATACCACGCTGGCCCAGATCATCCGGATGGTCAGCGATGCCGCCGCCACCAAGGCCCCCATTGCCAAGATCGCCGATACCGTTTCCGGCTTCTTCGTGCCCGCAGTCATCTCCATTTCGGTGCTGACCACCCTTGTCTGGCTGCTGCTGGGCCGGGAGTTCGGCTATGCGCTGGCCCGGGGCATTTCGGTGCTGGTCATCAGCTGCCCCTGTGCGCTGGGTCTGGCAACGCCTGTGGCCATCATGGTGGGCAACGGTCTGGGGGCCAGGAACGGCATCCTGTTCAAGACTGCCGCCTCGCTGGAAGCCGCAGGCCGCACCCAGATCGTGGCGCTGGACAAGACCGGCACCATCACCAGCGGCGAACCCCGGGTCACTGACATCCTGCCCGCGGAGGGCGTTTCCGAGAGCGAGCTGCTGACGCTGGCGGCCTCGCTGGAGCAGAAGAGTGAGCACCCGCTGGCCAAGGCAGTGCTAGCCTATGCCGAGACAGAGACCATCGCCTGCCCCGATGTGACCGATTTTGCTGCCCTGCCCGGCAATGGCCTTTCCGCACGGCTGGACGGCATGGAGATCTACGGCGGCAATGCGGAGTTCATCGCCACCAAGGCATCCGTACCCGCTGAACTCCAGGCCGAAGCCGCCCGGCTGGCCGCTGAGGGCAAAACGCCCCTCTTCTTTGGCGGTGCAGGCCGCCTGATGGGCGTGATCGCCGTGGCGGACACCCTCAAGGAGGACAGCCCCCGTGCCATCCGGGAGCTGCAGAACATGGGCATCCGGGTGGTTATGCTGACCGGCGACAACCAGCGCACCGCCGATGCCATTGGCCGGCAGGCGGGCGTGGACGAGGTCATTGCAGGCGTTCTGCCCGACGGCAAGGAGGCCGTGATCCGCAGGCTGCAGGAGAGCGGCAAGGTGGCCATGGTGGGCGACGGCATCAACGATGCCCCCGCCCTGACCCGTGCGGACACCGGCATCGCCATCGGTGCCGGTACCGATGTTGCCATTGACGCGGCCGATGTAGTCCTGATGAACTCCCGGCTCTCCGATGTGCCCGCCGCCATCCGGCTGAGCCGCGCCACCCTGCGCAACATCCACGAAAACCTGTTCTGGGCGTTCATCTACAACATCATCGGCATCCCGCTGGCTGCCGGTGTGTTCATCCCCTTCGGCCTGACCCTGAACCCCATGTTCGGGGCTGCGGCCATGAGCCTTTCCAGCTTCTGTGTCGTGAGCAATGCCCTGCGGCTGAACCTGTTCGACCTGCACAGCACCAAACACGACCGCAACCCCAAGTCTGCCGCCCTGCCCGCTGCCCCCGTGCAGCCTGCAGCGGCTGAAAATACTGCCGAACCCGTTTCGGCTCCCGTTGTCAAGGAGGACAATGCCATGAAAAAGACCCTGCATGTTGAAGGTATGATGTGCGGCCACTGCGAAGCCCGCGTGAAAAAGGCGCTGGAAGCCCTGCCCGCCGTGGACGAGGCCGTGGTCAGCCACGAGGCCGGTACCGCCATCGTCACCCTGAACGCCGAAGCTTCCGACGCAGACCTGAAGAAGGCTGTTGAGGATCAGGATTACAAGGTAACCGGCATCGAATAACGGTTGCGCAAAAAGCAGCGCCCTGTTTCCCATTGCGGGAGACAGGGCGCTGCTGCTTTTTCTGGATTCTTTGGAGATTGGGCTCACACCCAGCTGAGGATGCTTTTGTGTTCAGACTCGTACTGCTTCAGCGCAATGGCCTGCTGGTAAGCATCCAGCACCTGCTGGGCGAAATGCTCTGCCGAGTAGCGGGCGGCGGTGGCCAGAGCGTTCTGGTGCAGCTGCCCGCGCAGGGCGGGGTCCGAGATGATGGTGTTCAGTGCCGATGCAAACTCGGCTTCGTCCTTCCACTGCCAGCCGTTGAAGCCGTTTTCCACCACGCCATCCAGGCAGGGGTCCGCACGGCAGAGCACCGGCAGGCCGCAGGCCATGCCCTCGAAGTAGGTCAGACCCTGGGTCTCGCTCTGGGAGGCGCTGACGAAGATATCGCCCACGCGGTACCACCGGGGTACCTCATCGGGCTTGACCATGCCCACAAAGCGGACACGGTCGGTCAGCTTCAGCTCCTTTGTCAGTGCTTCCAGGTCAGGCCGGGCGGGGCCGTCGCCCACAAACACCAGCCACGGGCGGTTCTTCTCCGGCTGCGCGGCCAGCAGACGCACCAGCTGGGCGTGGTTCTTCTCGGCAGCCAGGCGGCCCAGCGAGAGCAGGACGGTATCCCCTTCCGGGATGCCCAGCTCTGCCCGCATCCGGGCCTTTTCCTCGCCGTTGTCCTGCGCCGGGCCAAAGGCGGTCAGGTCAATGCCGGTGGGCACTGTGACCACCGGGCAGCTGACCCCGTAGCGGTTGAGCATGGCGCGCACCTTTTCGGTGGGGGCCAGCATGAGGGAGCAATAGCCCGAGAGGATGCGGGTGGCCTTTTCGGCGGTCATCCGGCCCAGACGCTCACTGAAGAAAAGGTACTGGGTATAATCCTCGTAGACAGTATGGTAGGTATGTACCACCGGGCAGCGGCACCGACGGGCCACCCGCTGTGCCAGCATAAAGGTAGAAAATTCGCTTTGCGTATGGATGACCTCCGGGCCCCAGGCTTCCAGCTCGTCCAGCCAGTGGGAGATGGGCAGAGCGCCCGCCGCACTGATCCGCACGCCCGGGTAGACCCGCTCCGCGCTGATGCTGCCCACATACAGGATGCCGTTTTCCTCATGGGAATGGCCATTCTGGGCAAGGGTCACCACCCGCACGTCATGGCCCAGTGCCAGCAGCTGGTGGTACAGCAGCTCCACCGAGCGCACCACACCGTTGACCATTGGGGACCATGTATCTGATGCAAGAAGAATTTTCATTGGAACACCTCAGATTACCGCATAGAATAGGGGTTATGTTCTCTGTTCTATCTTTAATACGTTTCAGAGCCGCAGAATCTTGCAGATCCGCCCTGATTTTTCAAAATTTTTCCGGTTTCACCACCGAGACCGTCTCCACGCCGTAGGCTGCGAAAAGCTCCAGCGCCGCCGGGCCGATCACCTCGCCGCTGACCACGATGGGAATGGCGGGCGGGCAGGACACAGTGGGCAGAGCGCAGACCCTGCCCAGCGCAGACCCTGCCGGGATGGTCTCCTGCGGGGCAAACACGGCCTGCCGCACGGTCAGGCGCGGCTCCGCCTGCCGGGCCAGCGCACAGAATGCTTCCCGGTGCTCGGCAGGGGGTTCTACCGGGGGGATGCCCCGTGCACAGAGTTCTGCCAGAGCCGCTTCCAGCCGGGCAAAGTCCTCCGCCGGGTTTTCCGGGGTGAACATCAGCACAAGGTAGCGGGGGTCGGCATATTCGCATTCCATCCCGCTTTGCCGCAGATGGTCGGCCAGTGCCTGCCCGGTCAGGCCCAGCGCCGCCGCGTCCAGCGTCAGCTTCATGGGTTCCCGGGCGGGACCGTCCAGTGCCAGCGGCAGGGCCGTGCCCTGTGCAGCAGCCAGCGCGTTCAGGCGGGCACGCAGAGCAGCCAGCCGGTCACAGCATTCCTGCAGGCGTGCCGGGTAATCGGTGGAAAGCAGCCGGTTGCAGGTATCGAGAGACTGCAGGATCAGATAAGACGGGCTGGTGGAGCCGAACAGCGCCAGTGCGTTGCGCACAGTGCTTTCCTCCTGCACGGGGGCCTTGGGGCCCAGATGCAGGTAGGCTCCCCCGGTGAGCACCGGCAGGGTCTTGTGGCCAGAGTCACAGCAGGCCGCCGCGCCCAGGTCAATGGGGTGGCGGCTCCCGCCGGGCAGAAAGCGCAGGTAGGCCCCGTGGGCGTTATCCACCAGCAGGGGCACGCCGTGAGCATCGCAGACGGCAGAGAGGGCCGCGATGTCCTGCATCCCTCCCAGGTAATCCGGGCTGGTCAGGTAAACGCCGAAGGGTGTTCTCCCCTGCCCGGCCAGCTCCTCAAGGGCGGCGGAAAGGGCCTGCACCGTTACCGGGCAGCTGCACAGCGCGCCGGTATCCTCCGGTGCAGTCCAGAGCCACTGGATGTCGAAGTCCAGCAGAGCCGCTGCATAGAGCAGGGCTTTGTGGGCATTGCGGGCCGCCAGAAGCACCGGACGCTTGCCGGTGCGGGGCGCACCCTGCAAAGCAAGGCAGAGCATGGCCCGGATGCACTGGGAAGAACCCTCGGTGCTGTAATAGGTGTGGATCGTGCCGAACAGCCGGGTGGCGTTGGCCTCGCTCTGCGCGATGATACCCTCGGCCTCGTAGAGCTCATCGGCACCCCGGATCTCGGTGATATCCCACGGCTCACAGCCCAGCAGGCTCTGCCCCTTATGCCCCGGCATGTGGAGCCGGGCGGTGCCGGACTGGGCGTACCGCCGCACAAAATCGACAATGGGGGTGGTCATTTATTCGCAGGCCTCGCCGTCGGCGCAGGCATTGCAGGTGGAGCCCAGCTGGATGGGCACTTCGATGCCCTGTGCAGCCAGCTCCTGATTCTGAGCCACCTGGATCATAATGGCGCACTCCATCCGCTTGCGGAACAGCTCACAGCCGTACTCGTACACGCCGGTAATGCTGCCGGTTGCGTGGTAGGAGTTGGCTGCACAGCCGCCGGAGCAGTAGAGCTTTGCCCAGCAGTCCTGGCACTCCTTGCGGGCGTAGGCGTTGCAGTGCTTGAACTCGTCCCGGACTGCCGTGTTGGTGACACCCTTCCAGATATCGCCCATCAGGTACTTGGGATCGCCCACGAACTGATGGCAGGGATACAGATCGCCCCAGGGGGTCACAGCCATGTACTCGGTGCCGGAGCCGCAGCCCGAAATGCGCTTGTAGATGCAGGGGCCGCCGGTCAGGTCGATCATGTAGTGGTAGAAGGTGAAGCCGCGGCCCTCACGGTTCCGCTTGATCATCTCCTTGGCCAGGATCTCATACTGCTCCTTCAGGATGGGCAGATCTGCCTCGGTCAGAGCGCTGGGGTCACTGGGGTCGCAGACCACGGGCTCCATGCTCAGCTCGGTAAAGCCCAGATCTGCCATGTGGAAGATATCGTTGGTGAAGTCGGTGTTGTAGTGGGTAAAGGTGCCGCGCATGTAATAGCCCTTATCACCGCGCTTCTTCACGAACTCCTGGAACTTGGGCACAATGGTATCGTAGCTGCCATGGCCGGCGTAGTCCTTGCGGAAGCGGTCGTGGACTTCCTTGCGGCCATCCAGGCTCAGGACCACGTTGTGGCACTCCTTGTTGCAGAAGTCGATGACATCATCGTCAATGAGCATGCCGTTGGTGGTCATGGTGAAGCGGAAGTTCTTATTGTGGATCTTCTCCTGCTCACGGCAGTAGGCCACCAGCTTCTTGACCATATCAAAGTTCATCAGAGGCTCGCCGCCGAAGAAGTCCACCTCGAGGTTGCGGCGGCTGCCGGAATTCTCAATGAGGAAATCCATTGCCCGCTTGCCCACCTCAAAGCTCATCAGGGCACGCTCGCCCTGATAGCGGCCCTGCGAGGCGAAGCAGTAGGAGCAGTTCAGGTTGCAGGTGTGGGCCACATGCAGGCAGAGGGCCTTGACCACGGTGTTGCGGTTCTTGAAATCGAACGCGAGATCCTCATAGGTATCGGGGCTCCACAGCTTGCCGGATTCCTTCAGGCTTGCCACATCATCGATGCACTGGCGCAGGTCGGCCTCGGTCACGTCATCACGGTCGCCGTACTTTGCCATCATGGCGGCAACGATCTCGTCGGCGGTGTGGTCGGGGTACATGGCAATGACATCATACGCCACCTCATCCACCACATGCACCGAGCCGCTGCAGGTATCCAGCACGATGTTATAGCCGTTCAATTGATACTGATGTACCATTTTATTCTCCATTCCATTGTAACATAAAAAAATGCCGCCCGGCAAAGGCGGCATCCGATTTGCAGAAATTACTTGTTGCTGTTCTCGCACTTCTGGTTAGCCACACCGCAGGAAGTCTTGCAGGCAGACTGGCAGGAAGTCTGGCACTCGCCGCAGCCACCGGTCACAACGCTCTTGGTCAGGTCACGAGTAGCGATCGTCTTAATACGTTCCATAATTAAAAACCTCTCTAGCTCCAAATAGTTGATACGCAGAACCACCTGCGCATTGTTATCTTGATATAGGATAGCACGGTTCAGGGATTCTGTCAAGATTTTTGTCGCATCTTCTGCAACGCCCTGCTATAAAACCTCTCCGTCATCATCGCTGACGCTCGATGCCACCTCCCCTAGTAGGGGAGGCCTTGGCATGGCATAAAGCTTTGTCTCTTCGCCAGAGGCTCCCCTACTAGGGGAGCTGTCGAACGAAGTGAGACTGAGAGGTTGTACAAAGACGAGGCCTTACCCCACCGGCTGATACTTTTCCAATATCGTATGCAGTCCTAATTCCCGGGCCTTGCCCAATAAGTACCGGTAGCGGGCCAGAAGGGCCTGCCGCTCATAGATATGCTGTTCGATGAGGTCGGTGTCCACCTCAAGGTCGAACATCATCTCGTTCCGGTGCAGGCAGAACAGGCACTCTTTCAGCTCCTCCTCCAGCTCCGGGTGGTAGCGCTCGTGTTCGGTGTCCCGCGGAATGCGGGGCGAAAGCAGGGTCTTTTCCTTTTGCGTGGTCTGGGTCATGGCAGTTCCTCCTCTTTGTGCGTCTTTGCTTCTTCTGATTTCCAGTATATGCAAAGAACATGAGAAGGATGACGGAATCAAGCAGCCCGCAAGAACTCCTGCGAAAGTGCGTCTTTTTTCTGATTTCTGCAAAAAATTTCAAAAAAGCGCTTGACAAAGCGGCGCTTTTTCCGTATAATAGCACACGTTGAGCGGCTCACCCCGCAAGACAGACCCAAGCTGATGGGGATTTGCATAGTGGTAGTGCGGTAGACTCTGACTCTACTTGTGGGAGTTCGATTCTCTCATCCCCAACCAAAAAGACATCCGAACACTCCGGATGTCTTTTTTTGTCGTATCCGGGTTATGGAGTGCACTCCGCCCTTGCACACGAGAGGAGTATTGGACATGGAAAACATCAAGAAAAACTTCGGTTTTGGCTGTATGCGCCTGCCCATGAAGGATGGTGAGATCGATCTGGCCGAAACCAGCCGGATGGTCGATTATTTTCTGGAGCAGGGCTTCAACTACTTCGACACGGCCCACGGCTACCTTCAGGGCCGGAGCGAGACGGCGCTGAAGACCTGCCTGACCAGCCGCCACCCCCGCGACAGCTACATCCTGACCAACAAGCTGACCGGCACTTTCTTCAAAACTGAGGCTGACATCCGTCCCTTTTTCCAGAGCCAGCTGGAAGCCTGCGGTGTGGACTATTTTGATTTCTACCTGATGCACGCCCAGAGTGCAACGTTTTACCAGCATTTCAAAAAATGCCGGGCCTATGAGACCGCTTTTGCGCTGAAGGCCGAGGGCAAAATCAAGCATGTGGGCATCTCCTTCCACGATCATGCCGAGGTACTGGAGCAGATCCTGACTGACTACCCGGAGATCGAGGTGGTGCAGATCCAGTTCAACTATGTGGACTACGACGACCCCGCCGTGCAGAGCCGCAAGTGCTATGAAGTCTGCCGCAGGCACGGCAAGCCCGTGCTGGTCATGGAGCCTGTGAAGGGCGGCAACCTGGTCAACCTGCCCGAAGAGGCCCGGAAGGTGCTGGACGAGCTGCACGGCGGCAGCCCAGCCAGCTACGCCATCCGCTTTGCGGCGGGCTTCCCCGGCATGATGATGGTGCTCTCCGGCATGAGCAGCATGGAGCAGATGAAGGATAACCTCAGCTACATGAAGGACTTCCAGCCCCTGAACGAGACTGAGCTGGAAGCCGTGAAGAAGGTGCAGTCGATCTTCTGCGGCATGAACCTGATCCCCTGCACCGCCTGCCGCTACTGCACCGACGGCTGCCCCAGGCAGATCGCCATCCCCGACCTGTTCGCCGTGATGAACACCAAGCAGATCTATCACGACTGGAACGCCGACTTTTACTATAATAATGTTTATACCGGCGCAGGCCGCCGGGCATCTGACTGCATCCAGTGCGGCAGGTGCGAAAAGGCCTGCCCTCAGCACCTGCCCATCCGCAGACTGCTGACTGAGATCGCCGCGGAATTTGACAAGCAGTAAATAAAAAGAGCGATACAGCAAACGCTGTATCGCTCTTTTTTCGTTAACGGGAATTAGTAATTCAGACCGAAGCCGCTGCGGTAGTAGTTGCCGTCGGCATCGCAGTAGGCGTAGCTGCCGCCCTTGACGTTGGCGAGGATGGCGGGATCGATGTACTGATCCTTATCGTAGCCGGGCACGTCGTTGGGAGAGGCGCAGATCTCGCGCACCACACCGTCGATCTCCTGCTCGGTGATGGCAATGACGGCGGGGTCAGAGACCATGGTCAGGCTCAGCTTGCCGGTGGGGGCAAAGTCGCCGCTGATGACATCGACCTGAGCGTTCAGGGCGTTGTTCAGGGCAACGGCGCTGACGGTGTACTGGATGGTCAGTGCGTCGCAGTAGGGCTCCAGCTTGTCCAGCAGCCAGGGGTTGCAGACCACGCAGGTGCCAACCACCTTGCCGCCGCGGGCATGGATGGCATCGGCCAGTTCCTTGATCTTCTCCACGTCCTTCAGGGTGACAACAGTGACCTTGTTGCCGGTCTTTTTCTGGCTCTTGTTGCGCTCGCGCTCGTCAGTGACGATCTCGCCCATCTCGATGACAGGCATTGCGTACTGGTTGAACACCAGACCGTTGCTGATGGGCCAGACGTGCAGGTAGAGCACATCGGCTTCCTCCGGGGCGGCCACCACGGTGTAGCCCTTCTTCTCAAAGGCTTCCGTCAGGGTCTTGCGCAGAGCGGCATCCTCGTCCGTGTTGCCCAGACCGGCACCCATGGCCTGTGCCATCTGTGCAAAGCCGGAGTCCACACCCTTGAAGGTGACGATGCAGACCTTCTGGCTCTTGGCCAGAGGCAGGAGCTTCTCGTGGTTCTTGACCAGAACAACAGCCTTCTGGTTGGCCTCGTAAGCCTTCTTCTTGGCACCATCGAAGTTATCCACGCGGGCCTGATCGGCCTTGTCGGGGTCGAGGTAGGGGTTATCCACCCGCTTGGTGCGGAACAGGCTCAGCAGACGATTGTAGCTGGCGCGGTCCAGATCTGCCTTGGGCAGCAGACCGTCCTCCACAGCCTTGACGATGTTCTCGGGGTCGGTGTTGCCGCCGATGACATCGGTACCGGCAGAGATGGCCTTGGCGTAGCGCTCAGGCTCGGTGAGGTTCTCCACGCCGTAGATCTGAACGGTGGTGATGCCGGAGTCGGAGTTGACATAGCCGTCAAAGCCCATCTTGTTCCGGGCCAGATCGGTGATCAGCTCCTTGCTGTAAGCGCTGGGCACTTCCTCGGTGCTGGTCACCTCGCCCCGGTAGGTCTGGGGCACGGCACGGCCATCGGTGGCAATACGGGAGTAGTCCGGCATGATGGAAGAGACCTTGTGGTCAAAGGCGCGCTGGAACGGGGGCAGATGATACTTTTCCATCGAGCCGGGGGTGCGGTAGATGCGCCACTGGCCGATGGGCACATGGGGCTCAAAGCCATTCTCAGAGGGGGCATCGCCGGGGAAGTGCTTGATGGTCAGAACAACGGAACCCTCGTTCAGGCCGTTGTCGCCATCCTGATAGCCCTTGACCAGAGCCTCGGCAATATCGCTGGTGACATCGGGACGCTCGCCGTAAGTACCGGAGGTACGGGGCCAGCGGGGGTCAGAGGTCACATCGACCTGAGGGCCGTACATGATGTTCAGGCCCTCGGCCTTCATCATCTTGCGGTCGGTCTGGGCCATCTCATAGACCATGTCGGTGTTGCCGTCGCCAATGACAGCCGCGCCGATGCCCAGAGAGTCCGGGTAACCGATGTTGATGGGGTTGGTGTGGAGAGAGTACGGAATGGCCACGCCGCCCTTGCAGGCCTCGTATTCCAGCATCTGGGTGCCGGCGTTGTGGTACAGGGCCACCATGCCGGCCTCGCAGCGCATGTCACCGCGGTAAACACCGGCGGCAATGTGCTTTTCCAGAACGTGGCTGTCATCAATGCTGACGGTCATGCCGGGCAGAGGGCCGGGCATGGGCTTTTCCCCGGGGTTGTGGTGCTTGTAGATCTTGCCCAGCTCCAGCTTGCCTTCGGCGTTGGTGGCCTCGGCACGGGTGGGCACCACAGGGCTGTTGAACAGGGTGTTCAGCACAAGGCCTGCCTGCTGATCCAGCCGCAGGTGCTTGACCATATCCTCAGCGCGCTGCTCAGGGCTCAGCCGCCAATCCTTGTAGGGGGCCAGCTCGCCGCTGTTGTCCAGATCCTTAAAGTACAGGCCGTCCTTGACGATCACGCCGCAGGTGGTCACACCGATGTCGGGGCCGTTGACGTTGTGGAAGATGACCGGCTCAAGATACTGGTCAATGATCTGCTCGCCCTCTTCCAGAGCGTAGGGTGCAGGGATCACGCCGTCTTTGGCCTCTGCCCACTGGTCGGCGCTGGTATACCGTGTCTGCATAATGTTTCTCCTTTGTCTCTGTGCCTGCAACAGCACAGCTGATATATTACTTGCCCGTTTATTATACTTCCAGTGCAGATCGTTCGCAAGCAAACAAATAAAAAAGTCACAAACTTTGGCGTAGTATACAAGGATGCTCTGCCGGATTTATGCAACTTTCCCCTATCCTGATCCACAAACCGGGTTCGATTCCTGCTGACAATGCTGCTTAAAAATAACCCTCTCCGTCAAAGCCTGCGGCGTTGACGGAGAGGGTCGTATCCTTAATTTACCAGATCATCTGGATGCGGCCTGCGCCGTACGGATCCTCGTAGTTGAGCATGTAGCCGGGGTAATCGGCCAGCGGGCTGTTGGCGCTTGCCAGATGCGGCAGACCGTTGGCATCCACGCCGCCGAACATGGCTGCGTAGCTGGACATGACAAGGTAGTCCTCAGAGACATAGTCTTTGATGAGAGTCGCGCCATCGAACATGGCAAAACCATCGCCCAGATTGCGCAGGGTGTAGTTCATGCCGGCCAGAGCGTAGGTGGCGTTCGGGTCAAGGGGCTGATAAGTACCGGTGGTCTTGTCGTAGATCTCCACATTGCTGACACGCGGGGTGGCGGCGCTGCCGGTCCAGACATTCTTGTCGTTGGTCTGAACGGTGTTGGGGATCATGGGGTGGATCGTGTACCTGGCACCTGCCACCTGCAGGAAGCCGCCGTTCTCCTTGCCCTCAGCACCGGCAAAGCGGGCACCAAACTCCAGAGCGTCCTGGATCTGCTGGCCAGTCACGGACATCAGGCAGGCCACGTTGCCAAAGGGGCTGACGGTCTTGCAGGTCTTGAAGCTCCAGGGGCCAGCCTCCACATCGGTGCGGATGCCGCCGCCGTTCATAATGGCGACATCACAGTGGAGCTCCTCGATCTCGTTGAAGTAGGTGTAGATGCCGTCGGCCACGAAGTCGCCAAGGTTGGTCTCGCCGGAGCGGATGCGGCGCTTGCCGGTGGCGGGATCGTTGATGTAGAATTTGGTATCGCCCACTGCGATCTCCTCGCCCAGCATATCGTCCACTGCGCTGATCCAGTTGGAGGCAGTGGCGGCCACGGCAGCATCCAGACCCTCGTAGGTGTCGATGAGCTCAGTGGTGATGGTGCCGTCCGCGCCCACAGTCATCTTGCCGATGTTCTTGAAGTAAGAACCGGTCTGGGTCAGGGTGACTGCCTTGCCGGAAGCATCGGTGACCTGCTTGTTGGCCATCACGGTGTGGGAGTGGCCGTCGATGAAAGCGGTAAAGCCGTGGGTGTGTGCAATGACTTCCTCACTGGTCCAGGGAGAGGAGGAGGGGTCAACGCCCAGATGGCCCAGACCGATGATGGTGTCAGCGCCCCAGAACTCAGCCTTGTCGATGGCCTTCTGAACGGCATCGTAGAGCTTCTGGCCGTCCTCGCCGCCCAGAATATCGTAGATGTACTTGGTCTGGGCATCGTTCATAAAGTAGGCCGGGGTAGACTTGGTGAAGGTCTCGGGGGTGGTCACGCCCACAAAGGCGATCTTGCGGCCGCCCACAAAGAAGAACTTGACGCTGGGCAGAACGTTGAAGCCGGTGCGCAGATCGACCCAGTTGCAGGAGACATAGGGGAAGTCGGCTTCCTGGATCACAGCCTTGGCACGGGCCATGCCGTAGTCGAACTCGTGGTTGCCGGGGGTGGCCAGATCGTAACCGGCCTCGTTCATCAGCTCGATGATGGTAGCGCCGTCATCCATGGAGCCGTAAGCGGTGCCCTGGATATGGTCGCCTGCATCCACCAGCAGCACATCCCGGCCGGTGTCCTCGATGCTCTTTTTCAGGGCAGCAATGGCAGCATAGGTGGGCTTGGGGGACTTGTTGTCGATATAGGTGTGGACATCGTTGGTGTAGAGGATGGTCACATCCGCTTTGTCACCAAAGAAGCAATTGGTCTCCTCCGCAAAGGCGGCGGGTGCACCGACAGAAACTGCGGTCAGTGCCGTGGCAGCACCGGCAGCCTTGATAAAGCTGCGGCGGGTAATGAACTGTTTCACAGGGAAAGACCTCCTTTGATTCAACACGCTCTTTCAGCCCTCTCCTTCCATACTGTGCTGCGTTGTTTTCCCTTTTGGGGAACTGGCGGGCTTCAGCAAGACCGAGAGGGCTGTTTGTTACCTAAATCTTAACATAGAACCCCAGTTTCCGCAAGGGATTTTTGTAAAATTCGTGTCAAGGAATCCCACAATAGTCATACTGTTTTGGTAAAACGTTTGAAAATTCCGAGAAAAAGGGCAAAGCCCCGCATCCCATGGAAAGGGTGCAGGGCTTTGCCGCATTCAGAAAAGAGGGTCAGAGGATCGGGGGACGATTCTCAGACAGCATCAGATGGCATGGTATTCCTTGAGGAACTTCTCAAGGTCGGTGCCCTCGATCTTCTTGAGCACTTCCTTGAGGGCCACCCGCTGGATGAAGGGCAGATCCATATCAGTGATCTTCTTGCCGTCACGCAGTTTGACCGTTGCATCGATCAGGCTGCGGACATCGTAGGTGCTGCCCCAGACCTCGGGCACGCCGCGGTCGATGTTGAGCAGGGTGTAAACCGCTTCCATACCGGTGCGCATGGAGTACTCGGTGGTGAAGATGGTGTCACGGCCGGTCTCGGCAAACTGGCCCAGGAAGGCGAAGTTGACAGCGCCCTGGGGCACGATATCGGGGCGGTCGCCGAAGGCACGGGGCATGAAGAAGGCATCGATATAGGGCATCATCACAGGCACGGTGTTGGCGCTGTGCTCTGCCAGCCCGGCAATGTCCTCTTCGGGCACACCGATGTGGTACAGCCACTCCATGCAGATCTCGCGGCCGGTGCAGTCGCGCATGGGCTTCTTGACGTAATCGCCGGGCTTGTCGCTGAACAGGCCGTAGACCCAGACGCAGAGCTGGTTCTTGGGCTGGTCACGGAACTGCTGCTGACGGTTCAGGGTCCAGCTGAGCAGCCAGCTGGAATCCTTGACCGTGACGATGCCGCCGGTGACGGTGTGGCCGCTGAAGGGGTCACGCTTGCAGATCTTCTTGATATACTGGGGGATCTTGTCGTCCAGGGTGGTGATGGTGGCGCTTTCCCAGTTGGACAGCTCCGGCTGAGAGCAGAACTTTTCGGGATGGCCGAAGGAAGGATCCTGTGCGGCGATCTTCTTCCACAGATCCCAGCCGTTGCCCGGCTTGATGGTGGGATCAAAGCCTGCGGCCTTGTCCTGAGCGCCGATGGTGCAGCTCTCCACGCAGCCGCCGTTGGTGATGAAGAGCAGGTCGTTCTCGGTGAGGTCGATGGTCCTGCTCTCACCCTTGTGATCCACGGTCACGCTGCTGGCCTGCTTTTTGCCGCCCTCGATCCGGAACTGGACATCGGTGACCTTGGTCTCGTACTGGAAGTCCACGCCGTGATCCTTCAGGTAGGTGACCATGGGCAGGATGATGGATTCATACTGGTTGTAGCGGGTAAAGCGCAGGGCGGTGAAATCGGGCAGACCGCCGATGTGGTGGATATAGCGCTTGAGGTAGAGCTTCATTTCCAGCGCGCTGTGCCAGTTCTCAAAGGCGAACATGGTGCGCCAGTACATCCAGAAGTTGGAGGAGAACACCTCATCGTCAAAGATATCGGTGATCTTTTTATCCTGCAGCTGCTCGTCCGGGGTGAAGAAGAGCTTCATGATCTCCATGGCACCCTGATCGGAGATGGCGAATTTGCCATCGGTGTGGGCATCCTGGCCGCGGTTGACAGTGGCACGGCAGAGAGACTTGTTGGGGTCCTCCTTATTCAGCCAGTAATACTCGTCCAGCACGCTGGCTCCCTCGGTCTCCAAAGACGGGATGGAGCGGAGCAGATCCCACATGACCTCGAAATGGTTGTCCATCTCACGGCCGCCGCGCATGACATAGCCGATATCGTACTTGTAGCCGTCGCAGGCACCGCCGGGCAGCGGGTCCTTCTCAAACACATGGATGTGGCCGCCCTGCATCTGGCCGTCACGGACCAGGTAGCAGGCGGCAGTCAGGGCCGCCAGACCGGAGCCGATGAGGTAAGCAGATTTATTGTCAACGCCCTCAGGCTTTTTGGGGTGTGCAAATGCTTCGTAGTTGCCACTGGAATAATACATACTGGGAACCTCCTGTAAATCGTATTGGGAAGACCGCGTTCATGGTTCTGTGTCGTCTCCCCTTTCGTTGTGCTTAGTATACCCCAGCGGTTTTTTCAGAACAACAAACAAATCCTGAACAGTGTATAAAATTTATACAAAACACAACCATTGTCGGAAATATGACGAAACTGTGTATAACCCCCCCAGTCACCTGCGGTGACAGCCCCCGCTAATAGGGGGGGCCTTTGGCATTGCATAAAGCTTTGCAAGTCCCCCTTTCCGCACAGACTGCACCATTATGCCAAGGGCTCCCCTACCAGGGGAGCTGGCGCAAAGCGCCTGAGGGGTTTAGTCCAACAAAAAAAGCGCTCACCCTCCAGGGAAGGTGAACGCTTGCGTTTCTTTATCCGTTATTTTGTTTCGGGTGCTACCTCAAAATCGACCTTGCCAAGGTTGATATCGGCGCGGACGATGGTGATCATCATGCTGTCGCCCAGGCTCCAGGTCTTGCCGGAGGCGGGGTCAGAAAGGCGGATGCCCTCGGTGAGGGTGGTGCCGGTGGCGGTCAGGCTGGAAGCGGGCACAAAGCCCTCCACGCCGTTCTCCAGCTCCACAAAGATGCCGCGCTGGGTCACGCCGGAGATGATGCCCTCGTAGCACTCACCCAGATGGCGGCGGGCGTACTCGGCCTTGTAGTAATCCTCGGCCTTGCGCTCGATCTGAACGGCCAGCACTTCCCGCTCGCTGGACTGTTTGGAGGCCTTCTCCGCGAAATCGGTGTAGCGGACGATCATGGTCTCCTTGTCGGTGCCGCTGAGCAGGTCGGTCATCATGCGGTGGATGGCCAGATCCGGGTAGCGGCGGATGGGGCTGGTGAAGTGGGCGTAGTCCTTGAGCACCAGACCATAGTGACCCTTGGGCTTTTCCTCATAGCAGGCCTTGGACATGCAGCGGAGCATTCCGGTGTTGACGATCTGCTCAAATGGGGTGCCGCGCACGCCTTCCAGAATGGCGCTCAGCTCCTTGGGGGTGGGCACCTCCTTGGCAAAGTGGTCGTTGATGCCGCAGGCCTGCAGCAGGCTGTGCAGGCGCTCCAGCTTCTCGCCGTTGGGCTCCTCGTGGACACGGTAGACAAAGGGGATCTGCTTGACCCGGGCAAAGTGGGCGGCGCACTGGTTGGCCAGCAGCATGAACTCCTCGATCATGGCCTCGCTCTCGCCGGAGGTGCGCTTTTTCACATCGATGCAGTGGCCGTTCTCATCCAGAATGAGCTTGACTTCCCCGCTCTCGAAATCGATGCAGCCGCGCTCCTTGCGCAGGCGGGCGCGGTGGGCGTACAGCTCCTTCATGGCGGGCAGCTGATCCAGCACCTCGGCGTACTTGGCCTGCGTCTCGGCATCGGCAGTGCCGGCCAGCAGGGCGTTGATCTCAGAATACACGCCCTTGACTCGGCTGCAGATGATGGATTTGACGAACTTGTAGTCGGTCAGATTGCCGTCCTGATCCAGACGCATCAGGCAGGAGAACGCCAGGCGCAGCTCCTTCTCGTTCAGGGAGCAGATGCCGTTGGAAAGGCTCTTGGGCAGCATGGGCACGACCTGATCCGCATAGTAGACCGAAGTGGCGCGGTTGAAGGCCTCCTCGTTCAGCTCACTGCCGGGCTTGACGTAGTGGGAGACATCGGCGATGTGAACGCCCAGCTCATAGCCGCCACCGGGGAGCCGGGTCAGGCTGACGGCATCGTCGATATCCTTGGTCTCGGCGCTGTCGATGGTGAAGATGGGCAGAGCGCGCAGATCCATGCGGCCCTTGCAGTCCTCCTCAGACACGGTCATGTCCTCGAACTTCTTGGCCTCGTCCCGCACCTTCTCGGGGAAACGGGTGTGGATGTCCTTGGCATAGAGCAGGGCCTTGGCGCAGCGCTTGGCCTCCTCGCAGCTGCCAAAGCGCATGGAAACGCCCACGCGGTGATCCTCCTGCCGGGTCCCGCGCTGCAGGATCTCCACAGCCACCTTGTCGCCGTCCTTCGCGCCGCCCTCGCAGTCGCGCTGGATGGTCATGGAGATGGCCGGGCAGTCATCGGGCACGAACTTCAGGCGGCCCTCGATGCGGCGGACAGTGCCCACCATGTCGTTCTTCTGCTCGAGCACGGCAAGGATCTCGCCCTCATCGCTGCCCTCCACCCGGGGGTGGGCAAACTTTTCCACCAGAACAGAATCGCCGGGCATGGCACCGCGGGTGAAGCGGCCCGGGATGAAGATATCGCCGGATTCATCCTCCAGCATCACAAAGGCAAAGTTCTTGCCCAGCTTGACCACCTTGCAGGGCAGGGCCTTTTCGGCACGGCCGGAGCGGGCAGTGAAGAACACGCCGGACTTCTGGCAGACCACAGCATCGTGCACCAGCTCGTCCAGAGCCTCCATCACCTTGCGGTCCGCGGCACGGTCGCCGCCGAACTTTGCCTTGAGGTCCTTGACCATGCAGGGCTGGTTCTGGATGGCATGTTCAATTTTATCGCGTAATGACATATTTTTCTCCTTAACACTTTTCCGGCATTCTCCAATGGAACCCGGACAACTTCTTTCCCACGAGAGGTTTAGACAGAAAAACAGCCCCGCCTTACACGGGGCTGTACACGAGTGCTCAGGCCAGACGGCTGGCGAACACACAGGCCAGGATAGCCACCACAAAGAACACGATGCCTGCAATGCGGGTCACCTTGGCCAGCATCTGATCCGCAGGGGTCAGGCGTGCATTGTTGGCACCGCCCACACCACCGTTGATGGCACCGGCCAGACCCTGACCGTGGGTGTGCTGCATCAGGGTGAGGAGAATGATGACGGCCGAGACGACCAGCAGGATGGCACCGCCGACGATTTCAATGACAGACATGGATGGAACGCTCCTTTTATCTTTAGTTTCATAGAGACTGCATACAAATACAAGTGTATGATAGCACAAAAGCCCGGGAAATGCAAGAAAAACTGTGGGCTACGGGGCCAGAATTTCCAGCCCTGCCGCCACCCGGGCAAAGATGGCCGCGCTGGAAAAGGCAGGCTCGGCCTGCGTGTCCTGCAGCACCACGATGGTATAGCGGGGCTGCTCTGCCGGGACAAAACCCGCAAACCAGTAATTTTTCAGCTCTGTACCGCCGGAAAACTGGCCGGTCTGGGCCGTGCCGGTCTTGCCTGCCGCGGTCTGGCCGGGCAGGGCGGCCTCATGGCCGGTGCCCCCGGCCACTACACCCGCCAACAGGGCCTGCAGGGCGGCGGCGGTGCACTTTGTAAGCACCCGCCTGCTCCGGACATGGGAAAGCGCCGTGAGTGGTGTGCCGGTGGTCTCGTCCAGAGTAGTCTCCAGCAGCAGCGGGGTGCGGCAGATCCCCCCGCAGGCAATGGTGTTCATCATGGCGGCGACCTGCAGGGGGGATGCCAGCAGCTCCCCCTGCCCAAAGCAGAAATTGGCGTAGGCCCCGCTGGACGCAAGAGCCTCCCGCTCTGGCAGGACCCCCGCCGCCGTGTGCAGGGCATCGGTGAGCGGGATCGCCTGCCCGAAGCCCAACTGCTCTGCCATGGCGCGGACAGCATCGGCCCCCAGCGCCTGCCCCAGCCGGATGAAGTAGCCGTTGCAGCTCTTTTCCAGCGCGCCGGCCAGATCCACCTCACCATGGGGAATGCCGCCCGCACAGCGGAAGATCCGGCCATCCACCGCGCACCAGCCGGGGCAGGTGTAGACAAAGCCGCTCTCCCCTGCCTCCAGCGCCGCTGCCGCCACCACCGGCTTGAACACCGAGCCCACGGCATAGCACTGGAACGCCCGTTCCAGCAGGGGGCTGTCCGGGGCGTTCAGGCTGGCCGAAATGTTTTCCGGATCATAGCCGGGGCGGCTGACGCAGGCCCGCACCTTGGCGTTGGCGGTGTCCAGCACCAGGATACAGCCGCTCTGCATCGTCTCGTTGGCCACGGCCTCGGCGGTCTGCTGGATCTCCCGGGAAAGGGTCAGCTGCACCCCCACGGCCCCGCTGTCGGCGGGGGTGAGGACGGGCTCGGCCCGCAGCTTTCCCTGGGCGTTGACGGTGCAGAGCAGGGTATCCCCTGCCCCGCTGCCGGTGAGCAGTTCGTCAAAGGCGGCTTCCAGACCGGCAGCACCATGGCCCTCGCCATCGAGATACCCCAGCAGCTGCACTGCCAGCGGGGCGGCAGAGCTTCGCCGCGCCGCTGGCCAGCAGGAAACGCCCAGCGCAGAAACATCCCGGTCCACCTCCAGCAAGAACGGGGACGCGGCGTTCCGCTTCTGGTAGAGCGCCGCCTGCCCGGCGGCATCGGTGTAGGCGAACAGGCGGGCATAGCTGCCCTCCCCGGGCACGCAGAGGGCCATCCAGCGGGTGGTCTGCCCCGTGAGGAGCTGGCCCCTGTGATCATAAAAATTGCCCCGCCGGGCGGGCAGGTGGAGGGTGACCACGCTCTGCGCCGCCGCCCGGGCCCCGTAGTCCGTGTCGGAGCAGAGCCAGTACAGGCGGCAGACCACCGCCGCAAAGCAGAACAGCAAGGCCCCATACAGGGCCAGCACCCGTTTGCCGGACATGAAAACGCCCCCTCTCCCGCTTAGGATGGGCAGGAAAGGGGGCGTTGATGCGTTCAGGAGCAGATTTTTCGGACGAGCTCAGCGGCACGGGCGGCATCCTCGGCCGTGGCGGTGCCGTTGTAGCGGGCTTTGAGGTAGATCTGGCGCAGCTCGGCCTCGGCGGCAAAGTCCATACCGAAAGCGCGGCCGGTCAGGTCAAGGCTGGTATCGCCCCGCAGGATGGTCACGCCGTGGCGCTGGCAGTGGTCCAGATAGATGGCATACTCCCGCCGCACCTTGTCCACCGGGCTGAGAAAAAGCCCGGGCCAGCGGCGGACACGCTTGTGGGTGCTACGCCGCACAGTGGTGTCCGTGCAGGCAGTGTCCGTGTGCCGGAACTTCTGGCGCAGGAAATGCCGCACCACCAGCACCGCACAGAGGACCGCCAGCAGGATACCGAGCACGGTCAGCATCGACATCCCGTTGATGAGCGGTTCTGCGTTCTCGGCGGCCTTTTGGGCGTTGGCGATGACCTCATCGGTAGAAACGATCTCGGTGCGCTCCAACGGTTTGGGCGGAAAGAGGGTGAAGAGCCAGCGGATGAACTGCAGGATGCCGTGGAACAGCCAAGTCACACCCTGCACCACAATGTTGTTCAAAAACAGCTGCAACACCGGCACGATCCCGCCAAAGTAAACGGCAGATGCAGCCGCCTTTGCACCGGCAACCACAACACTGCGGCTGAGCAGGAACGGCCCTGCGCACACCGCCGCCAGCACGCCGCCGGAAAGCAGCAGATAGCCCGGACGGGTGGAGATCTCCGGGTCCTGCCGGGTGGTGCGGTTGAACCCCACCAGAAGCACCGCTGCCGCCGTCGCAAAGGGCAGGGCCACCGAAAGCACCGCGTTGGCGTTCCACAGCAGCATTGCCACTGCAAAGAAGGGCCATACCCGGCAGAGCCAGCGCAGGCGCTCGGCCTGCCGCATCGGCGAAAGGGCAAAATCGCCGGTGTAGGCCAGCAGCACCGGGTAGACTGCCGCCGGGAAGTAGCAGAGCTTGTCCGCCCCTGTAGGCAGGAGGAGCAGCGCCGCCGCGCTCAGGGCCGCAAGAGAGGTGCGGAGGGGACGGCTGCCCTCAAAGCAGGAGGCCAGACCAAAGCAGAGGGCAGACCAGACCAGCACCAGCGGCATGGGTGTCCCGCCGAAGCTGGCAGCAAAAAAGCCCGCAAAGGCATAGTAAAAGCTCAGATCACCTGCCAGGCGCAGGGTATGTAAGAACATCATGCGCCCGCCTCCCCTGTCTGGGCCGTCTCTGCGGCCATTTCCGGAGTGAGCACCAGCAGCGGAATGCCAGGCAGGGGCCGCACGGCAGCACGCACAGCTTCTTCCGGCTCCGTTGTCACCACGATGCAGCCGACCTGCTCCTGCGGGTGGTAGTATTCGGCGCAGAACCGCGCGCAGGAAAGGGAGGTCTGCCCGGTGGCGCGGCCCAGAATTTCCAACACCCTGCGGTAGTGTTCGGGGCCGTAGCCCTGCGGGGTTACCAGCGGTTTTCTCCACTCCTCACCGGAGAGAGCCGCATTGAGCAGCAGGTCAAAGGCAGCGTTTGCCGCAAAGCGGTAGGACACCGCCTTTTCTTCCAGCCTCCGGCAGATTGTGCGGGCCATGGAGTAGCAGAGCTCCGCCGGTTCCGGGTGGTCGTAATCCTTGGTATCCGCATGGACTAGCACCACTGCCCGGGGCTCAGTGGTGTAATCCCACTTTTTGACCATAAGCCCCTGCCCCCGGACGCTCTGCTTCCAGGCGATGGAACGCATGGGGTCACCGCTGGTGTAGGGGCGGTAACCCGCCGTGAGAATAGGATCCTCGTAGATATAGCGGTTCACCGAAAGCTCGCCCAGAAAACCGCCCAGCATCTCTTCCAGTTCCGGCAGAGCGCACTCCCTGGGTGGAACAATGAGCTCGTGGAAGCCCCGCTCGGTGCGGGACTGTTCCACAAGACCCAGAAAGTCGCCGCCGATGACCTGCATCGGTTCCAGCACATAGCGGCCCCGGCGTTCCAGCCTGAGGGCGGTGGAGAAATCTGCCTCCTGCCCCGGGCGCAGCCAGGTGGTGAACCGCACCGTGTGGCCCCAACCTGTCTGATCCTGCGCAATGTGGTGCTCCGCGCAGGGAAGAAACTCCTTGTTCAGGTGGAGCTTTGCCGCCAGGAACATCTTCCAACGGGGGCCGTTATTCCGGACAACGAGGTGGATCATGGCGGGCTCCCCGGCTTCCACAAGGTGATCCTCCACTTCCAGCCGCCCCTGCACATCGTCCAGGCTGTGGACTGTGCTGTAACGCTCCAGCCCAAGGGCTGTGGCCACCAATAGCAGCGCGAAGATGACGGCGCTCATTCCGCACTCTCCAGCGGCACAGTGATCTCGGCCAACAGCTTGCGCATCCGCAGAGCGGCGGCTTCGGCGTTCATGCTGCTGCCCAGAGAAATTCGGTGAGAAAGCACCGCCGGGGCCAGCCCTTTGATGTCCTCGGGGATGACGTATTCCCTGCCCTGCAAGGAGGCATACGCCTGCGCAGCCTGATAGAGTGCCAGCGCACCGCGGGTAGACACACCGCTGACAAAGCCGCTCTGTGTACGGGTAGCTTCCACGATGTCCATAAGGTAGTGCTTGACCTCCTCGGAGACCTTGACCTCCCGGTAAGCCGTGCGGACGTATGCGGTCTCCTCGGGAGTAACGACGGCCTGCAGCTCGTTCAGCACGGTCTGGGCCGAGGGGCGGGAGAGCACCTCCAGCTCCTGCTCCCGGGTCATATAGCCCAGCGACAGCCGCATGAAAAAACGGTCCATTTGGGCATCTGGCAACGGGAAGGTGCCAAAGGATTCCAGCGGATTCTGGGTGGCCAGCACCATAAAGGGCTCAGCCAGGCGGCTGGTCACGCCGTCCACGGTAATCTGCCTTTCCTCCATGGCTTCCAGCAGGGCCGACTGGGTACGGGGCGTGGCGCGGTTGATCTCGTCCGCCAGCACAAAGTTGGTGAAGAGCGGGCCGGGCCGGAACTCGAACTCACCGGACTTCTGGTTGTAGAAATTGATGCCGGTCAGATCGGAGGGCAGCAGGTCGGGCGTGAACTGCACCCGTTTGAAGTCCCCGCCCACCGTGCGCGCAAATGCACGCAGGAGCATGGTTTTTCCGGTGCCAGGCTTATCTTCCAGCAATACATGGCCTCCGCAGAGGAAGCTGACCAGAATTTTCTCGGCAGCATCCTCCTTGCCCACAATGACACGGGCACAGTTGGACACAACTTTTTCGCGGTAGGCGGTAAAAGCGGCAGTGTTCATTGGTGTTTCCTTTCCCAAAAACAATTTTTCTAAGTGTACTCTTGTTTGGAAAGGGTGTCAACAAAAAGAAGGCAGAGCCTCCCGGATGGGAAGTTCTGCCTTCTGCGGCGTATTGAATTGGTATGGGGAACCAGTGCGGCTTAGTACATGCCGCCCTTCCAAACCACACTTTTGGAGCCGAATCACGAATATCGGGAAACGTAGACTTTTGTAGAATTATCAAGGCCACAAGCCGCTTTTCCCAGATTCTCCGTTTTTGCATGATCCACGCTTTTCTACGCAAATCTACGCCACTTACCGGGTGATTGGCGTAAGTTTTGGCGTAAGTTTCGGCGTAAGAAATTCCGCTTCATACGTCGAAAATCACAGGTTGCCGGCGATCTGTTCAAAGGCCCTTTCAACCGATTCAAAGCTGCTGTGCGTGTAGACATCCAGCGTCACACTGGCATTGGAGTGTCCCATCAGGTATTGCAAGCTTTTTACATCCAGTCCAGCCTGCTGGACATTGGTGCAGAAGGTGTGTCGCAGCACATGAGGTGTAATGCGCGGAACAGGTTTGCTGTACGCCTTCTCAAACTTTCCCTGCACGCCACGCATATAGTTTTCCAAGTGCATTGCCACCTTCGGCATTCCGGACTTGTCCAGAAAGAGGAATCCGCTGCAACCATCCACCAGCGCTTCCACTTTCGTGGACGCTCTGGCTTTTACTACACGCCGCAACGCTGCACAAACGGTATCTGTCATGGGAACATTGCGGATACCGCTTTTTGTTTTCGGCGGTGTGACAAAGTAAGGCTTTTCAGCCGTCCGGCAAAGCTGCCGCCGGACATGGATACAGTGCCGTTCAAAGTCGATATCTGCTCGTGTCAGGCCATACAACTCACTCACACGCAAGCCGGTTCCCATAAGAATGACGATATCATCATAATAGTTGCCGCCATAGTCTTGAACGAATTGCAGATATTTTTCCTGCTGTTCTCTGGTCAGGGCATTGCGCACATAAGCGTCCTTCGGCACAACGTCCGACAGCTTGAACTTAAATGGATTCTTGCGGATGATGTCATCCTCTACCGCCATCTCAAACGCCGGTCTGACAACGCTTTGCAGGATTCCTATGGTGTTTTGCTTGAAACCGCTGTCATGCAGAAACACGAACCAGCCTTTCGCATCGGACAATTTTACCGTTTTGATGGCTTTTTGCCCGAAAGGGTCCGCATGAATCCGCTTGACCGCTGTGTTGTACGACCGAAGTGAATTGGGTTTCAACCCACGTTTCAGGTTCATATAGCGGTCAACCAGATCAGCCACCGTCATCTCTCCGGCGGCGTAGTCGATGCCGTCTGCCAGATCGCGCCACAGTTCTTCCTCTTTTTTCCGCAGCTCTGTCAGGGATTTAGCGTAAATACAACGCCGTTTCTTGTGGATATCGGTATAACGATAGTCGTAGGTGCCGTTTGCTCTCTGGCTTTCGCCATCCTTCAAAACACGGCCCTTGCTATCTTTGCGCTTTTCAGACATTTAGAAACTCCTTTCTGTGAAAAGCGCATATAGGGGTTAATTTTAGTATACCATACCGACCATGCGACTTCCACCGATATCGAATAGAAAAGACGTTGCATCATTCTCAAATAGAATACGCCTGCTCGATAAAGCAATCAAACAGACGGCGCTTGATCAAACGCTTGTTGCCCACCCAAAGGACAAATTTGCACTTATCCTCGTTGGTGATCTCACGCAGTTTATTGATGCCAATGCCGGAATAAGCCGCAGCTTCTTCCAGCGTCAGATTGCTCTTTTCCCAGATCGGAACTTGTCGGGACTTGGTCCCTCCATCTTGCTGATGCAAGACCGTTCCGTCGCTTGAAGTCTCCACTGGGGACTTCATTGCTTCGCAAACGCGAACTTCCTTCATAGGCAGACCTCCAATTCCTTGTAACCGAACGCCTGTAACCGGGCAGGAAAACTCTCTTTTTCTGCACACAGGGCATCCGGTGGGCTTTATACTTTTTCTTATCTTTTTAAGGTTACATGGTTACAGAAAGAGGAAAACACAGTAGCCATGCGGCCTTTGGACTGTAACTGAAGTGTAACCGAATCTGTAACCAGACGTGTAACCGCTGTTCATCAGAAGGGAAAGCCCAGCTGCTTAGCTTCTACATCCGTTATTTCGGAGAAATCTTCAGCCCCGGTTTCGGGGCTGGTTACGCGCTCCCAGCCTTTCTGAACGCCGTACTTCGGGTAACGCTTGGCGGTCTTGTGCGCCTGCCAGCCTTGAATATCGCCGCGCGAAATTCCCGTGTTCATGATCTCACAGATAGCGCGGGTCTCCCACTCTGCCGGGATGTTCGTGTTGCCCAGCGCTTCCGCATAGAGCTGCTTGGAACACACCCGGTCACCCGTGTAGTCCTCCAGAAAGGCGTAGATCATGCCAGCCTGTGCATCCTCCTGCATGAAGTCCTGCTGATGGACTTGCAGCGTTTCCTGCATGGCGGGGCTGAACGCCAGCTTGTAATTACCGCTGTTGTAGATGGTCATGGCTTCAGCCCAAAGCTGGGCGATATAGGCACGGGATTCGGCTTCATCGTCTAGAATGTGGACTTCGGCCAGTTCCGCATCCACCGGAACGGGGATAAAGCGGCGATTACCCGTGCGGTCACGGGGCAAAAAATCCTGCCGGTTGGTCGTGCCAGCAAAGACACACTGGCGCAGACGGTCGGCAGGATGGGTCTCGTAGGGGACTTTATAGGTTTCCTTCTGTTTACTGAGAAAACTTTTGATCTCCTCGATACTCTTGGCATTGGCGGTGGCAATCATCTCCGACATTTCGATAATCCAGTGACCTTGCAGCTTGCGGTACACGTTGTCATCGTCCAGCCGCCGCAGGTCATCCGAGAACCACTCATCCTTGACTGCCAGCAGTCGAAAAAAGGTGGACTTCCCCGCACCTTGCCCGCCCACCAGACAGAGCATGGTTTCAAATTTACATCCCGGCTGGAACACCCGTTTGATGGCTCCCAGCAGGAAGATTTTCATAGCTTCGCAAGTGTACTCGTCCTCCGCAGCACCGAGGAAGTGGTGCAGGACGTGGGCTATCCGCTCTGTTCCATCCCATTTCAGGCCGTTCAGGTAGTCCCGGATGGGGTGGTAACGGTTCTCGTTGGCAACGATGCGGATAGCGGATTCAATTTTCTTCTCGCTGGAAATGCCGTATTTCTCCATCCGGCGCAGGATATACTTCATGTCAGTGTCGTTCAGGGTCTTGCCGGAGCGGGGCCAACCCACGGGCTTCACAATGTCGATGCGCTCGCTCAACAGATTCAGCCGAATGGCATCGGCAAGCACATGGTCGTTCTGCAAAATCGTGATGCAGTTCTGGATTGTCCGCTGGATTTCGCCATTGGAATGTTTGGACAGCATCTCCTTCACATCCTCAACGGTTCGGGGAGTGCGTTCTTCGTTGACTTCTTTGCTCAATAAACATCACCTCGTACTATTATTGAAAACGATTTTCTGACTTTTCCGCAGTTGAAAGTGCAGATGGATTCCGCTGCGCCTGTTCTGCCTGCAAGCGGTTCAACAGTTGCAGAACGGAATCCCGTGCTTTCTCCTTGACCTGCTCCTTGCCTTTCTGCCGGACTTCCGGCTTCAGCAGCTTCTCCTGCAGACGTGCGGCGGTAGTCTGCATGGTCTTGAGGAACTTGTCCAGCACGGTGTCCAAACGGTGGGCGGCATATTCCCTCGTGGCCTGCGGAGCCTTGCGCTCCGGGGACAGCACCCACTTCTTCGTGTCCTCGATCATCCGCATATCTTCCTTGCGGGTCTCGGTGCGTACCACGTCGGTCACGACCTCCACCGCCTTGTCGTAGGCTGCTGCCGAAACTTCATCGATCAGCGTTTCCATGTCGTTGACCTTGAGGGTCAATTCGTCCAGCTTGCTCTGCTGGGCGGCAAGCTGCTCCTTCTGCTTGGCAAGGATGAAGTCCTGCTTTTCCAGATATTTGCGGTTGCCGTACTCCGCCTCTTCCTCCAAATCCAACCCATGACGTTTTGCAACCTCAAACAGCATCTTCCGGCAGGCGGCATCAAAGGTGATCTTGCGGTTGTTGCGGCGGCTGAGGGGCTTGTCCGGGTCAGGCAGGTCGAAGCCCAGTGCTTCCAATGCCTTTTCTTGCTGGGGTGCCACCTCGCCGTACTTGTTCTCGCAGTCGAACACATGACGCTCATGGATGTGGGGTGTGCTTTCGTCCAGATGCAATGCCCAGTCCAGCACATGAACGTGTTCGCCAAACTTGGCCTTGAACTCCTCAATGAACTCGGTGACGATGTTCAGCAAGTCCTCTGCCGAGGCGTGTTCATCCAGCGTTCCCAGCTGATAGATGGTTTCTTCCGGGCAGGTCTTGCGGCTGGACAACAGGTCGGGAATGGAGCGGTTGCGCTCCGTGTGCCGGATCTTGGCGTTGCGCCCGTTCTGACCTTCGATAAAGGCCGTGTAGTGGGTTTCGTAGAACTGCCGTTCTACGTCCGAGAAGGTTGCCGCCAAATCATCCGGGTCTTGTGGGTCAAGAGCCGAACGAAATCCGTGGAAGCAGTCCCAGTAGATGTTGCCCTTGGCTCGTTCCGGGTCGATGTGCTCACTGTTGGCAAGGTTGAAACTGCGGTCGTTGTGCTTGGGGTTGTAAGTGCCGTGGGTTCCGGCTCGTCCGTTGTGTCGTGTTAATTTCAGATAGACATCCCTCTTTTCCTGTATTTTTTGTGTATGGCCACTCGTGCGATCAAATCACAGGAGTGATACAATTCTTCTAAGCAACGGGTCTCGCATTTCAAGACCGTGTCTTGAAATCTTCTCTCAGAATCGAAAGGTAATCCTTTCGGAAAAGGATTTATGTGTTTGTTCTACTGCAAAGAAAGTGGCCTATCGCTCCTTCCCTCAGTGGGAGATCATGGCGTTTGTCGCTTTCTGCTTAGAAGAGTTTGCTTCTGCTCTGCAAGAAAAGTATAACAGAGAAACTCATACTCGAACAGGAACTGTGAGTTCCTAATTTTCGGTGAAAGTAGGAAACATCGTTCCCATTTCTTGTTGCATCGCTATTCTTTCTTTGCGAAAAATCACTAAGATGCTGCATCTCTGCAATTATTATAGCACCTGAAATCACTAAAGTCGTGGGCCTCGTAGGCCTATTATTGGCTCCCCAAGTGAACCTGTTTTGGTTACTTTTTCCTGATTTTAGTATAAGGTTTAGCGGGGGCTTCTTTCATTTCAACAGCTTGCCGGGAGAGTGCGCAGCAGCGGAGCTGCTGGATCTGCCGCCGTTTTGCGCCAGATAATAACCCAGTAGGATATGACGCACAGCGTCATATCACTGGGCAAGGCGTTCCCCCTTGACTCCCTTCAAAGGGCTGCGGTCTCGCCTGTCGGCTCGGTCGGTGCTTCAAAAGGCCAGTGGCCTTTTGAGGTCGCCACAGGCGACCCGCACCTCTCTGCACTCTTGCTCCGGGCAAGCTGTCCTGGAATGGACAGCTCGTCCGGCTCCGATGTAACGAGAACTGACAAATTCGTCCGTTTTCGTAATCGTATAGCACAAA
This sequence comes from Faecalibacterium duncaniae, assembly GCF_010509575.1. Classification (NCBI taxonomy): domain Bacteria; kingdom Bacillati; phylum Bacillota; class Clostridia; order Eubacteriales; family Oscillospiraceae; genus Faecalibacterium; species Faecalibacterium duncaniae. The sequence goes on along the minus strand of NZ_CP048437.1, from coordinate 1,385,993 downwards.
AAGGCGGCCATCTGCACCCATGCAGACAGCCGCCTTTGGTTTTATGCTGTATTCTATTGGTCAATCTCTGAAGATCTTATCCAGTTCCCTTTCCATGGTGCCCGCCTTGGCAAATTCCAGCGTATCCGCCTGACGGATATGGTGGGCGGTGATGCCGTGACCCTTTGCAAAGCCCAGAATGTAGCTGATGGCAATGCGGTAGATGATCTCGGTCGGCGCAAGCCCATAGACCTGCTTGGCAAAAATGTGTTCCAGCCGGGCGTTATCGTCCGGGAAGGCTTGCCGCATCTTCTCGCTGCGGTAAAGGCGCTTGACGATTTCCGTAATGTACAGGCCGGACTTCATGTAGGGGTCCAGGAAGGTCTTGCCGGGGTCATCGAAGCAGCCGGGATTTTCCTGTTCCAGCAAGTCCACCATCTTTTTCACCACCCACTTGGGGGTAAAGATCTGGTTGGTTTTCTGGGGTGGGATGTAGTCGAAGATATCCTCGGTGCGACTCTCGTCAAAGTAATCCGCCAGTTTGACCTTCAGGTTCAGGAATTCCTTCACCGAATCGTCAAACACCACCGGGTCGAACAGGTGGCCTGCAAAGTGTTCCTCCTGTCCGGTGGCTTGGTTGATGTACGGCCCGCCGTCCCGCAAAAAGCGGAACTGCTCCAGCGTGATGCTGGTTACCTCCTGAAAGACCTTGTCCGGGATGATCCGGTCAAAGTTTGCCAGTGTCACGGTCTCGTCGCCGTAGGCCATGAGGAAGGACGGGATGGTGCGGGAGAAGCCCCGGAGATGGTCACGGACGGTGTCCTCGTAGCCCTTTTTCTCCTGCTCCTTCTGGTTGGTCTCCACGGTGCGCACGATGGTCTGCTGCATCTCCTGCGCCGTCTGCTGGATGGTGGATTGCAGCGTCTCCATCAGGGCGGCGGTGCTCTGCTGCTGCTTTGCGTCAAACTCCCGGTTCACCTGCTGGCGCTGCTGGGCGGTGGTGCAGCTTTGCAGCTGCTGGGTGCGCTGGGTCTCCAGCTGGCTCTGGTCGATGCGGTAGTTGTCCACCACCTTGTTCACCGCCACGTCCATCTTGGCTTTGGCGGTGCTCTCAAACCGCTTCTGGTCGGACAGCTTCAGGTCCCGCCCATACTCCTGCTTTGCCTGCTCCACCATAGGAGCGATGATCTCCTTGGTGATGCTCTTTTTCAGGGGTTCCAGATGCTCTTCTTTGGCAGGAGCCGGGGCATCGGTCAGGTCTTGCAGGGCGGTGTCCAGTGCCGGGGTGCTCTCGTAAATTTTCGCCCCAAATACATCCGCTGCCTTGCCGATGACGTAGCCCTCGTCCAAATCCACCTCGCCCTTGTCGTTCAGGGAGAGGTCTGCGCCGGTGTCCGGGGTGATCTGGATGGGCTTTGCCTTTGCTTCGCTGATGGGCTGGAAGTTTTGCAGAATGTCCAGCACCTCCTGCGGCGCACTGAACACGTTGGAAATGTTCTGGAACAAAAAATTGCTCTGGAAGCCCATCCGCACCACTTCTTTGGATTTGATCTTCCGGGGGATGCTGAGGACTTTTTCTGCATCCAGCGGGATCATCTCCCCTTCCTCGTCCTCGCCGATGACCGGGAAAAAGTTGAGCAGATTCTGGATGTGCGCCTTGCGCTCCTCGGTGTCGCCCTTGCCGCTGGCGGTGTCCTGTGAAAGATCGTTGGCGAACTGCTCGTAGATCAGCAGAGTGCGGGCGGGGTCAAAATCGAACACATAGGCGTTCTCTTTGCGGCGGAAGGTGCCGTTTTCGTGGAAAAGGCAGGGGTTCTGGGCACGGAATGCCGCCTGCATATACAGCGCCGGGCTTTTCAGGTTGGAGAGCATCAGCACCGCCGACCACTCCGGGATGGTGACACCGGTGGTCAGCTGCCCCACCGACAGGGTGATGGTCTTTTCGTGGTGGGCGATGGCAGCTTTTACCCGGTCAAAACTCTTCTGGTTCTCGTCCGTGTCGTCCAGCTTGCCGTCACCGGCGGCAAGGATCACCTCATAGTCCCGGAACACCGGGTGCGCCTGCAGCTTTTTCGCCAGCGCTCTGGCGCTGTCCACCCGGTTCAGCAGCCAGAAGGTGTGCTTCAGCTCGGCACGCAGTTCCGGGGTGGAAAACGGAAATTTGTTCTGGGTGGTCATGGCATCCAGAAAGCGGTCCACCTCAGCTTCGTGCTCAAAGCTGCCGCCCGACTTCACCTTGAAGAACTCGTTCAGGTCAAAGGCAAATTCCTGCGTTTCGCCGTCGATCTCCACGCCCTGCTGAATTTCGTCCCGGATGATCTCGGACATCTGGTAGGTGTAGAGGTTGAGCATGGGGAGGTTTGCGTAGGGGTTCTGCTGCCCCGGTGCGCCCTGCCAGTTCCGCTTGGCGGCCTGCTCGTCCGCGTAGGTCCAGTTGAAGATAGCATCCCCGGCAAACTTGTCGTTCGCCAGCGCCTTGAAAGGCGTGCCGGACAGGTGCAGCGTGAACTTGCGGCGAATACGGTCAAAGGCAAGGTCGGTCTTGTAGGTGTCCACGCCCTCGTGGGCTTCGTCGATGACCAGCACATCCCAGTTCAACTCGGTCAGGTGGCGCAGCTTGTCGTACTCGCCGCCGAAATACTTGGAGCCTTTCATGTCCTGCAGGCTGACGAACTCAATGCGCTTATACAGTTCCTCGCCCTGTGCGGCGGCATCCAGATAGCCCTGCTCGTCCAGCACATGGGGCTGCCCGGCAAAAGCATCCACATGGCTGACGAACAGATAGCCGGACTCCCTGCCCAGAAAGCTCACATAGTCGCTGTACCAGCTGTTGGCGATGGCAGGACGGTTGGTGACGATGAGCACCGTCTGTGCATCGACCTGCTTGCAGAAATCGTAGACGGAAAGCGTTTTGCCAAAGCGGGGCTTGGCGTTCCAGAGGTATTCCCCGCCGGGGTGGCTCTGGTAATAGGTTTTGGTGTCGCGGACAGCCCTTGCCTGCTCCTCCCGCAGGGTGTAGGCGATGGCTGCATCCAGCTGCACCCGGCCCCGGTTCATGCGGAAATCCTGAAAATACCGCCGGGACTGCTGCCCATCCAGATGGAACCACTCGTTTTTGCGGTCGTTCTCCACGTTCAGCTTGCGGAGGTAGGCGTGGAAATCGTGGTCGGTGAACACCTCGCCGCTGCCGTCATCGTAGACGGCATTGCCCCGCCACTCCTCGTGGAACAGCACATCGGCGGTGTGGGTCTGCTGTTTCAGGCGTTTGTCCACCGACTGCTCGGTGTAGCCGATCTTCGTCCAGCCGTTGTGCCGGGCAATTTCCGGGGTGGTATAGGCGTAGATCATGGGCACCACCTGCCGGGCAGTGCGCAGGGTTATGCCAGCCATTATGCCATCTCCTTTACATGGGTCTCGATAAATTCGATCTCGTCCGCGGTCAGGTCATACTTGCGGTAAAGCTGCTGGTCGATTTCCGCCACCGACTTGCTCCAATCAATGTCGGAATGGGCGGTAAAATCTTGAAGGGGAACGTATTTCCAAACAGACTTTTTGTTATCTTGGGTTACTTTTAGAACATATAGCAACGCGCGCGCAAGTTTACACTTTAGATACTTCTGAAGATTTTTAGCTTCTTCTCTCGTATCAAAGGCTCCAATACTAATAAACGTTTGCGTATGTCCAACGCCTTTTTCTCCAATATCTGAATCTGTCATAACTTCACCAAATCGTCCAGAGCCATTAGCTTTAGGGAAGAATAGCTTATATTTATCAAGATTCGGGTGTTTTGCAATGTATTTCCTATTAACGTATAAGCATACACGTTCATTTGATTTTCTGCCGAATATCTCAACACATTCATCTGCGCCTTGTTTTGTTTCAAAAAACACGATATTATATAGCTTATCAAATATGTTAGATGTCAAATCGTAGTCGTGTCCTTTGCTTATCAATGGTACTTCTTTTCCCTTTGAAATCATTGTCATTGACAGGATTTCAGGATGATCTACATACATTTGTTTAGTAAATTTATAGCTTTCTGGAGCAAATACAATATCACTAAGAGAACTCTTTATTTGCTTTTTCACCTTTTGAATGATTGTATTCAAAAGCGGATATGCCGTAAAGATTTGTATTGCACCGCATTCTTTTTCTCTGTCATGGTATGTAATAACTACGCCGCCCTTTATGTCAGTGTTATTGAAAATCTTTGCGCTATTCTGTTCATAGTACAGAACTTTCAAATGTTCGTCATTCAACATTTTTTCATTCCAAGTTTTTGGAGTTTTACCAGCGTTGAATAAAAATCGGGCGGGTGTAATAAGTTCTACCACTGATGCCATAGGATATGTGGCATCCATAAACAAGTTATAAACAGGGTTATCCGACGTTCCCTCCATCTCATCCTGATACGGTGGGTTTCCGATAACATAATCAAACTTCATGCTGGTACTCCCTTCCTGAATGGTTTCAAAGTTCTGGGCGGTTCCATGGCTGCCCTTGCGCCAATTTTTCACTTTACAGGATACCGCGGGCGGCTGCGGCTCTGCCGCCCCGAACATGGAAAAGAGGTCAAGCTGTTCTGTCTCCGGCTGGGGCTTGCCGCCGGGCACAGACAGGTGCAAGCCGTCCATTTGCCACAGGTTCCAGCTGATGATGTTGGCGATGGGTTGCAGTTCCTCTTTTGTGGGTTTGCGCTGCCACCGGGCTTGCAGATGCTCTGCATAGGTCAGCAGCAGGTTGACCCGCGCCAGCAAAAGATTATCTCCCTGATACTCATAGCCGTAGGTGGACTGCACCGCATGGGTGGCATATTTGTGCCACTCGTCCTCTGTGGCAGCGTTCTCGCTTACCACACGCAGCTTGCGGTCCAGAATGCCAATGCGCCGGGCGACCGGGATCATCTCGCCGGTGGCGGCATCGTACCGGGACGCCAGAAAGGGGGCTTCGCCGCAGGTCACCTCCAAGCGGCGGCTCTGCACATACTGCACCCATGCCGGAGTCCTGCCCTTGCAAACCGGAAACTGCACCGGCGTTTCCACCGTCTGCCAGCCTTGGAGCAGCTCCACCGTGAACTGCCCGGCGCTCTCCTCTGCCCCCAGCCCACGGAACCAGTCGGCGTCCAGTGCGTTGTTCATCTTGTTGCAGACCCATGCGGGGCTGAACACTTCGCCCTTTTTGCGGGTGCGCTGCTGCTGGGTGTCGGTCTGCTTCATCATCCGGGGCAGCACCACCTCGTAGTGGGTCAGCCCGAGCTGCTGGGTGGTAATCTGAGATCTATCCGTCACCGGTTCGTACATTACCGTTTGCAGCTCCTCCGGCGGGTCGGTGGCTCAGATGATGTTTTTACCGGTGGATTTATCTTTTAGTAGCGTATCCAGCACCGCCTGCACTTCCGGTGCGTGAAAGTCGATCAGTTGTTCCAACGGGGATTCCCTCGCTTTGCCTTAGCGTTGCGGCGGAAGTAGCATTTTTGTACTAGTTCCGCCTTATACTAGTATTATACAGCTACTTTTTGCCTTGTCTAGTATTGTACAGCCACTTTTCGTCAAAAGTAGGAGTGATTCATATACTAGTAGTAAGGAAAGGTGGTCAAGCTATGCTTGGGGAACGATTGGCAGAACTCCGCAAACTGAATGATGACACACAGCAGACCCTTGCGGACAAGCTTGGTATCTCCGTTTGGTCTATCCGTGCGTGGGAACAGGGAAAAAGCTACCCCTTCAGCAATGTGCTGCTTGCCATCTGCAAGCTCTACGGCACCTCCGCCGACTACCTGCTGGGTCTGACCGACATCGATCCCTCGGACGAGGCTCGCAAACAGCGCCAGCGCCTGACCGAAGAAGAACAAAACGAGATGCACCGCTACGAAGAATATCTGTTGTGGAAACGCAAAAAATAAGCCGCCCAGCGAGACCGTAAGGTCGCTGGGCGGCTGTTTTATCATACAAAAGTTCTAATTAAATACCTTTTAGAACTTTTCTTATTTTTCCCATATTATTTTTCAAATCATGTCGAATTTCTTCATCTTGTCCATACTCTTCTTCAGCATGCTCAATATAGGTAAAATAATTTCCTCGTTTGCTCTTTGCACCATGTTCAGAATAAAGCGTATACAGACCAGAAAGATTGATATGATTTCCTTTTCTGGTATACCCTCCTGTTTTTGCAATATTTTTTGCCTTTCTGTGCATCCGGTAATAGTATTTGGCCGTCGTTTTAGAGCGGATAAACACTTTCGTTCCATTAAACGAAAATCCTAAAAAATTGATAAATTTTTTACTATCGTCTGCACCTTTGTCTATCGCTTTTCCAATATTCTCAACCTTCTCTTCCTTATAATGAAAATATTGGGTTTTGCTCGGCTCCAATTTTAATCTAGGAGCACTTGCAATAAATGCTCTCACTTCAGAGAAGACATTCAGCGCATTATTGTTAGGTTCATCCGGCACTATCACAATAAAATCATCACTATACCGCATATAAAATCCGTGATATTGTTCAACTAGATCATGGATTTGCTTATCAACTTCCAGCATATAGAGGTTCGCCAACATTCCACTAATAGGTGATCCTTGTGGTATCCCGTAATGGTTCATATTTGGCTGTATGTGAGAACGATTGTTTTTATATTGTTCCGCTGTTAATACTCTTGATTGTTTATTGAGTGCGCGATGACCTGCTTTGTTGTCTTTCAGTTCATTTATAGCCAACAAGTCCGTCAGTTCCCATTGACTAAATGACGTGATATTCTTAAACACATTATAATGATCCTTTGGTAATCTTTCGCATTCCAATAACGAGCACCATTGCTTCTTCAAATAAGCATGGTCTAAGTTATCAAAGAAATGCGTAAAATCGCCAATCATCACATAGCAGTTTTCTGTCTTACGGATAAAATCGTAGGCCGCTTTGGAAAATTGAATATTGCTCTTTCTTAAATTTGTTCGATAGGCAACCGCAACATTAGAAATCCCATCACAAGTCGTTCGCTCGTTATATTTCTCATTCAAAATGTGACTGTAATACTGATAAATGCACCGATCAATATGTGCTGCATAGCAAATATCACGTTTTTTAGGAACTACTCCTTTTCCTCTTTTAAACTTGCTCATATCCATCTCATAATGGATAAATGGATAAAATCCATGCGCTGCAACTGCTTTTGGATTTGAAACATAATCTTTCATGCGACCGATATCTGTTCGCACATCAAAATGTGCATAATATCGCTTGCTTCTTTGAATTGTCTTCTTATCACTTAACCAAGCATCCATTGCTTTAATACCCCTAAAATGCAATATCCATCGGCACGAGGAATAGCGTCTCTAAGCCGATGGATATACGTTTGACGTGGTTACCCCTATTACCATAAAGGATTTTCAGAGTTCCCAGCTATTCTGTTAGCGCAATCATCAATTATGGTATAATTGACTGGGAGGCGATTGTCGTGATTTCATCAATCAGTCTGATTCTAGCATTTGCTACATCAGCATCAACAACCGTGTCAACTGTGCTGCTAAATATTCTCGAGAATATTCTAGCAGGAGAGTTGACAACAATCTCCTTCCCCCATACCTTTCGTATGGGGCACTTTAATTATAGCACTTTTTACCAAGTAATCAATGCTGTTCATAATAAATTAACCTGCCGTTGTGCATAGTCCGACTTATTATAACATTTTGCCGATATACTTCCGCAGTCCATCCTCTGTCCGAATATTATACTTCTCATCCACCTTTTTGAAGTACGCCTTCATCGCATCCAGCGAAATCTCCGCATGAGAAGTTTCGTCCGGCAGAAAACCCCTCCGGGCATCCAGCCAAGGGGCTTCTTTGTGGGTGATGCTTTCCAGAACCTTTCCGCTGTACATACCAAAGGTATCCAGCACCCGGTCTACCACCTCTTTGGCCTCCGGGGTGAGCGGCAGCGCACTCTCCTTCAACGGAACAAAGCGGTCATCATCAATGGGGTTGTACTTAAAATCTCGGAACAGATTATAGACATTGCGATACACCGGGCCATGCACCCACGCTTCACAAGGAGCATCAAACAGCGGTTTGTCATAAATCGCCGCATAGTTGCCCTGAATATAATACAAAAGCTTTTGCAGGGTCAGCGGTGTCACCTCATGCAGCGCTGAGAAGATATAGGCGATCACCGCCAGCAGTTCCACCGGGACAGCCACATAGAGGTTTTCCAGTTGCGTTGCAGCCGTGTAGGCCTTTTTGTAGGCGGTCTCTCCGATCTTCTCACGGTTTTGGTCCAGCAGTTCCTTCATATAGGAAGCCGATGCCAATGCGTGCAACATGATATCCGAGTACTCTTTGGACGGCACCTGCCCGGCAAGATAACGGGTGATGGTCACTTCCCCAAAGCCCAGTGCCAACGACAACGGTGCTTTGCCGATGTTGTAGAGTTTCATCAGGCGTTCGATGTCCTCCACCGTGATGATCTCCTCCGCTTTGCGGTACTGCTCATCCATTTCCTTTACGTTGTAGTCCATCAGGCCGGGAATCCCCATTTCGCCGCCGCATTCGTTGCAGAAAGCAGCCGTGATTTCAAAAGTATATTCCTTTTCCCGGATAGTCTGGTTGATTTTGATTTTCCTCAGGGTGTAGCTCGTTTCTCTGCGGCATTCTGTGCAGAAGTCCTTTCGTTCGCGCATAGTGTCCTCTCCTTCTTTTGTGCTCATTTATTTGAAGTAGTAAGTCAGCGGATGGCGTTGCTCGTGGAATGAGATCACGATGACGAATTCGTTGTCCAGCTTGTTAAACTTGATGTAAAGCGGCACCAGCTTTTCCGCTGTTCCGTATCGTTCGATCAACAGAACTTCTTTTCCAAAGATATAGAGTGTCTCATGTTCAAAGCCAGCGTGTTCATTCGGAACTGCGTCTGAGAAGTCCATTACGTTCAGATTCAGAATGATGTTTTCTGCATCCCTCATGGTAAGCAGATACGTATCAAAGAGTTTTCGATTATCCGGGCGTTTAGCATTCATATCCAGCCTGTAGCGGTGTGCTTTCACCGCACATTTCACGGCTTCAAGATAGTTCTCAACATCGGACACGCTCAGGTTCATTCAGTTCACTCCTTTTGAACATGATGGTATTTTTGCATTCTTCCATCATCATTATACTCGCGTGATTGAATTTTGTCAATATGCCATCACGCAGAAAAATTCGCTGACGCTCTGCCCGGCACAGAGTCCACCAGCGAATCGCTCTTTCTTCAAATCCCCTAGACAAAAAAATCGGCACCCGCTTTTCAGCGAGTGTCGATTTTGTTACCCTATCATGCGCTTTGATTTTTGGCGTAAGTGGCGTAAGTTTGGCGTAAATCCGCTTTTGCGCGCTCCAAAAATCAAGGATTCATGCGGTTTTTAGGCAGTTATTAGTACATGCCGCCCATGCCGCCCATGTCACCACCGGCTGCGGGAGCAGCAGGGGGTTCGGGCAGGTCAGCGACCAGGCTCTCGGTGGTCAGCACCATCTCAGCGACGGATGCTGCGTTCTCCAGAGCAGAACGGGTGACCTTGGTGGGGTCAACGATACCGGCGGCGATCATATCCTCAACAAAGACCTCGTTCTGAGCGTCGAAGCCATAGTTGGGCTTGTTGGCAGAGACGATCTTGTCGATGATGACGCTGCCTTCCAGACCGGCGTTCTTGGCGATCTGGCGCAGAGGTGCCTCCAGAGCCTTCAGGACGATCTTGGCACCGGTGCGCTCGTCGCCTTCCAGCGTGTCGCACAGGGCGCGCACAGCGGGGATGGCGTTGATGGGAGCGGTGCCACCGCCAGCGACAACGCCTTCCTGAACAGCAGCCTTGGTTGCGTTCAGAGCGTCCTCGATGCGCAGCTTCTTATCCTTCATCTCGACCTCGGTAGCAGCACCGACCTTGATGACTGCAACGCCGCCGGCCAGCTTTGCCAGGCGCTCCTGCAGCTTCTCGCGGTCGAAATCGCTGGTGGAAGCCTCGATCTGGTTGCGGATCTGTGCAATGCGGGCTGCAATGGCATCCTTATCGCCTGCGCCGCCCACGATGGTGGTGTTCTCCTTGGTGACCTTGACCTGACGGGCATGGCCCAGCATCTGAACGGTAGCGTCCTTCAGTTCATAGCCCAGATCAGCGGACACAACGGTGCCGCCTGTCAGGGTTGCGATATCCTGCAGCATCTCCTTGCGGCGGTCGCCAAAGCCGGGAGCCTTGACAGCGCAGACGTTCAGGGTGCCGCGCAGGCGGTTGACGATCAGGGTGGACAGAGCCTCGCCCTCGATGTCCTCAGCCACGATCAGCAGCTTCATGCCGTTCTGCATGACCTGCTCCAGCAGGGGGACCAGATCCTGGATGACGCTGATCTTCTTATCGGTGATCAGGATGGCGGCGTTGTCCAGAACAGCCTCCATCTTGTCGGTATCGGTGACCATATAGGGGGTCAGGTAGCCGCGGTCAAACTGCATACCTTCCACGATCTCGTTGTAGGTCTCGGCGGTGGTCTTGTTCTCCTCGATGGTGATGACACCGTCGGAGGTAACCTTCTCCATAGCCTCGGCGATCAGGCGGCCGATCTCGGGATCACCGGCAGAAATGGTGCCGACGCGGGCGATATCGTTGCTGTCCTTGACCTTCTGGCTGTGGGCCTTGATGGTCTCAACGGCCTTGGCAACAGCCTTGCTCATACCGCGGCGGATATCCATGGGGTTGGCACCGGCAGTAACGTTCTTCATGCCCTCGGTGACCATGGCCTGTGCCAGAACGGTTGCGGTGGTGGTGCCGTCGCCTGCGGCATCGTTGGTCTTGGTTGCGACCTCACGCACCAGCTGTGCGCCCATGTTCTCAAACTCGTCCTTCAGCTCGATCTCCTTGGCAATGGTCACGCCGTCGTTGGTGATGACGGGTGCGCCGAACTTCTTGCCCAGCACCACATTGCGGCCCTTGGGGCCCAGGGTGATCTTCACGGTATTTGCCAGGGTATCAATACCGGCACACAGTGCCTTGCGGGCATCCTCGCCCTGCTTGATCTGTTTTGCCATAATCAAATCGCTCCTTCAAAGCTCAAATTTCAATTTCAGAGGGGAAACTTACTCCACGATGGCCAGGATATCGCCCTGACGCACGATGGTGCACTCCTCACCGTCCACCTTGACCTCAGTACCGGAGTACTTGCTGGTCAGGACCTTATCGCCAACCTTCACGGTCATCTTGACTTCGTTGCCGTCCACGATGCCGCCGGGGCCAACAGCCACGACCTCAGCCACCTGGGGCTTCTCCTTGGCGCTGCCGGTCAGGATGAGGCCGCCCTTGGTGGTCTCCTCGACTTCAACGGCCTTGATAACAACACGGTCTGCAAGAGGAATGATCTTCATAGTTCTTGCCCTCCTATAATAAAATATAATGAAAACTTTTTTGGCACCTTCGGCCCATTCCTGCTGGGTCTCTGGTTGTTTAGCACTCCTTTTCTCTGAGTGCTAAGTGTATTGTACTCATCTTGAACTGAAAAATCAAGACCTTTTTGATTTTTCTTTTTGAACAATTTGTGACCACCCGAAAAAGTATCCTTACATCGAAAAAAGAGCAGTTCTCTTTTCCGGAGAGACTGCTCTTTTTCATCCAAATTAGTTGATTGTCTTGAAAAATGCTTGATTTACGGGCATATTCGCAGGTTTGCAAATTGATTTTACTACTCATTTACTACTTTTAACGGATTGAGCCTTGATATGCAAAAAGCACCTGCGGGCTGCCGGATAGACCGCTACACCACCTTACGCGGCACGTCGAAAAGAAAAAATAAAATAACACCACCTATAAGGCGGCGTTTCTCACTCCTACACTGGAGAACAGGAACGCTGCTTTTTTATGCCCTCATGTTACGCAGTAAGGGCAAATGAAGCCTTGATTTATGCGGCTCTTAGAGCGCGGAAATGAGAAATGCAAGGGTTGATACCTTTTCCCTCAAAACCGCGTTTCTACTGCGTAACAAATCCAACCAAAGGAGTGATGAAGCTATGGCAGTTTTCCGCGTGGAAAAGAACAAAGGTTATACGGTTATGAGCAACCACCATTTACGCAACAAGGAACTTTCCCTAAAGGCAAAGGGCTTGTTGTCGCAAATGCTCTCACTTCCCGAAGATTGGGACTACACCCTTGCAGGGCTGTCCCTTATCAACCGGGAAAGTATCGACGCTATCCGCACCGCTGTATGGGAGCTTGAAAAAGCCGGATATATCACAAGGCGGCAGGGACGCGACGAGAAAGGCAAAATGACCGCTATCGAGTACACCATTTACGAACAGCCACAGCCCCCAGCATTGGATTGTCCGGTATTGGAAAATCCAACAGCGGATAAGCCGATATTGGAAAATCCGACACCGGATAACCCGACGTCGGAAAATCCAACGCAATTAAATAAAGAACTATTAAAAACTAACTTACCCAAAAAAGAAAAATTAAATACAGATGTATCAAGTACCCATTCCATTCCTTTCCATTCCCTAAATCCCTCTCCCTTAGAGGACGCGGCACAGCCGCCGGAACGGAAGCGAAAGGAAGCGACAGACGCATACAGCGTGTATGAGGAAATCATCAAGGACAATATTGAGTACGACTATCTGATACAGGACAGATACCTTGACCGGGACAGGATAGAGGAAATCCTTGCCCTTATTCTTGAAACCGTCTGCACCAAACGAAAAACAATCCGTATCGCCGGGGACGACTACCCGGCAGAGCTTGTAAAAGCAAGGTTTATGAAACTGAACAGCGAACATATCCGCTTTGTACTTGACTGTATGCAGGAAAACACCACCAAAATCCGCAACATCAAGCAGTACATGAAAGCTGCCCTTTTCAATGCCCCGTCTACGATTGGCAGCTATTACACGTCCCTTGTATCTCACGATATGGCAGATGGTACTTTTTATGGGAAACCGAAAAAATCCGGCATACCCGATTACACCTGCAACGAGGGCGAAAGCCTGTAAACCAACCCAAAGGAGGATTTGATTATGACACAGAAAACAGGAGCTTTGATTTTTGATGAAACCGCTGACCGCTACGACATTCGCTTTGACGTAAACGACTACTACGGGGGCTTACATTGCGGCGACTGCATGGAGGTCTTTGTGCGGGGCAAATGGAAGCCTACCCGTATGGAGTACGGGGACAACTGGTATCTTGTGGGTATTCGGGCGGCAGACCTTTCCGGGCTGCGGGTACGGATTTAACAGGGCGGCGTGAAAACGGACGCTCTTTTTTCATGCCCGCCCCGCTTCCCGGCGGCGGGCATACCACCATAGAACATGAAAGGAGGACACCCATTGCAGGAGGAAACCAACGAAAAGACCATAGCCCTTTACATCAAAACCGGGAAACTGACGGCACAGCAGCTCCAAAAGGCTATGAAAGCCCTGCTTGCACAGATGAAAAAGCAGCATGACAGACAGAAAATCCCGCATGGCAAACAGACCCTAAAGCAGCTTATGAAGCAGAACGCGGGCGTTTCCAACATTGAAATCACAAAGGACAATATCAAAGCCTTTGAGAGTACGGCGAAAAAGTACGGGATTGACTTTGCCCTAAAGAAAGACAGCACCGAAATCCCGCCCCGCTATCTTGTTTTCTTCAAGGGACGGGACGCGGACGCACTGACCGCAGCTTTCAAGGAGTTTTCCGCAAAGAAGCTGACGCAGGAACAAAAGCCCTCTATCCGAAAGCTGATTGTTTCCCTCAAAGAAAAGGCGGCGGCTTTGAACGCACAGCGGGACAAAGTAAAAAACAAAGACAGGGGGATTGCAAGATGAACGCTATCAACTGGAAAAAGCTGCTGCTTCCCAACATTCCCTATCTGCTCTTTGTGTATCTCTTTGATAAAGTCGGGCAGGCGGTACGCCTTGCGCCGGGAGCTGACCTGTCCGGCAAGGTGCTGTCGCTTGGGGAGGGCTTTTCTATGGCTTTTTCAAACCCGCTTCCGAGCCTTGCCCCTATGGATTTACTGATAGGAATTTTAGGCGCGGTGCTTATCCGGCTGATTGTCTATGTAAAAGGCAAGAACGCGAAGAAATACCGGAAAGGTATCGAATACGGCTCTGCCCGTTGGGGAACTGCCGAAGATATTAAGCCCTACACCGACCCGGTATTTCAAAATAACGTGCTGCTGACACAGACGGAACGGCTTACCATGAACAGCCGCCCAAAGCAGCCGAAGTATGCAAGAAATAAAAATATCCTTGTTATCGGGGGAAGCGGCAGCGGCAAGACGAGATTTTTTGTGAAGCCCAACTTAATGCAAATGCACAGCAGCTACGTTGTAACCGACCCGAAAGGAACGGTTTTAGTTGAGTGTGGGAAGCTCTTACAGCGGGGCGGCTACCGGATAAAAGTATTGAACACGATTAACTTCAAAAAAAGTATGAAATACAATCCCTTTGCCTATCTCCGCAGCGAGAAAGATATTTTGAAACTGGTAAACACCTTGATTGCCAACACCAAAGGGGACGGGGAAAAAGCCGGGGAGGATTTTTGGGTAAAATCGGAACGGCTCTTTTACTGCGCCCTTATCGGCTACATTTGGTATGAAGCCCCGGAGGAAGAAAAGAACTTCACGACGCTGCTTGAAATGATAAATGCGTCGGAAGCCCGCGAGGACGACCCGGAATTTCAGTCCCCCGTTGACCTCATGTTTGAACGGTTGGAGGAAAAAGACCCGGAACATTTTGCCGTCCGGCAGTATAAGAAATTCCTGTTATCTGCGGGAAAAACACGAAGCTCTATCCTCATTTCCTGCGGTGCGCGGCTTGCTCCTTTTGATATTAAGGAACTGCGCGACCTTATGGAAACCGATGAAATGGAGCTTGACACCATAGGCGACCGTAAGACCGCCCTGTTTGTTATCATTAGCGACACCGACGATACCTTTAACTTTGTTGTGAGTATTCTTTACACACAGCTTTTCAATCTGCTTTGCGACAAGGCAGATGATGAATACGGCGGCAGGCTGCCCGTCCATGTGCGCTGTCTGTTAGACGAGTTTGCAAATATCGGGCAGATACCGAAGTTTGAAAAGCTCATAGCCACTATCCGAAGCCGGGAAATCTCCGCTTCAATCATTTTGCAAAGCCAGTCGCAGCTAAAAGCGATATACAAAGACAACGCTGATACCATAGTCGGCAACTGCGACACCACCCTGTTCTTGGGCGGCAAGGAGAAAACCACCCTCAAAGAAATGTCGGAAATCTTGGGGAAAGAAACCATTGACAGCTTCAATACTTCCGAGAACCGGGGGCGCGAGGTATCGCATGGGCTGAATTATCAGAAGTTAGGCAAGCAGCTTATGACCGAAGATGAAATTGCAGTCATGGACGGCGGGAAATGTATTTTGCAGCTACGAGGGGTGCGCCCGTTCTTCTCTGATAAGTACGACATTACAAAGCACCCCAACTACAAATACCTGTCCGACTATGACAAGAAAAATACCTTTGATATGGAAAAGCACCTACGGCGCAGACCTGCCCTTGTAAAGTCGGACGAACCCTTTGACTATTACGAAATCAGCGAAGCAGATTTGCAGGAGGACACCGCCCATGAATAGACGTATCCGAAAGAAAAAGGACAAGAAAATCACAGAAGCCATAAACGGGCTTATTTCCATTGCCGAGTGGCAGGAAAGACAGCGGCAGGCAGCTATCCAGCAGTTTGTAAAACGGTGTGAAGCCCTGTATGAGCAGCAACGAAAGGAGGAATTGACGCAGTAACAAAGAAAAATACAACTTACAGGATACGCGCCCCTACAAAAATTCCTATCGCTCACCCCAACAACTGAATACCGCCGCGCGGCAGACACATAGGCAGCGCGGGGAAACCGCCGAAATCCGGCGGGCTTATGACCGCGGCAGTTTGAAAACTGACCGCCGTTTTTTATGCCCTTTTACGGGGCAAGCCGCATTTACGGCAGAAAGGAGCTTTATGGAATTTTTTAACTCTGCTATCGACGTATTACAGACCCTTGTTATCGCACTGGGCGCAGGCTTAGGCATTTGGGGCGTCATCAATCTCTTAGAGGGATATGGAAACGACAATCCGGGTGCAAATGCTCATGTACGGTAGAGAAGCACAAAGCAAAACAAGGATAGCCAACCCTGCCACTATTCCGAAGTCAGGGGAACGCAATGGAAAAATTCATAGCTGTATGCTATATTTAATTAGCATTTGAACATATCAAGCTGACACAGCAATCTCTTTGCTTGCCGTTAATGCGCGTCTACCAATAGTCCGCAGAAAGCAAGAGTAGCGTAAAGGTATAAAAATTTCAAACTTCGTTGTAACGAAATTCCGATTTCTCCGTCTAACCTATGAAGCTGAAGGAGGTGATGACAAGTATGGACTATGAAAAGCTCTATAAAGCCTACTATTTACAGGTATACTCGTATACTATTTCTCTTGCCAAAAATCGTGAGATAGCAGAGGAAATCACGCAGAACACATTCTATAAGGCTGTTTCTACAACATCACAATTCAAAGGTAAGTCAGATGAATTGACATGGCTCTGCTCCATAGCAAAAAATCTTTACCATGATGAAATGCGAAGCCGTCAGCGAGTAGCTGATGTGAGTGAAATCAATGACTTGCCATCAAATGAAAATGTTGAGAACTCAGTTGCAGATTCTGACATGGCGTTCCGCATACACCTCGTTCTTCACCGTTTGGAAGAACCATACAAAGAAGTCTTTCAGCTTCGCGTATTCGGGGAACTATCTTTTTCACAAATCGCTGCAATTTTTGGAAAAACAGAATCATGGGCGAGAGTTACTTATCATCGTGCAAAGCTAAAAATTCAAGAAAGGATGGATGAAAAGCATGAGTAAACAATGCGATATTGTTCGAGATATTCTTCCGCTGTATGTTGACGGTGCTTGCAGCGAAGCAAGCGCAGAGATGGTAAAAGAGCATTTGAACGCCTGTGCTGACTGTAACGCAATTTATCAGAAATTGCTTTCTCACACGAACGAAGATGTTCTTCACGAAGAAAGCGAAAGCGTTATTATGCGCCATGAGGCAAAAGAAAAGCAGAGAGGCAGAAAAAAGATAACGATTGCTGTTCTCGTTTCCATCGCTCTTTGTATCATTGCAATTTTTACAGCTCTCTTTCTGTTACCTATAAACATTGCTTATGAGCCTGTCAAAATCGACTTCCCATTTGAGGTTGAAGATGTCGAAAGCGTTGAAATGTACCACTATGACGGAGTGCCTGCATCAGCAGAAAAGAAAGTAGTCGTTGCTGAAAATGATATAAAGACCCTGTATGATAAGTTCAAGGGCTTATCCTTAAAAGACAAAACAACTGAGGAAACTGCCGGAGCAGATGTGACCAGCTTTAGATTTAACCTCTCAGATGGAACAAGCTACGATTTGATTTACGCCTGCTATGGAGTTAAAAACGGCGAATTGAAGTCAGAAGCAGGCGGTTTTAAGTATTTTACAAGTGCGGATATTGGCTCTTATTGGAACAATTTGAATACGGAACTTGAAGCAATTCCTATCAATGAGAGTGAATTGCCGTGAGCAGATAGCAAACCCAGCCGAGCCTGTCAACGGTCAAGATGAACGGCGCAAATGCGCCGCCGTTGACAGCCCCGCCCGTCTTTGCTGTTCGGTAATCAAGAGGGCGACAGTATAAAATGCTGCCGCCCTCTGCCATTATTCAGAAAGGGGGATTTTCCATGACCGAACACGAAAAGTATCAAGAACATATCCGGCATACACACGATGCCTTTTGCAAGACTGTTATTCGCCACGCTGCCATAGACGCAGCCCGGAGCATACGGAGCCGCCGCAAGCGGGAAATCTCGCTTGAATATCTGATAGAAGAAAAACACTATCCATTCAGTACCACAGATAAATACTTTGCGGAGCAATCCGGCATGACCAGCTATCCGCTTTTCGTCTGTGGTCAGATGGTGCTTTTGGAAAGTCCAGAGCTTGCCGCAGCCCTGTCCGCACTATCACAGATGGAACAGGAAATCATTTTCTTGTACTACTTCCAACGATTGACGCATAGGGAGATTGGACGGAGATATGGACGGGCTGGCAACACAACCGGGCGGCGTATTCAGATGATTTTACGGCGGCTACGGGCAGAGTTGGAGGATTTGTCCTATGAGCCAGCTACTTCCCTATGAGACAATCGTTAAGGCAAGCGAGGGCGACCCGGAAGCTGTTGCCGCCGTCCTATCCCATTATGCGGGATATGTCCGCTCTTGTGCGAAAATGGACGGACAGATTAACACGGATATGCAGGAGCATATCGTCAGGCAACTGATAGAAAGCCTGTTGAAGTTCCGCTTTGACCGCTAAACAGAAAAGTTGTATAATTAGAGCCTGACAAATTAAACTTCAATGAGGGTAGAGCAAATGGAACAGATTATCAATTATAGAGACATACCCACAGATAAAAGGATTGACATATTAAATGCTCTTGAGCGAATAGGTTTTTTTCCGGCATACGGCGGCGTGAGAACAATGCAGAAAATTATGGAAAAGTCAGTTCCAGGTTCAGGCCCACAATTCTATTTCGTTTTCCGTGAAAATGAGTTGATAGGGTACAATTTTCTCATTGGGGACACTAAGAAATATAAAGCGTTCCCATGGCTTGCTATTAGCAATATGGATGAGCAGAAGTTGACTGTTTGTGAAGAACTGATGAAAATACAAATTGCCTTTTTTGAAGAACTCGGAATGCAAAAGATAGCAGATCATTGCGTTAGGATTATGGAAGATTACAGAAAAGGAATTGGAAAGCGGAAAGAAAGCGATTGCAGATAAATTCCATTTGAAAAACGGCTGACAATTTAATACCGCCGCCCATCACAGCGGCAGATAAGCAGTAAATCTTGAAAAGGTTTACTGCTTTTTTTGCGCCCATTTTCAAAAATCTTTGGCAAACCACACCGCCGGATTGTTGTAGGGAGCAGACAGGGAAAACAAAAAAATTTCCGTGCGTTTGCCAAAACGCCCCCTTTTCACCGTTGTAGTGGTGAACAGCGGGCAGAACACGCCGCCGCAATCGCTATATTGGTGGAGCAAGCCAGTATATCCGCAAACCAGAGCCGCCGAGGAAAGCGGTAGTTTTTTAGAGCAAGATTCTACCACGGTGCCAAAATCCGCATATCTGCGGTTTTGCCCCCTTTGGTAAATCTTGTTGGGGAGTGCCTTCCCCAAACCCTGCTCATGCGCCCTGTCGGGCGAGAAAGGAGGTCAACGCTTGAAGAAAAAATACAACACGCCCCACCGCTGCCATGTGGTCAAAACCCGCATGACCGAGGAAGAATTCGCCGACTTTACCGAGCGGCTGAAACACTATGACATGAGCCAAGCCGAATTTATCCGGCAAGCCATTACACGGGCGACCATTCGCCCCATCGTTACCGTTTCCCCGGTCAATGATGAACTGTTGTCCGCCGTTGGCAGGCTGACCGCCGAATATGGAAAAATCGGTGGCAACCTCAATCAGATTGCCCGCGCCCTCAACGAGTACGGCACACCATACAACGCCCTGTCCGTTGAAGTCCGCGCCGCCATTTCTGACCTTGCTGCCTTGAAGTTTGAAGTCCTGCGAAAGGTAGGTGACGCTGTTGGCAACATTCAAACATATCAGCTCTAAAAATGCGGACTATGGCGCAGCCGAGCAGTACCTCACCTTTGAACATGACGAGTTTACCATGAAGCCCACCCTTGATGAAAACGGGCGGCTCATGCTCAGGGAGGACTATCGAATAGCCACGCTGAACTGCGGCGACGAGGATTTTGCCGTTGCCTGTATGCGCTCCAATCTCCGCTATGGGAAGAACCAGAAGCGGGAAGATGTAAAAAGCCACCACTACATTATCAGCTTTGACCCACGGGACGCGGTGGACAACGGTTTGACCGTAGACCGGGCGCAGGCGTTGGGCGAGGAATTTTGCCGGAAGCAGTTTCCCGGACACCAAGCCATTGTCTGCACCCACCCGGACGGACACAACCACAGCGGCAATATCCATGTGCATATCGTTATCAATTCTCTGCGGATAGCCGAAGTTCCATTCTTGCCCTATATGGACAGACCGGCAGACACCCGCGCCGGGTGCAAACACCGCTGCACAGACGCGGCGATGGAATACTTCAAAGCCGAGGTCATGGAGATGTGCCACCGGGAAAATCTCTATCAAATCGACCTGCTCCATGGCAGTAAAAACCGCATTACCGAGCGTGAGTATTGGGCGCAGAAGAAAGGACAAGCCAAACTTGACAAGGAAAATGCCACCCTTGCAGCCGAGGGGCAGCCTGTAAAGCAGACCAAGTTTGAAACCGACAAGGCGAAGCTACGGCAGACCATACGGAACGCCATGAGCGGAGCTACTACCTTTGACGAGTTTTCCGCTTTACTTCTGCGGCAGGGTGTGATCGTCAAAGAGAGCCGAGGGCGGTTGTCCTACCTTGCCCCGGACAGGACGAAACCCATTACTGCCCGAAAATTGGGAGATGATTTTGACCGTGCCGCCGTTCTTGCCCTTTTGGAGCAGAACGCCCACAGAGCCGCCGAAAAGACCGCACCCATACCCGAATACCATACCGCTGAAACAAACCGCACAGAGCGAGGAAAAACGCAGAAAATCGCCCCGACAGGCAACATTCAGAGAATGGTTGACCGTGCGGCGAAGCGAGCCGAGGGAAAAGGTATCGGCTATGACCGTTGGGCGGCTGTCCATAATCTCAAACAGATGGCGGCTACCGTTGCCGCTATGGAGCAATACGGCTTTACCCCGGATGAACTGGACGCAGCCCTTGTGTCTGCCAATGCGGATTTACACAGCAGCACCGCCAAGCTGAAGCCCATTGAAACGGCTATCCGTGAGAAAAAGGACTTGCAGAAACAGGTGCTTGCCTATGCCAAGACAAGAGATGTGCGTGACGGATTGAAAAAGCAGAAAACCGATAAGGCACGCAAAGCCTACCGGGAAAAGCATGAAAGCGACTTTATCATAGCAGACGCAGCCGTAAGATATTTTCGGCAAAAAGGCATTACCAAGCTGCCCACCTATAAATCGTTGCAGGCTGAAATCGAGCAGCTTACCGCCGAGAAGAACGCCCTTTACAACGAGTACCGGGCAAATAAAGAGCGTGTCCGGGAATTGCAGACCATGAAAAGCAATCTTTCCCAAATGCACCACGGCGAGCCGAGCCGACAGAAAAAGCATGAACAGGAGCGTTAAAAACCGCCCCGAAATGATACCGAAACCAAACAAAAACAGGGATATGCCCTTACCCCTATCCGCAATACTCCCCGACCTCAAAACAGGGCGTACAGGGCAAAAAATCCCCGAAAATGATACCGAGAAGATACAGTTTTCCAGCCCTATCCGTGATACCCACGGAAACGGCAGAAAGGAGCGTACCAATGCCACGCATGAGCAACAAACGGCGGCTTGAATGGAGCTTTTTCCTCAACCACCGAAACCGAATTACCTATAATGACCTTTGCCGGGGCTGCACCCACGATTGCAAGCAGAGTTTCCGAGCCGTGATTATCCTCTGCCACCGGTATTACTCCAAGCGTTGGAAACCAAAGGAGGACACCGCCTATGGCAGATAACCGCAAATATTACTACCTCAAACTGAAAGAAAGCTATTTTGATGATGACGCTATCGTGCTGTTGGAGAGTATGCCGGACGGTATTCTCTATTCCAACATTCTCTTGAAGCTGTACTTAAAATCGCTGAAAAACGGCGGCAAGTTGCAGCTTGACGAGCATATCCCCTATACCGCCCAGATGATAGCCACGCTGACCCGTCACCAAATCGGGACGGTGGAACGGGCATTAGCCATCTTCCAGCAGTTAGGGCTTGTGGAGCAGCTTGACTGCGGGCTACTTTATATGACCGACATCGAGCTGATGATCGGTCAATCCTCTACCGAAGCGGAACGGAAACGCGCCGCAAGGCTTGAAAATAAGGCACTTTTGCCGCCGCGGACAAATGGCGGACATTTGTCCGACATTCGTCCACCAGAGATAGAGATAAAGAAAGAGATAGATATAGAGTTAGAAAAAGAGGAAGAGTTAAAGGGACAAGCCCTCGCCCGCAGCTATGGCAGATATGAGAATGTATTTCTGACTGATACGGAGCTTTCCGAACTGCAAGCGGAGCTGCCCGAAAAATGGGCGTACTATATTGAGCGGCTTTCCGGCTATATCGCGTCCACGGGCAAGAAATATAAAAACCACGCCGCCACTATTCGCAGATGGGCGGCAGACGATACCGCAAAGGCTGCCCCGAAACAGGGCATACCCGAATACACCTGCAAGGAGGGCGAGAGCTTATGAGTAATCTGTTTACAGAACGAGTTTTGAATATGACGGCTGTTACCCCACAGCCGGAGGACTACATGGGCGAGGACGGACTGCTTTACTGCGGCAAGTGTCACACTCCGAAAGAAGCCTACTTCCCGGAAAAGCAAGCCGCCTTGTTTGGGCGTGACCGCCACCCGGCAGAATGTGACTGCCAGAAAGCCCAGCGTTTGGAGCGTGAAGCCGCCGAACAGCGCAGAAAGCACCTTGACACCGTGGAGGACTTGAAACGCCGGGGATTTACCAATCCTACCATGCAGGAATGGACTTTCGCCAACGACAACGGGAAATGCCCGCAAATGGAGATTGCACACTTCTATGTGGAGCATTGGGAAATCATGCGCGAGGAAAATATCGGCTATCTGCTATGGGGCAAGGTCGGCACAGGAAAAAGCTATTTTGCCGGTTGTATCGCTAATGCCCTCATGGAGCAGGAAGTCGCTGTCCGCATGACGAACTTCTCTGCGATTTTGAATGACCTGACCGCCAGCTTTGAGGGGCGCAACGAGTATATCGAGCGTCTTTGCCGTTTTCCTCTGCTTATCATTGATGATTTTGGAATGGAGCGCGGCACAGAGTACGGTTTAGAACAGGTCTACAATGTGATTGACAGCCGCTACCGCAGCCGCAAGCCCTTAATCGTTACCACCAATCTGACATTGGACAGCCTGCAAAATCCGCTGGACACCGCCCATGCCCGGATTTATGACCGCCTTTTGGAAATGTGCGCCCCTATCCTCTTTACGGGAGAGAACTTCCGCCGTGAAACGGCGCAAGCCAAGCTGAACAGACTAAAAGAATTGATGAAATGAAAGGAGTTGCCTATGGCAGAGAACAAGCAGAACACCACCCCGGAACGCCGCCCGGACTGCGTGACAGAGATCCGCATGGGCAACACCGTCCTTATCGTTTCCGGCTTTTTCAAAAAAGATACCACCGACACCGCAGCCGATAAGATGATGAAAGTGCTGGAGGCGGAAGCCGCCGCAGGACACAAAGCCCAGCTTTCGCCCTAACGCTACAAGCCGCACAGTAAAAAATCGTCATTTTGACAGGCGGTAAAGAAGCAGAAGCCGCTATACAGACAGCCGCCCCATGTGGTATAATCGAAATACGGAATAGTGGGGCTGGCTGTCGGAAACGGAGGATTTTATGTTAAGACAGACCACCCAGAAAATCACTGCCCTTTATCCAAGACTATCCCATGAGGACGAGCTGCAAGGCGAAAGCAATTCCATTTCCAACCAGAAGCGTATTCTTGAAACCTACGCAAAGCAGAACGGTTTTTCCAATCTGCGCTGGTACACGGACGATGGTTATTCTGGTGCGAACTTCCAAAGACCGGGCTTTCAATCCATGCTTGCGGATATTGAAGCCGGGAAAGTGGCTACTGTTATCGTAAAGGATATGTCACGGTTAGGGCGAAACTACCTGCAGGTGGGAATGTATACCGAGATGATTTTCCCACAAAAAGGCGTCCGCTTTATCGCCATAAACGATGGAGTGGACAGCGCACAGGGCGACAATGATTTTGCCCCTTTGCGGAACATTTTCAACGAATGGCTGGTGAGAGATACGAGCAAGAAAATCAAAGCCGTAAAACGGTCAAAAGGCATGAGCGGCAAGCCTGTTACGAGCAAACCCGTGTACGGCTACCTCATGGACGAGGACGAAAATTTCATCATTGACGAGGAAGCCGCACCCGTAGTCAAGCAGATATACCGTCTGTGCCTTGCCGGGAACGGTCCGACCAAGATAGCCCGTATGCTGACCGAGCAGGAAATCCCAACGCCGGGAACGCTGGAATACCGCAGGACGGGCAGCACACGCCGCTATCACCCCGGCTATGAGTGCAAATGGGCGACAAATACCGTGGTGCATATCCTTGAAAACCGGGAGTACATGGGCTGTTTGGTGAACTTCAAGACGGAGAAACCGTCCTACAAGACCAAGCACAGCATAGAAAATCCCATTGAGAAACAGGCAATTTTCGAGAACCACCATGAGCCTATCATCGACACCCAGACATGGGAGCGTGTGCAGGAATTACGCAAACAGCGCAAGCGTCCGAACCGCTATGATGAAGTGGGCTTGTTCTCTGGTATGCTCTTTTGCGCGGACTGCGGCAGCGTCATGTATCAGCAGCGTTACCAGACCGATAAGCGGAAACAGGACTGCTATATCTGCGGGAACTACAAGAAGCGCACCCATGACTGCACCGCACATTTTATCCGCACCGACCTTTTGACTGCGGGCGTTCTCTCCAATCTACGGAAAGTGACGAGCTATGCGGCAAAGCATGAAGCCCGGTTTATGAAGCTGCTGATCGAGCAGAACGAGGACGGCGGCAAACGCCGGAACGCCGCCAAGAAAAAGGAACTGGAAGCTGCCGAAAAGCGTATCGGTGAACTTTCCGCTATTTTCAAGCGGCTGTATGAGGACAGCGTAAGCGGTCGCATTTCTGACGAGCGTTTCACGGAGCTTTCGGCAGACTATGAAGCCGAACAGCAGGAATTGAAAGAGCGTGTTGCCAGAATACAGGCGGAGCTTTCCAAAGCACAGGAAGCTACCGTAAACGCAGAAAAGTTTATGAACATTGTCCGCAAGCACATGAACTTTGAAGAACTGACCCACACCCTCTTGCGTGAATTTGTAGAGAAAATCGTTGTGCATGAGTGCAGCTACGATGAAAACGGCACACGCAGACAGGATATTGAGATTTACTATTCTTTCGTCGGCAAGGTGGACTTGCCCGAATGACCGCCCGCCCTATCCGATACCAAAGACAAGTATCGGATAGGAAAGGCAAAATTTTTTACACTTCTATTACTTCTTTATCACACATAAGCAAAATCACAGGGCATTAAGCAGCTTATGGCTAAGTAGATGTAATCAAGAAAAGAAAGGAAAAGCACAATCCAGACGGAACCGGCGATTGTGTCAAGAAATGTTTGTGGAATAGCAAGAACTTTGTTATAATGGGAACAGGAACCCCGGAACCGGGAGGAAGGCAGGAGGATAAATGCACATAAGCTATAAACCCCTCTGGCATACGTTGGTTGAGCGCAATATGAGGAAAGAGGACTTGCGGATTGCCGCAGGTCTTACCACAAATATGATAGCCAATATGGGTAAAGGCAAAAACATCAGCATGGAAACGCTGGTTCGTATCTGCGAAGCCCTGAATTGTGGTATCTTAGATGTAATCGAATTAGAGAAGGACGATGAATAATAGCTATTGCTATCTTTCACAAAACACCATAAGAAAAGTTTTCTTTTAATGCCGGGAGTGAAACTACCTACTTCGCCCCGGCATTTTACCTGTAAAAAAAATTTTTTGAAAAAAGTGAACCGCATACAAAGTCATGGCGAATATAGGGTGAACGGGCAATGGAGGTGAAACATTGGACGCAAGAGAAATCGAGAAATGTATTGATGAGTTCGGTACAGATATATATAGATTTTGCCTGAAACTCTGTATGGACAAATCAGAAGCAGAGGACTTGTATCAACAGACTTTTCTAAAAGCGTTAGAAATGGAATGGACACTTGACTGGGGGCAAAATCCCAAAGCACTGTTTTTTTCCTTGACGCACAATCTTTGGAAAAGCGATAGACGAAAGCAGGCCCGCCGAAATATGATTGCTCCATGTAGTAATTTGGATGATGAAGCAGAAGCAGTCTTACATTCCGACGAAAGTATTGAAGAAAGCTACTTGCAGAAAGAATTGATTTCAGAAGTTAATCGGATTATTGAAACCCTACCAGAAAAAATCCGAATACCGCTGACACTGTTTTATCTTTCTAATTGTTCCGTAGAGCAAATATCAACAATCATTAAGAAACCGCCCGGAACGGTAAAAAGCCGATTGTTTAAGGGAAGAAGTCTGATTAAGAAAAGATTGGAGGAAGCGGGATATGAAAAATGACCTTTTCAATACAGAAATTGATGAAATCATCCGGGCTTCTATGAAACTGGCTGACGAACCAGACCCGGAGTTGAACAACAAACTGAAAGCGACATTGTATCAAAAGGAAACGGCAATGCGAAAGCAACCCGCCACACGCGGTTTTTCTCTTTGGTATTTGCCGATGATTTTGAACTTAGTTACATTTATTATGCTGGCAGGTGTAGCACTAATAGTAATCAGCAATACTTATTTATCTTACTTTGCTGCTGGTATCTGTTTCTACATTGGACTGGCAGGCGTTTTGCTTACCATCGTTGGTGTTAAAAGGACAAATATGAAAGAGGATATAACAATCCGTGTTGAGAAAAGAGGTGCATTAGCGTGAATCATACAAAAAAGAACAAACTTCCGCTTTATATCGGCATTCCAGTTATTCTACTGTTAATTTTCCTGCGGTTTGGACTGTATTTTCTGAAAAGCGATGGCTTTAGCGGCCTTTCCATGCTGCTTCCCATTCTGCTTCTTTGCTTTATTCTTTTCGCCCTATGTACTTGTGGCTTCTTTGCAGCATGGGTATATCAGGATTGTAAAAAGCGGGGCGACGACCCGGTATTGTGGGCGATTGTAGTTTTTATCGCAACTCCTTTTATTGGCTTGCTGATTTATTTTCTGCGCCGTTCAGAGATAAAAGCAACGTGTCCTGCCTGCGGGCATCGAATTTCATTGAAAGCAAAATATTGTGAAGAATGCGGAACGCATATTGAAAACAAGGAGAATAATGGCGTTATGGTTAAACAGGAAACCCACCACTTAAAATTTATTGTTGCCGGTATTATCAGTATGGTGCTTATGTTGGTCTGCCTGACAGGGTTTATTGTCAGTGCTGCTACCGGAAATGGTGTAAATACGGATGTTACATCGAACGACCGAGTTTGGAATTTGGGAACAATCAGCATGAATTATGACACTTATCTGAATGGTGTTTGGAAGTTGGATTTTAGAAGTGCCAGTGATGGATTTGTGAAAGAACAAAACATGATGGTAGATGACGCAGAAACTCAAATGCTTCACGCTGATATTTCTTGCGAAACGGTGCCTGATGGAGCATCACTTACTTTGTGGCTGGTGCAGGGTGATGTATCAAAATCCTTTGATGTCACAAATCTTTCCGACCCCTTAGAGTATTCTTTGAGTGAATTTGAAAACGGGAAAATCCATGTAAGATTGCAGATCAATGGTGTGGAAGATACCATTTCAGAAATCTATGTGAAATAATAAGTTTGACCGATAAGCTGAAAAACTGAATAAAGAAAGCCAAAGCTGCCGTTGCAGGAACACCCATTCCCACAACGGCAGTTTTCATTTTCTCTTGCGCCGGAAGTTGAAGGGGCTGTTTTTAATGTTCGGCGCTTTTGACAATATCTTTTTCAATATCTTCTGTTCATCCGGCGGCAGCTTGTAGAAATCAACGCCGAGCATATTGAAAATGACCGCCCACACCTTTCCGAGATAATCCCCGGAGGATTGAATGGCTTTCCGAATATCCATCGCCACTTTCTTTGCGGCAGAGTAATCCGGCGTACTGTCAATGTCATGCTCATGGGCTTTCCGTATGTCATGGAGAATGGCGTCCCATGTTTTGTGCGTCACATGACAGAAGAAATCTTCTTCCTTTACCTCTGCGGCAAGGATAGTCTTTGAATAGAAATCATCTTCCGCCTGCTTGTATTTCTGGATGATGGTCTGCCGCTGTTCTTCCAAAGACTCATAAAGGGTGCGAAAGGTGGAGGTTGCATGGCCGTCTATGTATATCTCCGTGTCGGTCATAAGCTGCTCAAATTTATCATTGGTAGCAATCTCACACAGGAGCCGGTTATTGATACGGCCACTCTTTAGCAGCGCCACCATTTCATCATTCAGGTGCAGTTCCATCAGGGGCGTGTTTATCTGCTCCCGGTTTTCTGTCCGGCAGAACAGGTAATCAAGAGATACCTCATAGAAGTCGGCCAGCGTGATAAGATTGCCGTGGTTGATTTCCTTATTGTCGTTGGCTTCATAGCTGGCGAGGGCTGACTTTGAAATGCCGGTTTGCTGCGCCAGTTCTTCCAGATTTAAGCCCTTATCTTTGCGTAACTCCCAAAGGCGTTCCTGTATGGTAGTTGCCCTCAGCATAGGGCGCTCACTCCTTTCCGGCGGCTGTTTTCCTGCCGCTAACTGGATTATACCATACTTTCCATAATCGTGGAAATTTCCGTTTTTCGCCCCGAAATCCTACTTTGTGGATATACGGCACAGGGAACAAAAATGTTCTATGATACAGGTAGTTCATCGATGGATTATTCCAATCGAATGACCGGCCTGTATGGGATATGCTCCCCGGCGATGTAGCGCAACGACTTGCGGAAGGGAAATGGAGGAACCCTGACCACAACGAGCGTACCAAAGGGAGCGAAACGCCGTTGTGAGAGCCAGGGGCAGGAACGACATCAGGGAGAACCGGCGAAAATGAACACCGAATTGATACCGAAACACAACAATCCGATAGGGCGTAGTCTGCCCTATCCGTAATACTTCGGGGGATTTCCGGGCGGTTCTATGGCCGCTTTTTCCCTGAAAATCGCCCCGAAACACGACACTAAAATCTGCTATCCGTCTATTGCGGCTGTTACGGCTGAAATGGGCGGATTTTTGTTTAAGGAGGAACTATGCCGAGAATGCCGAAAAAGAGGCAGTTGGAACTGTCCTTCTTCCTCAATGAACGGGGGCGGGTAATGTACAACGACCTTTGCCGGAAATGCCAGCGCACTTGCAAGCAGAGTTTCCGGGCGATCATTGTGGACTGCCCCCATTATCTTTCCAAACGCTCAAAACGAAAAGTAAAGGAGGACACCGATTGAATGGAAGTTGAATTTATGACCGCAGACACCACCCTGCCGCCCTGTATGCCGCTGCCGAGAGCCATGCTGCGGCTCCCGATCAGCAGCACCGCCAAGGTCATGTACGCCCGGATGTTGGATATTGTTTTCGTATCCGGCATAGAGGACGCCAACGGGATTTTGTTTATCCATTTCCCCATCGTGGAACTGGCGGCGGCACTTGCCCGCAGTACCATGACCGTGAAGCGTTCCCTGAATGAATTGGAGGACGCCGGACTGATACTGCGGGTGCGTCAGGGCTTCGGGGAACCCAACAAAATATATGTACTCATTCCCAAGAAGGAGGACAGCCGCCTATGAATGAAAAACTGGAAAAACTCAATCAGGAGATAGAAGAAACAGAAAAGAAGCTGCGCTGGGCGCAACAGGAGGAAAAGCGCCTGACCCATCAGGCCAGGGCGCTGACCCGGAAGGAACGGACGCACCGGCTTTGCACCAGAGCCGCCATGCTGGAAAGCTACCTTCCCCACCCGGAAGCCATTACAGATGAACAGGTCAGTCTATTCCTGAAGCTGCTGTTCCACAAAGACAGCACCCGGCAGCTTATGGAAAAAGTGTTTGCCGGACACGGCACAGAGAAGGAGGGTGCAGAATGAAGATGAATTTTTCAAAAGACGAGCTGGCTATGGTCTATCAGTACGCCGCCGGTACGAAGGAGGACACCCTTGCGGGGCTGAAAGAAATCGTGCCGGTTATCCGTGACCGGCAGACAAGGGAGATTGTGGAGAGTACCATCCGAAAACTGGACGCCATCCCGGAGCCGGAGTGCCGCCGCTTTATCGCTGACACAAAGCAGCGGTTTATCCAGAAGCGGGACAATTCCATCCGGCGCAGGCTTGCCGAAGCCAAGGCACAGGCGAGGACGGAAAAGCCACATCCCAAGAGAAAAGAGCCAGACCGGGAACGGTCATAATTGCTTCCAGAGCCGCAGCCCGTGGACTGCCCCTCTGAAAGAGGGCGCAACTATACACCGGTCAAGCCGGTGCGTTGCGTCCTGCCGGAAGCCCCTTGCAGGGAGCAGATGATTTCCGCAGATTTTCAATCTGTTCCAATCATCACAGGGGAAGCTACACTTCCCCTGCGCTGGCTGCCGCCAGCTACCCCCTTTGTGGACTTGCCGCCCGGAAACACCTTGCCTTGCAAGCTGTTTCCGTTCAGCAAGTTTACAATTCCTCTATTCCCATAATTGAACGACCATAGTATAATGAAAGCAACGATACAAGCCAGTTTACTTGATAAAAGGAGGGTATGAAAATGTCGTTTTTCAAATACGGTGATAAATCCATTTTTTATAAAGAGTGTGGAACCGGCGAGCCACTTGTTTTCCTACACGGTAATACAGCTTCTTCTAAAATGTTTGAACTTCTCATGCCGCTGTATGAAGAAAATTTTAGATGTATTCTAATTGATTTCTTAGGGAACGGGCTATCCGACCGAGTAGAACATTTTTCATCTGATGTATGGTATGATGAAGCATTACAGATAATTGCGCTTACTGAACATTTACAATGTGGGAAAGTTAGTCTCATCGGAACAAGTGGCGGTTCATGGGCGGCAATCAATGCGGCATTGGAACGCCCTGACCTGTTCTACAAAGTTATAGCAGACAGTTTTGATGGCCGTACTCTTAATAGTAATTTTTCCGATAATCTCCTATCTGAAAGAAAAACGGCAAAGGCAAATTTACAGTCAAGGCAATTTTATGAATGGTGTCAAGGTACTGATTGGGAAAAAGTAGTTGACCTTGATACAGAAGCCTTATTAAATTGTGCAAAAGAAAAGCGTCCTCTATTCCATAAGCCTTTGGAAGAAATGAAAGTCCCTGTTCTATTCATGGGGAGCAAAGAAGATGAAATGTGCAGAAAAAATCTTGAGCAGGAATACAAAGAAATGGCAGCCATAATTCCGAGTGCGACAATTCAAATATTTGAGCATGGCGGACACCCCGCAATAGCTTCAAATGCTGAACAAGCTGCGAAAAGGATTTACAATTTTATTTTGGATGAATAATAAAATCGGTTTGTCTATCAATCGGGCCACCTTGACCTGAACTTTCAAAACTGAATACCAGCCGCCCACCGGCGGCACCATCGAGCAGGAAATCTTGAAACAGGTTCCCTGCTCTTTTTATGCCCGGACGCCGGGAGAAAAGCTGTTGTTCCCGTCCAGCAAGTTTACAATTCATCTATTCCCAAAGGCAGCCAGTCATAGTATAATAGAACCAGCGAGAAATCGGCTTGTAAGGGAGCAAGATAAATGGAACAAAAATTGTATCGGTTACTGGGCGTAAACCAGTATCGTAAATTTGTTATCAAGGTAAAGAAGAAATATGACCAATGGAGGGGAAAGCCTGATACAGACAATTATTTTTTGAAAGATTATTCGGAAGAAGGGATTGTTTTTCTGAAAAGCCAGTTAATAAAAAATGCCAAAATTCATTTGGTTGGCGTTTTAGTTTGTCTACCAGCCGTATTGCTTGTAGGCCGTCCGTGGATACAGGTCATTGCGCTACTTATTTTATTGCACAATTTCTATTGCGTGATGATACAACGATATAACTTAATTCGCATAAATTTATTGTTGACAAAGAAGAACAAAAAGAAAAATATATCGTAATACTCCATCTTCGGGCCACCCTGACCCGAACTTTCAAAACTGAATACCAGCCGCCCACCGGCGGCACCACCAAGCAGGAAATCATGGAACGGTTTCCTGCTTTTTCTTTGCCCGGACGCCGGGAGAAAGGAGGCTACAATCCGTCATGCCACCATGCCCGCACTTTGACCTGAAAATCGTCCAGCGCAGCAAGCGCCAGTCTGCTGTCGCTGCCGCCGCCTACCAGAGCGGGGAACGGCTGTTTTCCGAATACGACCAGAAACAGAAATACTATTCCCATAAAAGCGAAATCGTCCACACCGAAATCATGCTGCCGCCCCACGCCCCGCCGGAGTACGCAGACCGCAATACCTTGTGGAACGCCGCCGAAGCCATAGAAAAACAATGGAACTCCCAGCTTGCCCGGAGGTTCGTGCTTGCCATACCGAGGGAACTTCCCCCGGAACAATACGTCGACCTTATCCGGGACTACTGCCTGGAGTTTTTCGTTTCCAAGGGCATGATTGCCGACTTTGCCATCCATGACAAGGGGGACGGAAATCCCCACGCCCACATCCTTCTTACCATGCGGGCGATGGACGAAACCGGGAAATGGCTCCCTAAAAGCCGGAAGGTCTACGACCTTGACGAGAACGGCGAGCGTATCCGGCTTGCGTCCGGCAGATGGAAAAGCCATAAGGAGGATACCGTGGACTGGAACGACCAGAAGTACGCCGAGATATGGCGGCAGGGCTGGGCTGATACGGCGAACCGCTATCTGGAAGCCATCGGCAGCCCGGAGCGCCTTGACCTTCGCTCCTATGAGCGTCAGGGGATAGATAAAATCCCCACCGTCCACATGGGGCCAGCGGTCAGCTATCTGGAACGGAAAGGCATACAGACCAACATCGGCAACCTGAACCGGGACATCAAAGCCGCCAATTCCCTCATGCAGTCTATCCGGCAGATGGTACGCAGCTTAAAGGGCTGGCTGTCCGGCCTGAAAGAGAAAAAGGCGGCGCTGCTGGAAGCACTGGAACAGGCCAAGGAGCCGACCATCCCCGAACTGCTTTCCCGGTATCTGGATATGCGGAGCGAGGAACGCACCGGCTGGACTTCCAAGGGAAAACTGAAAGGCACTGTCGGCGATTTCAACAAGGTTATGGAAGCCCTTGACTTCCTGCGGCGGAAAGAGATCTCCACCGTGGAAAGCCTTGACGCCTATCTGGATGAAGCCAGCGCACAGGCCGTTTCCATCCGTGAGGAAATCAAGCCGATGGAGAAACGTGTGAAAGAGATTGACCGGCTGCTTTTCCATATCGGGAACTTTGAAGCAAACAAGCCGGTTCATGTGAAATATGCCGCTATCCGCTGGAAGAAACCTAAGGAGAAATATGCCGCCGACCATAAGGAGGAACTGGACGCCTACAACGCTGCCCTGCGGTATTTCAAGGTTCACCTTGATGGGGCGAAGTACAGCACAAAGAAGCTGGCCGGGGAACAGGCACAGCTTTCAGAGAATATCGCTTCCAAGACGGAAGCGCTGACTGCCGTACAGGAGGATGTAAAGATTTTGCGGGATGTGCGCCACTGGCTCAATCAGGTTTTGCCATCCGAGCAGTACCGCCAGACCGCAGAGCCGGGAAAGAAACCGTCCATCCAGCAGGCGGTCAAAGGCCGGGAGCAGCGTATCCGGGAGGAACAGGCAGAGAAACGCCAGCAGCCCCGCCGCCAGCAAAAACAGGATATGGAACTTTAACCAATCAGGCGCTTGCCTTTCCTTTGTGAGAATGGCAGGCGCTTTTTCTATTTTCAGGAGGATTTGCCTATTGAACGTATTTGAAGCCGTGAAGCAGTCTGTTACCACCCGGCAGGCCGCCGAGCATTACGGTATCCGGGTAGGAAGAAACGGGATGTGCGCCTGCCCTTTCCATAACGATAAAAACCCCAGCATGAAGGTTGACCGGCGCTTCCATTGTTTCGGCTGTCAGGCAGACGGGGATGTGATTGACTTTGTTTCCCGTCTGGAAAATATCAGCCCCAGGGAAGCCGCCCTCATGCTGGCGCAGGACTTCTCCATCCCCTATGAGGATAAGGAGCCGCCAAGCAGGAGCCGCCGCCCCCAGCCCCGTCAGGAAAGCCCGGAGCAGCAATTCCGGCGCATGGAGCGCCATTGTTTCCGGGTACTGTCCGACTATCACAATCTGCTGCACCGCTGGAAGTTGGACTATGCCCCCAAGACGCCGGACGAGGAATGGCATCCGCTTTTCGTGGAAGCCTTGCAGAAACAATCCCATGTGGAATATCTGCTGGATGTGCTGCTGTTCTCCGATATGGAGGAACGGGCTGCCCTGATTGTCAGCTACGGAAAGGAAGTGAGAAACCTTGAGCGGAGAATGGCAGACCTTGCCGCCCGAACTGCGGCAGGCCGTAGAACAGACCATACAAGAAGCCCCGCCACCCCGGAGCGTTGAGGAAGTCAAGGCCATGCTGGAAAGCACCGAGAAAGGCGGCGTGCGGAACAGTATCCACAACTGCCTGACGGTATTCCAGTATGACCCCATTCTTTCCGGGGCGGTTGCGAAAAATCTCCTGACCGAGCGCATTGACCTTCTAAAGCCCATTGGCAGGAAACGCAGAACCGGCAGCAAGGCCATGACCGACACGGACATGAAATATATCCGGCTGTATCTGGAAAAGACCTACGGCCTGACAAGCGAGAAAAAGATAGCGGACGCCGCCGACCTTGCGGCAGACGCCAACAGCTACCACCCCATCCGGGACTACCTGAACGGCCTTGTCTGGGACGGGAAAGAGCGTATCCGCTACTGCCTGCGGCACTTTCTGGGAGCCGACACGGACAACTACACCTTCCAATCGCTGCGGCTGTTCCTGCTGGGAGCTATCCACCGGGCGTTCTGCCCCGGCTGTAAATTTGAGGTCATGCTTTGTCTGGTGGGCGGTCAAGGAGCCGGGAAATCCACCTTCTTCCGGCTGCTGGCCGTGAAAGACGAGTGGTTTTCCGATGATTTGCGGAAGCTGGACGATGATAACGTGTACCGCAAGCTACAAGGCCACTGGATAATTGAAATGTCGGAGATGATTGCCACCGCCAACGCCAAGAGCATAGAGGAAATCAAGTCGTTTTTAAGCCGCCAGAAGGAGGTCTATAAAATCCCCTACGAAACCCACCCGGAGGACAGGCTGCGGCAGTGCGTGTTCGGCGGGACTTCCAACGCCCTGGACTTCCTGCCCCTTGACCGTTCCGGGAACCGGCGCTTCCTGCCGGTCATGGTCTACCCCGAACGGGCGGAGGTACACATTTTGGACGATGAAGCCGCTGCCAGAGCCTATCTTGAACAGGTATGGGCGGAAGCCATGACAACCTACAAAAGCGGCGATTTCAAGCTGTCTTTTACCCCCGAAATGATACAGTACCTCAAAGAACACCAGCGGGATTTCATGCCGGAGGACACCAAGGCCGGGATGATACAGGCGTACCTTGACCGCTACACCGGCAGCGCCGTATGCTCCAAGCAGCTTTTCAGGGAAGCCCTGAACCACCCCTTTGACGAGCCGAAACAATGGGAAATCCGGGAAGTCAACGACATTATGAACCACGGTATCACGGGATGGAAGTATTTCTCCAATCCCCGGATATTTGAAGGATACGGCAGACAGAAGGGCTGGGAACGGGAAGCCCCGGCAACGGGCGCTGACAACGGGCGTGAAAAAACGCCGGACGGATTTGTAGAGGTCACGGAGCAGATGGAGCTTCCCTTCTGAAAAATCCGGGGAAATCACAGCCGGTTGCCGACCCCGTTGCTATCCCGTTGCCGGGCCGGTTGCCGGGAAAAAGCCCGTAACTGCGGGCTTTTCTCCCCTATGACAACCAAAGCAACAGAAAAATAAAAGAAAAAGTAATAAATAACCCAACCGCCAGACAGAGATTGTTTTCGAGGTTTTTTGAAGCCCGTTGCCGGACTTCGTTGCCGACCCTCTCCTGTCTGGCTTATTTCATTTATGGAGGTAACTGCCTATGGCAAAAAACAAAACTGAAATCCATGTCACAACGGTATTTGACGGCGAACTGGACGCTACGGACGTTTTCGTGAGCCTGATTGCACAGAAATACAGCCAGAGAAATGATAAAGAATATCTTGTGAAAAAGCAAGATTTAGGATATAATAAAGACAAGGTTCAGAGTGACCGTGTTCCGTCTGGATTGTGCGGGTAACGGTTATGATGAACGGATTTGAATATACAGGCGTAGACGCAATACTGGCAGGCAGCTTCCGGGCGGCTATCTATTGCAGGCTTTCCAAGGACGATGACCTTGACGGGGAGAGCGCCAGTATCGCAAACCAGCGGGCTATGCTGGAAACCTACTGCGAGAAGCAGGGATGGGAGGTTATTGCAGTCTATCAGGACGATGGCTACACGGGGCTGAACATGGAGCGCCCCGACCTGAAACGGATGTTGAAAGCCATCGAGCGCAGGCAGATAAACCTTGTGGTCACGAAAGACCTGTCCAGACTGGGTAGGAATTACTTGCAGACCGGCTTCCTGATTGAAGATTTCTTCCCCCGAAACGGCGTGCGGTATATCGCCATGAATGACGGTATCGACACCATGCGGGACAACAACGACATTGCGCCGTTCAAGAACATCCTCAACGAGATGTACAGCAAGGATATTTCCAAGAAGGTTCATTCCTCTTATCTGCTGAAAGCGCAGAAAGGCCAGTTTACCGGCTGCCTTGCCCCCTTTGGGTATCGGAAAGACCCGGAGGACAAAAACCATCTGCTGATTGATGAGGAAACGGCCCCCATTGTCCGGCGTCTGTTTGCGTGGGCGCTGGAAGGACACGGCCCCAACTATATCCGGCGCAGGCTGGAAGAAGAAAAAATCCCATGCCCGACCTACTGGAACCGGGTGCGGGGCTTTCGGAACGTGTCAACCAAGTGGGAAAAGAAAGACCCGGTCAACGGGCGGTATATGTGGGACTTCTCCGTGATTAAGGACATCCTGATGAACCCCGTCTACACCGGCGCTATTGCTTCCCAGAAGAAGGAATACCGCTTCAAAATCGGCACTATCGGGGAAAAGAAGCCGGAGGACTGGATTGTGGTAGAGAACCAGCATGAGCCGCTTGTTGACCGCAAGACCTTTGACATCGTGCAGCGCAAGCTGAAATCCCGGCAGCGCCCCCGCCAGACCGGGGAAATCAGCCTGTTTGCGGGGCTTATCAAGTGCGGCGAGTGCGGGAAGTCGCTGACAATCCGCTACACTAACGACAAGCACCCGAAACAGATTTATTCCTGTAAGACCTACAACGCCTACGGCAAGCAGCACTGTACCCAGCACCGGGTTGAATACGACACCCTTTACAGCCTTGTGCTGAACAAAATCCGGGAGTGCGCCAGAGCCGCCCTGATGGACGGGGAAGCCGTTGCCGGGAAGCTGACCGACACCTGCGAAGCCGAGCAGAAAGGCCAGCGGGAAGCGTTGGAGCGTTCCCTTACCAAAGACGAGGAACGGATTGACGTTCTGGAAAAGATGGTGCTGCGGCTGTATGAGGATATGGTTGCCGGGCGTATCAGCGAAGCGAACTTCAATCTGCTGATGGAAAAGACGCAGGCGGAACAGGCCGAGTTGAAAGCAAAGGTCACGGAAGGCCGGAAGAAGCTGGCCGATGAAATCCGGCTTGCGTGTGACGCCCGCCAGTGGGTGGAAGCCATTCAGGAATACGCCGACATCACGGAACTGGACGCCGCCACCCTCAACCGCCTGATTAAAGAAATCGTTGTCCATGAGAGCATAGACAGCGATAAGACAAGACACATTTCTATCGAAATTCATTTCAATCTCAAACCCATCCCGGAAGTGGAGCAGGTCACAGCCTGACCTGCCCCGCCGGGGCGGTTCTAAAAAAACTCCATAGATATTTCTTGACACGCCGCCGCCCGCCATCGAGCCGGTTTCCTACACCTATTTGGGTATGAAACAGCTTATGGCGGGCGGCGGTGTTGCCCTTATCGGCACTATCCTTGTACCGCTTCTTTCCGGTCTGTTCGGATAAGTTTACGGAGGGTAGCCTATGGAGAGCATACTGGAAGCGATTAACGAATGGATAAAGGAAATCCTTATCGGAGCCATTAACGGCAACCTTTCCACTATGTTCGGGGACGTAAACGAAAAAGTAGGCACCATTGCAGCGGAGGTAGGCAAGACCCCACAGGGGTGGAACGCGAACATTTTCAACATGATACAAAATCTGTCGGAAAATGTGATTGTACCCATTGCGGGGCTTGTCATTACCTATGTCCTCTGTTATGAGCTTATCAGCATGGTAACGGAAAAAAACAATATGCACGACGTTGACACGTTCATGTTCTTTAAGTGGTTTTTCAAAGCCTTTGTTGCCGTTTTCTTGGTAACGCACACCTTTGATATTACTATGGCGGTGTTTGATATGGCGCAGCATATTGTGTCCGGCGCGGCGGGGGTAATCGGCGGCGATACGAATATCGACGTAACCGAAGCCCTTGCCGCCATGCAGGAGGGACTAAAAGATATGGAAATCCCCGAACTACTGTTACTTGTCATGGAAACGAGCCTTATAAGCCTTTGTATGAAAATCATGTCCGTACTGATAACCGTTATCCTCTACGGCAGAATGATTGAGATATACGGCGCGTCCAGAAGCGCCGCTTTTCATCCAAAGGCGGTGTGCGGGCATTTTGGGAACCCGGCTTTAGCAAGCCGGTAAAGAAAAGTATCAAAGACGTGAAAAGCGTCACTTTAGCGTCATCCGATTTACCCCGGAGGGAAACCACAAGGGGGACAATAGCGTATCGGAAAAATCGCAAGTTGGGAAAACCATCTACCCACGACTGAGCGGCAAGACGCAACATTGTGAATGAGGAGCAAGGCTAAACTGCTTTAAGGGCAGTCCGAGGCGGGATACTCGACCCGGCGGCGCAGGATGGTTGTATTCGCCGTATGTCATAGCGGAATGTGACAGGTAAACACAGACCGCACGATACTTATGACAGCCAGCCGCAGTAAGCGGAAAAGGACGAAAACCCACTACCGACATCACAATACGCTTTTCCCAAAGTGTCTAACTGGAGATTGCCTAAACCGGAACGCCGGAACTATCCGGCTATGCGTAATGCCGCAAGGCGATAAATTTCAAGGGGTAAAAACCCAAGAAAGATGACGCTGAATATCCGGCATGGCAACGGAGCCTCCGTAGTAGTCCGAGGGCGGGAAAGCCGTCTACATGGCGAAGGGAGGCAGGATGTCAACCAATTCATAAAAAGGAAAGGTGCGTGAGGCATTATGAGAAGTCCTGAAAATGTGTTGGAAAGCCTAAAATCCAAGGCGTGTAACAAGAGCTACAAGTACGAGCGGTTATACCGCAACCTGTACAATCCACAATTCTATCTGCTGGCATATCAGCGGATACAGGCGAAACCAGGCAACATGACAGCCGGAACAGACGGCAAAACCATTGACGGAATGGGAATGGCAAGGATAAACGCCCTCATTGAAAAGATGCGGGATTTTAGTTATCAGCCTAACCCGGCAAGGAGAACGTATATCCCGAAATCCAATGGGAAAATGCGTCCTCTGGGGATACCGTCATTCGACGATAAACTGATACAGGAGGTGGTGCGGCTCATCTTAGAGAGTATTTATGAGCCAACCTTTAGCGACTATTCCCACGGTTTCCGTATAAACAGAAGCTGTCATACGGCACTCAAATATGTGCAGAAATATTTTACGGGGACAAAGTGGTTCGTTGAGGGAGATATAAAGGGCTGTTTTGACAACGTAGACCATCATGTGTTGATTGCTATTTTGCGAAAGCGGATTGCAGATGAACATTTCATCGGTCTGCTCTGGAAGTTCTTGAAAGCTGGATATATGGAGGATTGGAATTATCACAATACTTATTCCGGCACTCCGCAAGGCTCCATCATCAGCCCTATCCTTGCAAACATCTACATGAACGAACTGGATAGCTATATGGCAGAGTATGCAGAGAAATTCAACTGCGGAAACCGCCGTAAAATCAATCCTGCGTTCAAGAAGAAGCTGGATGTCTGCCGGGGGAAAGAACAAAGGCTTAAAAGAAATCTCTCTAAAATGAGCGAGGAAGAAAAAGAGGGCTTAATTGCAGAAATCCGGGAACTGCGGCGTAGTCTGAAATCTATGCCGTATAGCGACCAGATGGACGATAGCTATAAACGGATTTGCTATATCCGATATGCCGATGATTTCTTAATTGGAGTTATCGGCAGCAAAGAGGACGCAGAACAGATTAAACAAGATGTAGGCTGCTTTATCCGGGACAAACTCCATCTGGAAATGTCCGAGGAAAAGACATTGATTACTCATGGACACGACGCTGCGAAGTTCTTGGGATATGAGGTCACAATCGCCAAAGGCGAACACAACAAAAAGACCAAAACCGGGGCTACCAGACGGGTAAACAATGGAAAAGTCTTACTTTATGTTCCCCATGATAAGTGGGTAAAACGACTGTTCTCCTACAATGCCCTCAAGATTAAATACGACAAACAAAATGGAAACAAAGAGGTTTGGGAACCTGTCCGGCGCACTCGCCTGTTGCACTTGGACGATTTGGAAATCCTAAACCAATACAACGCAGAAATCCGTGGATTGTATAACTACTACCGACTTGCAAACAACGTGTCTGTACTCAATAACTTCTACTATGTAATGAGATACAGTATGCTCAAAACCTTTGCTGGAAAATATCGGACACGAATCAGCAGAATTATCCGCAAGTACCGTCAAGGAAAAGATTTTGTTGTGGAATATCCGAAGAAAAACGGCAAGGTCGGAAAGGTATTGTTTTACAATAATGGGTTCCGCCGGGACACTAAAGTAGAAAGCGGAAATCCTGATATAGTAGCAAGAATTTTTGAGAATTATGGGCGTAATAGTCTTATAAAAAGACTGCAAGCAAACAGGTGTGAGTGGTGTGGCGCAGAGAATGTGCCGCTTGAAATACACCATATACGAAAACTCAAAGATTTAAGTGGCAGAAAACAATGGGAAATCGCCATGATTGGGCGTAAGCGCAAGACAATGGCACTCTGCGTCTACTGTCACGACAAGTTACACGCGGGGAAATTAGACTGACATCTGGAGAGCCGGATACGCTGAGAGGTGTAAGTCCGGTTCGGAGGGGAGTTCTCGGAAACCTGCCATAGTGATATGGTAAGGCGCCGGGTTCTTACCCTACCCTACTGTTCCGTTTCCCCTATCCCTTTTGCCACCATGACAAACCGGGAATGGGGACAGATTGGGAACAACTACCTAAAGGGGCTGTTTGCACTTGGTTTTCAAGGCTTCCTCATTATGATATGCGTCGGCATTTATGCGGTTTTGGTAGGCGAAATGGTCTTAGCGGACAACCTGCACAGCGCGATTTTTTCCCTTGCAGCCTATACCGTTATCCTCTGTTTCTCCCTGTTCAAATCCGGCGCACTGGCAAAATCTATATTCAACGCCCACTAAGGGCAGAAAGGAGGTTTTTTCTTGGCGTATGTACCTGTACCCAAAGACTTATCCAAAGTCAAAACAAAAGTCGCTTTCAATCTGAC
Source organism: Faecalibacterium duncaniae (assembly GCF_010509575.1). Taxonomy (NCBI): domain Bacteria; kingdom Bacillati; phylum Bacillota; class Clostridia; order Eubacteriales; family Oscillospiraceae; genus Faecalibacterium; species Faecalibacterium duncaniae. Next base: position 1,344,551 of record NZ_CP048437.1, on the reverse strand, counting down.
AAAGCGGCAAATCCTTTGTTTTTCAGTGGCACTTCTTATGGGACTGCCACTTTTCTTTTTGTTCAAAGACAGCGCAGGGACGAGCCTTGCGGCAATGGCAATGATTGTCGTCATGCTTCCCTGCTTCTTGGTTGCCATGTATGAAAAGCATGGGCAGCCCCTTGAAGTGGTTGTAAAGAACATCATTCAGACAAAATTGACCCGCCCCAAAGTGCGACCGTATCAGACGGAAAACCTGTATGCACTCTTGGAGAAACAGCGGGCATTAGAAAAGGAGGTATCAGCGATTGTCAAAAGGACAGACAAAAAAGACGCGGGAAGCCGCAGGAAACAGGCGTAAGCTGACCCGCGCGGAAAAGAAACAGATAGCGGCGGTTATCCGGCAGGCAAAGGGGGACGGCAAAGCCCACACCGCACAGCAGACCATTCCCTACCTTGCCATGTACCCGGACGGTATCTGCAAAGTGGCACAGCGGAAATATTCAAAGAGCATTGCCTTTGAGGACATCAACTATCAGCTTGCACAGGCAGACGATAAGACCGCCATTTTTGAAAACTGGTGCGATTTTCTCAACTACTTTGACGCAAGCGTGAACGTGCAGCTTTCTTTCATCAATCAAGGCTCACAGCAGGAACAGGCAGCGCTGGCAATCCATATCCCGCTGCAAAATGACGATTTTAACTCTATCCGCACTGAGTATTCCGATATGCTGAAATCGCAGCTTGCCAAAGGGAACAACGGGCTTGTCAAGCATAAGTACATCACATTTTCCATTGAAGCGGACAATCCGGCGGCAGCAAGGGCGCGGCTTTCCCGTATTGAAACAGACGTACTCAATAATTTTAAGGTGCTTGGGGTATCGGCGCACCCCTTATCCGGCTATGAACGCCTAAAGGTGCTGCATGGGGTATTCCACCCGGCAGGCGAGCCGTTCTCATTCTCTTATGACTGGCTGACCCCGACGGGGCTTACCACAAAGGACTTTATCGCCCCGTCCTCTTTCAAGTTCGGGGAGGGACGCTACTTTGCTATGGGGAAAAAGACGGGGGCGGTATCGTTCCTTGAAATCCTTGCCCCGGAGTTAAACGACCGTATCTTAGCGGATATGTTGGACTTGGAAACAGGCGTTATTGTCAATCTCCACATTAAAAGTATCGACCAGTCGGAAGCAATCAAGACCATTAAGCGCAAAATCACTGACCTTGACAAGATGAAGATTGAGGAACAGAAAAAAGCGGTTAGAAGCGGTTACGATATGGATATAATTCCGTCCGACCTTGCCACCTTTGGAAATGAAGCAAAGAACCTGTTGCAGGATTTACAGAGCCGCAACGAGCGAATGTTTCTTCTCACGTTCCTTGTGGTAAACATGGCAGACACGAAGCGGAAACTGGAAAATGACATTTTCGCGGCGGCGGGCATTGCACAGAAATACAACTGCGCCCTGACCCGTCTTGACTATCAGCAGGAAGCGGGGCTGATGTCCTCTATCCCTTTGGGGGAGAACCTTATCCCGATACAACGGGGACTTACCACATCAAGCACCGCTATTTTTATCCCGTTCATCACGCAGGAGCTATTTCAGACCGGGTCTGCCCTGTATTATGGGCTGAACGCTTTAAGCAACAACATGATACTCTGCGACCGCAAGCAGCTTAAAAACCCGAATGGGCTTATCTTGGGAACACCGGGCAGCGGAAAATCCTTTGCGGCAAAGCGGGAAATCACAAACGCCTTTCTCATTACTGACGATGATATTTTTATCTGCGACCCGGAAGCCGAGTATTTTGCCCTTGTCAAGCGGCTTGGCGGGCAAGTGATACGCTTATCCCCGACCGGGAAAGGCATGGACGGCAAGCCCCAGTATGTGAACCCTATGGATATGAACCTTAATTACAGCGAGGACGACAGCCCCCTTGCACTGAAAAGTGATTTTATCCTGTCTCTCTGCGAGCTTGTCATTGGCGGCAAGGAGGGCTTGCAGCCCGTTGATAAGACCGTCATTGACCGCGCCGTAAGGAATGTGTACCGGGACTACCTTGCTGACCCCGACCCGGCAAAAATGCCTATCTTGGGCGACCTTTACGACGAGCTGTTAAAACAGCCGGAGCCGGAAGCTGCCCGCATTGCAGCGGCATTGGAGCTGTATGTTTCCGGCAGTCTTAACGTATTCAACCACAGAACGAATGTGGAGCTTTCTAACCGCCTTGTCTGCTTTGACATTAAGCAGCTTGGGAAGCAGCTCAAAAAGTTAGGTATGCTCATTGTGCAAGACCAGATATGGAACCGCGTTACCATTAACCGGGCAGAAAAGAAATCTACCCGCTACTATATGGACGAATTTCACTTGCTCTTAAAAGAGGAACAGACCGCCGCTTACAGTGTGGAGATTTGGAAGCGTTTTAGAAAATGGGGAGGCATACCCACAGCTATCACGCAGAACATTAAGGACTTGCTTGCTTCCCGCGAGGTGGAAAATATCTTTGAAAACTCTGATTTTGTCCTCATGCTCAATCAGGCACAGGGCGACCGGGCTATCCTTGCAAAGCAGTTAAATATCAGCCCACAGCAGATGAAGTATGTAACCCACACCGAAGCAGGCGAGGGACTTATCTTTTATGGGAATGTGGTGCTTCCCTTTGTAGACCATTTCCCGAAAGATACCGAGCTTTACCGCATTATGACGACGAAGCCGGAGGAAGTGAGCAGCCTATGAAACAGTTAAAACCACGCGATAAAATCACGCAGAAAATGACCCGCGACGGGCTTATCGAGGTAAACGAAACACAGCAGACCGCCGAGCGTATCAGCAGCCGGGAAGCAGACAGCGACTTTTCACAGCCGGACAGTGCCGCAGCGGAACGCGTCATAGAACATCTTGACGCAGCACATACCCGAAAAGCAAACAAAAAGGAAGTCAAAAAAGAGCAGGAAGCTACTGCTTTGCGTACTTCCACTTCCCGCTTACAGTTTACCGAGGAAGAACGGGCAACGCCGGAACTGGAAACTTACATCAAAAAATCGGAAAAAGCCGCTGACCGACTGGACGCAGCAAAGGCAGCTATCCCAAAGCAAAAGAAACTGGTTAAGGAGCGCACCTTTGACGAAGCCGCAGGAAAGGCAAAGACCCGCCTGCACTTTGAGGAACAGGAAAAGCCGATACCCGGCGGCAAAGCCCACAGCAACCCGTTATCCCGCCCCGCGCAGGAAGCGGGTATTTTTGTTCACAACAAAATCCACAGCGTCGAGAAAGACAATTCCGGCGCGGAGGGCGCGCACAAATCGGAGGAACTTGCCGAGCGCGGCGCAAGGTACGGGACAAGGAAATTCAAACAGGGCTACCGCAGCCATAAGCTGAAACCCTACCGGGAAGCAGCAAAGGCAGAAAAGGCAGCGTTCAAGGCAAATGTGAACTTCCAGTATCACAAAGTCTTGCAGGAAAATCCTCAGCTTACAAGCAATCCCTTTTCCCGGTTTATGCAGAAACAAAAAATCAAACGCCAGTATGCAAAAACTGTAAAGAAAGGCGGTGCAGCCACCGCCAAAGCAACCGCCGGAGCGTCACAGACAGCAGCAAAGAAAGCGGCTGCCTTTGTAGGGCGACACCCGGCGGGCGTGATAATCGCTATCGCCGCGCTGCTTCTGTTCATCATGGTATCAGTAGGGCTTTCCTCTTGTGGGGCAATGTTTTCCGGCAGCATGAACAGCGTGTTAGGGACTTCCTACACGTCCGAGGACAGCGACCTTGTGGCAACGGAACAGAGCTATGCTGCAATGGAAAACGAACTGCAAAGTGAGATTGACAATATCGAAACCACCCACAGCGGCTATGATGAATACCGCTATGACCTTGACACTATCGGGCATAACCCACACGAACTTGCGTCTTATCTGACCGCCCTTTTACAGAGCTACACCCCACAGAGCGCACAGGCAGAGCTAAAACGGCTGTTCGGCTTACAGTACACCTTGACGCTGACGGAAGAAATCGAGATACGCACCACCACCGACGAGGAGGGCAACGAGGAAGAATACGAATACCGTATCTTGAACGTGAAGCTGACAAACAAGCCGATTGCTTCCCTTGCGGAAGAACTGCTGAACCCACAGCAGTTTGAAATGTTCAAAGTGTACTTACAGACACAGGGCAACAAACCGTTGATTTTTGGCGGCGGCTCTCCCGACGGCAGCCCGTCCGAGGATTTAAGCGGCGTGGAGTTTGTAAACGGCACACGTCCCGGAAACCCGGAGTTTATGGAGCTTGCAAAACAGCAAGTCGGAAACGTGGGCGGTTATCCCTATTGGAGTTGGTATGGCTTTAACAGCCGCGTGGAATGGTGCGCCTGCTTTGTGTCATGGTGCTACAATCAAGCCGGAAAAAGCGAACCCCGCTTTGCAGGCTGCGAATGGCAGGGCGTTCCTTGGTTCCAGTCAAGGGGACAATGGGGCGCGCGGGGCTATGAGAATATCGCACCGGGCGACGCTATCTTTTTCGATTGGGATTTAGACGGTGTTGCAGACCATGTGGGGCTTGTGCTTGGCAGGGACGGAAGCCGCGTCTATACCGTTGAGGGCAATTCCGGCGACGCCTGCAAGATAAAGAGCTATGACCTTAACTATCAATGTATCAAAGGCTATGGGCTGATGAACTGGTAAAGCAGCCCCAAAAAGAAAGGAGAAATGACCTATGGCAAACAATAAAATCGACCGTATCAATAAGGAAATCGCAAAGACCCGCGAGAAAATCACAGAGTATCAGAACAAGTTAAAAGGACTGGAAGCGCAGAAAACCGAAGCGGAAAACCTTGAAATCGTGCAGCTTGTACGCGCTATGCGACTTACCCCGCAGGAATTAAATGCTATGCTGTCCGGCGGCGGTATTCCCGGCATGAACGCCGCACCCGCTACCGAAGCGGCAGACTACGAAGAACAGGAGGACAATGCAGATGAAAAATAAACTGAAAAAGACCATGACTGCCCTTTGTGCCGCCCTTATCCTTATGGGCGGTTTTTCTGTCCCTGCCTATGCACAGGGCGCAGCCACAGAGCCGCCCGCAGGGGACGCGACCAACGACAGCAACGTAGTTGTGGAGGAAAAAGAGGAAACGCCGCCCCTTACCCCAAAGGGAAACGCAACACTGGTTGACGATTACGGCGGCAATAAGCAGCTTATCACTGTTACCACCAAAGGCGGCAACTATTTCTATATCCTCATTGACCGCGCCGCCGAGGGCGAACAGACCGTACATTTCCTAAATCAAGTGGACGAAGCCGACCTTATGGCACTGACCGAAAACGGCGAAGCTGCCAAAAAGCCGGAAATCTGTAACTGTACGGAGAAATGCGAAGCCGGAAAGGTAAACACGTCCTGCCCGGTATGTGTTACCAGTATGACAGGCTGCACAGGCAAAGAACCTACCCCAACACCAACCGAGCAGCCGGAAGAACCGAAAGGAAAAGGCGGCAATCCCGGTGTGGTGCTTGCCTTAGTCCTCTTTGCCCTGCTTGGTGGCGGCGCAGCGTTCTACTACTTTAAGTTTCTAAAGCCGAAGCAGAATGTAAAGGGCGATACCGACCTTGAAGATTTTGAATTTGAGGACTACGACGAGGACGAGCCGGAAGCAGATACCGGGGAAACTCCCGAAGATGAAGAAACGGAGGAAGAAACCCTATGACCCTGTTTACCGACAATCCCTTTGAAAAGATGATGATACAGAAACCGAACGGGCGGCGTGATAATGCTCCGCCTGTTCCTTATCCCCCGGCTTGCGCTTCCTGCCCTTACAAGGGACAGTCCCCTTGTGTTGGGTATTGCATTAGAAAGATTGAAGCAAAACGACAGCCGGAACGATAAAAAGATGTACTTTCGATATGGAATATGATATAATTGTTCCAACCATAGGAAATGATAGAGTTAAACAAATTTTTAGAGTAAGCAAAGGAGATAAAAATATGTTACCCATTTCTGATATTCTTATTCGCTCAATAAGTGGATATGTGTTTATAGTTCCAGTTTTTATATTGTATTTCTTATACCTTAAAAAATCAGGAAGAAAGCAAAGCCTTCTCCATATTACTGCTGTATTTTTATTCTATTATTATCTTTTCGGGATTTTGACCGTAACAGGTATTGGTTATACAAGCACAATATCATTTCGTCCGAGGATTTCTCTGATTCCGTTTCTCGGTATGATAAGTGGACCAATAGATACCATACTGAATGTTGTTTTATTTGTTCCTTTTGGATTTTTTCTGCCGTTGCTGTATAAGAAATATCATCACATAAAGACTGTTGTATTAACTGGTTTTCTGTTCTCTTTATCTGTTGAAATTGTTCAGATGTTTGGTTGGGGTTCAACAGATATAAATGACCTTATTACAAATACAGTTGGAGTCTGTTTAGGATATTTGGTTTATTATTTGCTATCAAAAGTCTTGCCTAATAATTTAAGAAAACAATTTCAATCTGAGAATGTCAATGATATGGTCGAAGTGCCTTTGTTTGCAATTTACACATTTATAATCATGGTTACAGTTCAACCTTGGGTAATCCATAGTTTACTCAATATTGGATAAATTTTAGTTTTGTCAAATCATTTTACTATTTCATATCGCACAATTTTATACAATCACTTGTAGGAGCAATCGAAAAATCGGTTGCTCTTTTCTTTTACCCGAAAGGAGGATTTTTATTTGATTTTAGTTATCGCAGAAAAGCCCAGTGTGGCGCAGACAATCGCTGCCGTACTTGGGGCAAAGGAAAAGAAAGACGGATTTCTCACAGGAAGCGGCTATATCGTTTCTTGGTGTGTGGGACATTTGGTAGGGCTTGCGGAAGCTGCCGCTTACGGGGAGCAGTATAAAAAGTGGAGCTATGACAGCTTACCGATTTTGCCGCAGGAATGGAAATACACCGTTTCCGCTGACAAGGAAAAGCAATTCAAAACCTTAAAGGAGCTTATGCACCGGGCAGACGTTTCCGAAGTCGTCAATGCCTGCGACGCAGGGCGCGAGGGAGAACTCATTTTCCGTTTTGTCTATGAAATGGCAGGCTGCAAGAAACCTATGCGCCGCCTTTGGATTTCTTCTATGGAGGACAGCGCAATCAAAGAGGGCTTTTCCTGTCTGAAGAACGGCAGGGATTATGACCCTCTCTTTGCTTCCGCATTATGCAGGGCAAAAGCAGACTGGCTAATCGGTATCAATGCCACCCGCCTTTTTTCTGTCCTTTACAATCATACCTTGAACGTGGGGCGCGTACAGACCCCGACCTTAAAAATGCTTGTTGACCGGGACGCAGCGATTACCACTTTCAAGAAAGAAAAATACTACCATGTACGCCTTGCATTATCCGGCGCGGAAGCTGCAAGTGAACGAATTTCAAATAAGGCAGAAGCCGACGCATTAAAAACGACTTGCGAAGCGTCGCGGGCAGTATGTACTTCCCTTGTGAAAGAGAAAAAGACCGCAGCTCCGCCGAAGCTCTTTGACCTTACTTCTTTACAGAGGGAAGCAAACCGCCTGTTCGGATATACGGCAAAACAGACCCTTGACCTTGCACAAGCCTTGTATGAAAAGCGTTTGCTTACTTATCCGAGAACAGACAGCGCATTTCTGACCGACGACATGGGCGACACAGCGGCGGGCATTATCAAGCTGCTTTGTGGGAAGTTTTCCTTTATGGCGGGAAAAGACTTCACGCCGGAACTTGGAAAGGTGCTGAACAGTAAAAAGGTATCAGACCACCATGCCATTATCCCAACTATGGAGCTTGCAAAGACCGACCTTGCCGCGCTGCCGGAAAGCGAAAGGAATATCCTTACCCTTTCCGGGGCGCGTCTACTTATGGCGACCGCTGCACCGCATACCTTTGAAGCGGTTACGGCAGTCTTTGAATGTGCCGGACAGTCCTTTACCGCAAGGGGAAAAACGGTGCTGTCCGACGGGTGGAAAGAGATTGACCGAAGATACAGGGCAGCCTTAAAGAACAAGCCCGAAACGGACGACGCAGACAGCGACACAGAAAAGACCCTGCCGCCGTTTACCGAGGGACAAACCTTTGACAATCCGGCTGCAACGGTAACGGAGCATGACACAACACCGCCAAAGCCCCACAACGAAGCGTCGCTCCTTTCTGCTATGGAACGCGCCGGAAGTGAGGACACCGACCCGGACGCAGAACGCAAAGGGCTTGGAACTCCCGCCACCCGCGCCGCTGTCATTGAAAAACTGGTAAAGGGCGGCTTTGTGGAACGAAAAGGCAAGCAGCTACTTCCCACAAAAGACGGTATCAACCTTGTGTGCGTCCTGCCGGACACCTTGACAAGCCCGCAGCTTACCGCAGAATGGGAAAACAATCTGACGCAGATTGCAAAAGGCAAGGCAGACCCCGCCGCATTTATGGAGGGTATCGAGAATATGGCGCGGGAACTGGTAAAGACCTATCCGTTTCTTTCTGATGATAAAGCGCAGATGTTCAAGCCGGAACGGGAAGCGTTGGGAAGCTGCCCCCGCTGCGGTTCTCCTGTCTATGAGGGAAAGAAAAACTACTATTGCAGCAACAAAGAATGTATCTTTACCATGTGGAAAAATGACCGTTTCTTTGAAGAACGAAAAGTAACCTTTACCCCGAAGATTGCCGCTGCACTCTTAAAATCCGGCAAGGTAAATGTGAAAAAGCTCTATTCCCCAAAGACAGGCAAAACCTACAACGGAACTATCGTATTGGCTGATACGGGCGGGAGATATGTCAACTACCGCATTGAACTGCCGAAGAAAAAATAACTGAATAGCAAGCATAGGAAAAGAGTACCCTTTTCCGTAAAATCCCTGCTTTCTCTACCGAGAACGGCGGGGATTTTTGCTTGTTGGGAAGTTTCCCAAACCCTCTGAAACCGAAGAAAGGAGGTTACACATGGCAAGTTTACGGGACACCGTAAAGGACTATCAAGAAGAATTAAGGGACGGTATCGCTTGGGTGGCGTTTTGGAAAACGGGACGCTCTTGGAACGCAGAATATTTCCACCTTGAAATGAGCGATATTCTCTACCCGGAGGACAGAAGCCGCATGGAAGAAATCAAACAGGCTGACCCTGCCGCCGTTGTGGTAAACGGCTATTACTCCGGCTATCTTGGCGAGGATAGGAACCTTGACGAGCTGACCGCCGGGGTGCGCCGCCACTACGAAAACGGATATAGCAATATCGGGGAATTTATCGAAGCCCACGACGACAGGCTGCCGCCGGAGCTTATCGAGGAAGCAAGAGCCGCCGCCCACGCTGCGGGGCTGCCTTTCTCTGAAAAAGCCTACCGGGACGGCGAAGAACCCGACCCCTATCTATTTGACGGGAGCATGAGCATGGAGGACTACGAGCTTATGCACCGCATGATTGAGAAAGAAAGGAGCGAACACATGGAACAACCGATTTTAAGCGGGTATCTTTCTAATCTTGGAAAGTACACCGAGGGCAGACCTGCGGGCGAATGGGTATCATTCCCCACGACTGCCGAGCATTTGAAAGAAGTCTTTGACCGTATCGGCATAGACGGCAAAAACTACGGGGAGCTGCATATCACAGAATACCAGTCCTCTATTGCGGGACTGGCAGGAAAATTGACCGAGCTTGAAAGCCTTGACGAGCTGAACTATTTGAGCGAACTTTTGAAAATGCAGTTTGACGACGACAGGGAAAAATTTGTTGCAGCTATGGCATACGGCGACCATACAAGGGACTTGCAGGACATTATCAACCTTGCACAAAACCTTGATTGTTACTGGCTTTATCCGTCCGTACAGAGTGAGGAAGATTACGGGCATTATCTGATTGAAGAACTGGACGAGTTGGAGCTGCCCGAAGAAGCAAAAAAATATTTCATGTATGAGGAATACGGGCGGGACGCTGCTATCAATGACGGGGGCAGATTTACCGAGCAGGGCTATATCTACAATAACCGTAATACCTTTACAGAATGGTATGACGGGCGCGACGTGCCGGAGGAATACCGGGTAACGCCGCAGCCGCCAGTACAGGAAAAGGAACAGGCAGACCTTGACGCTTCCGCAGCTATACCGACCACCGCCACAGAGCAGCCCCCGGTTCTCCCGATTATCCTATCTTCTGAAAAGCCCGCTGACAAGATGAAAGAGATTACCGACCGACTGGAACAGGGGATTTTAGGACTGTATGAAAGCGACCGTTACGCCGACTATCTGCGTACTATGTCAAAATTCCATGATTACAGCCTTAACAATACAATCCTTATCGCCATGCAGGGCGGCAATCTTGTGAAAGGCTATAAACAATGGGAAAAGGAATTTGACCGCCATGTAAAGCCGGGAGAAAAAGCTATCAAGATACTTGCGCCGTCCCCGTTTACCGTTAAGAAACAGGTGGAAAAAATCGACCCGGACACCCAAAAGCCTGTTTTCGATAAGGACGGGAAACCTGTTACCGAGGAAAAGGAAATCAAGATACCCGCCTTTCGTGTGGTATCTGTCTTTGATATTTCACAGACCGAGGGAAAGGAGCTTCCTGCCCTTACCTATGAGCTGACGGGCAACGTGGAACAATACAAGGATTTTTTCGCTGCCCTTGAAAAGACTTCTCCCTTTGCTATGGGATTTGAAGCACTAAGCGGCGGCGTAAAAGGACGCTGCAATTATGAGGAAAAGCGTATCATCATCAACGAGGGCATGGACGAATTGCAGAATATCAAGACCGCAATCCATGAAATCGCCCACGCCACGCTGCATGATACTGCCCTTGCTATGCCGGAACGCCCCGACCGCCGTACCCGCGAGGTACAGGCGGAAAGCGTCGCCTATGCTGTCTGCCAACATTACGGGCTTGATACGTCGGACTATTCTTTTGGATATATCGCCGGGTGGAGCAGCGGAAAAGAACTTGCAGAACTGAAAGGCTCTCTTGAAACAATCCGCAGCACCGCCGCAAATCTGATTGATACCATAGACGGACATTTTGCAGCAATCCAAAAGGCACAGGATAAGGAACAGACCACCGAACAGGCGCAGCCCGCACAGGAAGCTACCAAACAGCCCGAAGCAGAAGCCGCCACGCCGGAGCTTCCCGAAGAAACAGCCCCGGTACAGGAAAAAGAAACACAGCCGGAACAGGCTGCACCCGCCGCCCCTTATTATCCTATCAATGAAGCTGCCGCCAAACGTGCAAAGGATATGAACAGCTTTTCCGATTATAAGCAAGGCAGCGCGACGGCTGAATACAGGCATTATGTAGATGAAGCCGTACAAATCGCAGAAAGGCAAAAACAGCGGGTAGACCCGATGTACCATGAGAAAATCGACAGCCTGCTTGACACCTATGCCCGGAAACTGGCGGCGAACATGAATAAAGGCTATGAGATTGACGCGCGTGTTCCCTCTATCCTGATTGCGGGCGGCTCTAACTTCCCCACAAGGAAGAAAGAAAAGCAGAACGCAGCCCGCGACAGCAATTACCGGGAATGGCAGGACATACAAGGGCTTCTTGATAAAATCCGCAGTACCGGCATGGGCGGTATCAGCGCAGACGACCCGCAGGCAGTACAGAAGTTAGAAAAGAAACTGGAAAGCCTTGAAAAATCACAGGAAACCATGAAAGCCGTAAACGCCTATTACCGTAAGCACAAGACCCTTGACGGCTGCCCGCATTTGTTGCCGGAACAGCTTGAAAAATTAAAAGCGGACATGGCGAGCAGTTGGCATTTGGGGGACAAGCCCTTTGCGACTTGGGCGTTATCCAACAACAGCGCGGAAATCCGGCGCGTGAAAGACCGTATCAAATCCCTTTCACAGCAAAAAGAAATCGGTTTTGTGGGTTGGGAATTCGACGGCGGCAAGGTGGAAGCAAACACCGAAGCGAACCGTCTGCAAATCTTCTTTGAGGATAAGCCGGACGAAGCTACGCGGGAAGCCTTAAAAAGCAACGGCTTCCGTTGGTCGCCAAAAGCCGGGGCATGGCAGCGGCAGCTTACCAGTAACGCCTATTATGCGGCTGATTATGTCAAGGCGATTGCACCTCTTACCGGGGAAAAGCCTACCGAGTTACAGCGGGCGCATATCCGGGCGCAAAAGGTAGCTGCACAGGAACAATTCGCACAAGGGCAGCCGGAGCAGGAAGCCCCACAGGATAAAGACACCTTTTCCATTTATCAGATAAAAGGCGGGGACGAAACAAGGGACTTGCGTTTTGAGCCTTACGACCGTCTGATTGCCGCCGGACACCGGGTAGACGCGAAAAACTATACACTTGTCTATTCCGCACCTCTTACGCCGGGGACTTCCCTTGAAGATATTTACACCCGCTTTAATATCGACCACCCGAAAGATTTTAAGGGACACAGCCTTTCCGTTTCCGACGTGGTGGTACTTCATCAGAACGGACAGGACACCGCCCACTATGTAGACAGCTTCGGTTATAAGGACGTGCCGGAGTTTTTGCAGCCGGAAAATTATCTGAAAGCTGCCGAACAGACCACCGAGCAGAATTACAACATGATTGACGGGCAGATAAACAACACCCCGACCGCTACGGAACTGGAAGAAAAAGCAAAAGCCGGAGGACAGATTTCCCTTGCAGAATACGCCGAAGCCCTCAAAGCAGAAAAGAAACAGGCAGAGCCGGAGAAAAAGTCCTCTATCCGGGCGCAGCTTAAAGCAGCGAAAGAACAGGCACCGAAGAAACAGGCAAGACAGAAAACACAGGATTTGGAAAGGAGCTGACCTATGAAGTTACAAAAATTTGAAAATGTGGACGTTATTGCTTCCCTTGAAGCCATAATGAAACAGAACACCGCTTTTTATCAGAGCGATTTTGACATAGACAAACAGATTTTGCGGAAAGCGGCGGTAAGCCTTATCCCGGAGGACAAACGGCTTTTGTGGTTTTCCCGCCCGTCCGGGACGTGCTGCTTCCGGGAACGGGACGTTTTTCTAAAGGACACAAGGCAGCATAATACATGGCGGTTTTACGGGGAACAGACCCGCGATACTATCCTTGCCTATGCGGTGGAACTGACAGGCACAGAGCAGGAAAAAATCAAGGGCAATCTTTATGAACTGGATTATTTGCAGCATTTCCGGGAAGTAATCGAAAAATCAATCCCTGCCGACAACTACACGCTGATTTATGAGCATGGGGAGCTGACAAAGCCTGCCGGACAATATTTTGACGGGGACACTGACCCGCAACTTGGAAAGTTTATACGTTTTGAAGCACAGCCAAACGACCCGGAAGCCTTAAAAAGCCTTTTGAGGGAACAGCAAAAAAAACGAACACCGCATACGCAGAGGGATTTTCAGTTACATATCGCCGCCCTGCATGATAGACAGATTGAAACAGAAGCCCGCCGGATTGTGGAAAATGTAAAAGGGCTTGGAGAACCGGACAGCCCCGAAAAGACCCATTGTGCGGTAGAACTTTCTCCCTACTTTGTTCCACTGGCAACGGATAAGGATATGGAACGGCTGCTTTCCATGCTCCCTTACAAAAGCCTTTCCTTATCTACGTTGGAGGGCAGGCATGGAGTTTATGCGCTGATAGATAAAAGCGAGAGGAATAAAGAGATGAAACAGTCCCCTCCCTCTGTCCGGGCGCAGTTACAAACAGAAAAATCCCCAAAAGTCCCGAAAAAGACAGCAAAATCAAAACATCACGAATTGGAGGTATGAGCATGATTAGACTGACCGTTGAAGAAATGAACCTGTTGAGTATTTACCATGAGGGAAGCAAAGCACAGCTTATGGAAAATATGACGGCTGCGCTGCCGTTCATGGACGAGGATATGCGCCCCTTTGCAGAACGCACCTTACAGAAAATTTCCCCGCTAACAGAAAACGAGTATGCGGAGCTTGCCATTTTCGCCGCTGATGAAGTATGACCGGGGGTAAGCGGCTTACGCCGCCACAGAGCCGAAAAGTCAACAGCCTTGTAAAAAAGGAGTGCTGCAACTGCGAGCGCGGACACTGTATCTTACTGGACGACGGGGAGGAATGTGTCTGCCCGCAGCTTATTTCCTGTTCGCTTTTATGCAAGTGGTTTCAAATTGCCGTACTTCCTCTTGATAAGCTACTGTATGCAGAGCTTTTCAAGACAGAGGACAAAAAGCGTTGTACCGAGTGCGGCACGTTCTTTGTATCAAAATCGAACAGCGTCAAATACTGCCCGGACTGCCGGAAGCGGATTACCCGCAGACAGGCAGCCGAGCGCATGAGGAAACGGCGTGCGGCGGTTACGCGATAAGGGCAAAAAAAGCCTTGATTTACAGGGCATAAATGACGTGAAACTGGCATAGGCGATACAGAATACCTTTTCCCTTAAAATGGGGGTTCTACTGCGTAACATTTTAAAATCAGTACCTATAAAAGAACAGGGTGCGGGAGGTCATTACTGGCTTCCTGCGCCCTGTTCTTTTTGTGTCTGACTGTCTTTATCCTGCATTTCCGGCTTCGGCTGTAATTCTTTTTCTATCCGGTTCCGGTAATGGGTTTTCCTGCGGTAAAAATATTTTGTTACTTCCTGTTCCGGCAGCCATATCCCCGCAGCTTCTATCCGTTCCATAACAGCGGCAACGATTTTCCAGTTGTTGTGCTTATGCGGCTCCTGTCCCTTTTCTATCCAAAGACGGCGGTATTCCTCATAAAGCCATGTACTAATAGTTTCTTTCTGCCGTTGCTTCAAATGTCGGAACTGCTTATCTGTCCGCAGCAGCTTCCCGTCTACCTTTTTATGATTTTTTGTCCCGATTTCTTTTTTCCTCTCTTTCCATTTCTTCAAAGGGAAATTGGGGGAGGGCTTCTATCAGCTTCATTGTGATATACTGGCGCATATCTTCATCAATTTCCAGTTTGAATGTTCCGTCCGGCTGGCGTTTCTTTACAGTTGCCTGCCTGTCGATTTCGTCCTTGTAGCACATAAGCACCTTTTCCACCGCCCATGTTTCCCCGGCAACGGCGGCGCGTATGGTTTCATAATCGGGTATCGTTTGGTCTGCCATGTTTTCACACTCCTGTCTGTATTGGAATACCTTTATCCTACCACGCTTTTATGAATATTTCTACTGTAAGCGTTCGGTTTCCCTGCCCCGTTCCGGCTCTTTTTCCAGTCTTAAAATACGGTCTATGTTCTGCTTGATAACGTCGTATTCCTTGACCTGTTTTTTCAGTTTTCCATAATCAGCGTAAAGGGCTTCTTTCTGCGCTTGGAGCTTCCTGTATTCTTCCTGCATAGCGGTGAGATTGGGGAGTTTGGTAATGCCCGACGCTTTCAGTGCCTTTGCCGCCGCTTCATAAAGTATTAGACTGCTTTCATTTTTTGCCCGGTATGCGTTTTTATCCTTTGCCCTGCGGTATGCTTCATAGGTGGGTTTTGTCTTTTGGTAGGTGGCAACGTGCTTCATCAGCACCGCCATATCTGCAAGACGTTTCTCCACACTCTTTAATGCGTCTGCTGTCTTTTCATTTTCCGCGTTTATTTCTTCAATCCGGCTGATTAAATCCGCGTACTGCTCAATCTGATGTTCCGTCAAGAAATTCATAGTTTTTGCAGCCAGTTTCAGATTATGGATTTTCGCCCACTGTTCATAGCCCCGGCTCTCTTGTGCCTTGATACTGTTTTCAATGTCAATAAGCAGCGATACGCCGCGCTGCTCTTTGGGAGCTTTCGCCGTCCTTGCGCGCTTGCCTGCAATCCGTTCTTTGATTGCTTCCTCTGTATAATCTGCACCGAGGGTTTTTAAGCGGGTAAAGCGTTCCTGTCCGGGAGCGCGGCAGGAGATATATTTTCCCGGCTTTATCTCATAGCCAGCCTCCTGTAACCGCTGCAATAATTCTTCAAAACTTGCTACTTGGGGGATAAGTATATCAACGGCAATTTTTAGCTTGCCTTTCCAACTTGTTCCCGTCTTTTCCGCTTGATATTCTGCATAGCTTTTTCCCTTACTGCCTTTACCCGGAATGACAACGGACAGCCCGTTTTCCCTGCACAGCTTATCGCTCATGTTCCGTATGCCGTAGTAACTGCGCTTATTGGAATTGTACTTATGGTAGTCAACAAAGTTGACCGCACAAAAAATGATATGGTTATGGATATGCCCTTTGTCTATGTGGGTAGTCAAGACGTATTCATGCTGTCCCTTTGTTACCGCGTCGGCAAGCTGTTTTCCGATTGTGTGGGCTTTCTCACAGTCCACCTCTCCCGGTTCAAACGATTGTATCAGATGAAAGGCTAAGTTGTTCCCTTTCTGCCGAGCCTGCGACAAAGTATATTCAAACTCAATATCTGCCGTTTCATAGCTGCACCCAAAGGAGAACACAAGCGTTTTCCCGTCTGTCTTATCCGGGTTTTGGATATAATCAAGGGCTTTGCTCAACGTGCTTTTAATAGGCTTAATCTTTGTAACCGCCATATCTCCGCAAGCACCCCCTTTATTTCCTCTATGTCCTCTTGGTAGACGCTGCCTGTCGCATTGACACGCTTTGCAATCTGATTGACGTTGACCCCGATTTTCTGTATCTCCGCTGTCATGGCTTTTATGTCGCTATGGTCTGTCTGAATGATATACCCGTCAATGGCAATCTTGCGAAGATACGCCGCCATGTTTTGGGTAGGGACGAGCTTCATTTTCTGTTCAATCAATGCCCGTTCTTCCTCTGTTACATAGAATTTGATTTGTACTTTTCTTTTGCGTCCGTTCATGCAATCGTTCCTTTCCATTCCGAGGGTTTGGGACACTTCCCAACAAGCAATTTTCAACCGACGCACCGCAGGACGGGAGGGCGAAAATACGGAAAAGGGTACTCTTTTCCTATGCTTGCTAAGAAAGTTTTTTATCTTTTATGTCCTTATTTCCCTCTACGGAGAAAAAACCATTTTGCCGAACTTATGCAAAAGAAAAACGCTGCAATCTCAAAAAAGATTACAACGCTTCCGAAAATCCATATTCAATTTTGCCGGACGTTTCTATTTGTCCTCTTTTTCGACTTCTGAAATTTCCTTTGCGGTTGCTGTTACAATCCGTATGCCGTTATCGCTCATATCATCAAGCAGAGCGTCGAGCTGCCGCCGCTTTGTATCTTTTCCGACGGGCGTATCTAAAAGAAACTGGTCTACGGATATATTGTAACGGAGCATAAGCTCAAAAAAGATTTGCAGACTGGGGTGCTGTCCTTTATTCTCAATATTCGCAAGGTAGCGAGGGGAAATATACATTTCATCACTTACCTGTTTGCGGCTTTCCTTGCGTCCTGTCCGCGCAGCTTTTATCGCTTCTCCAAAGGCTTTGAAGTCATATTTTTCTACTGGTCTTTTTGCCATATTTATTCACCCAGTTACATTTTACTGTTCCCCTTTCTTCTTGGATATGTCTATACAGTTCCACTAATTAGCCATAATAGTTCATATTTATATACTTGCTATTATTCGTATGTCCGACTATAATTATACTGATATGATTTGTAGAAAGGACTTGGGTGTTATGGAATATATGTCTTGCCCCGAAGCAGCGAAGAAATGGGGAATTTCTGAAAGGCGGGTACAGGTACTTTGCAGAGAAAACCGCATACCGGGTGTTTCAAAACTTGGATATATGTGGCTGATACCAAAGGACGCTGAAAAACCGATTGACGGGAGAACAAAACGAGGAAAGGAGCTGCACCATGAATAAAGTTTTGATTATAGATGATGATAAAGAGCTTTGCGCTCTTATGAAAAAGTGCATAGAGCAGGAAAAATTATCAGCCGTAACTGTATATAACGGTATTGAGGGGGTTCGTCTAATTGATGAAAATAAAGATAGCTATTCCCTTATTATTTTGGACGTAATGCTGCCGGATATAGACGGGTTTCAGATTCTCCAAAAAATTAGAGATACAAGCAATATCCCGGTGCTTATGCTTACTGCAAAAAGCAGCGAAGAAGATAAGGTTTTCGGTCTGCGACTGGGAGCAGACGACTACTTGACAAAGCCATTTGGTATTAACGAGCTTTTGGCGCGTGTCAATTCCCTTATCCGGCGATATACCACCTTAAACCCCTTTACGGCAGACATAGACAGCATATCGTTGAAAGATATGGTAATTGACAAATTAAATCGTACAGTTACGGTCAAAGATATTCCCGTTTTGCTTACAGGAAAAGAATTTGATTTACTTCTCTTTCTTGCTTCCAACAAAGGACGAGTATTTACCAAAAAACAAATTTATTCACAGGTATGGGAGGAAGAATACGCTTTTGATGATAGCAATATTATGTCTTTTATTAGCAAATTAAGGAAAAAGATTGAGCCAGACCCCGACCACCCCTTTTACATTTTAACTGTCCGGGGTGTCGGCTACCGTTTTAACAAGGAGGCGTAACATGGATATAAATGTTTATCTTTTCATAGTGATAGCCCTTATGCTGCTTATTATTATGTATCTCCTTTTTGTCTTACGGCGTGTGCGGACCCAGCTTGCGCTGATAAAAGACGCCTTAGAGGATATAAAGGGCGGGAATTTGAACCGACGTATTTTAGCAGGCGAAAACGATATGACAAAAACAATTTGCTATGACATTAACAAAATAGCAGTAAACAGTCAGGCGCAGCTTATACGGCAAAGACAATCTGAACAGGCATATAAACGGCTGATGACAAGTCTTTCACATGATGTAAAGACCCCGCTTGCTTCTCTTGTAGGTTATCTGGAAGCGGTTGAAAACAAAATTGTTATTGGAGAGGAAAAGGACGAATATATCCATGTCGCACATGAAAAAGCCCACTATATGAAATCCTTTGTGGAAAATTTGTTTGAATGGGTAAAACTGGATTCCGGAGAGCAGATTTTTCATTTTGAAAAATTTGACCTTAACGAGTTATCCCGCAACATTATAGCGGATTGGATTCCCGTCTTAGAAAGCAATCATTTTGAATATGAGTTTGTCATACCCGAAACAGAGTATTTTATTCACATAGATGTAAACGCATATACCCGCGTACTTAACAATCTTTTTCAAAATATTATTATCCATAGTGCGGGAGATAAAATGGCACTGCATATTTGTGAAGATATACAACAAGCTAAAATTATAATTTCAGATAATGGAAAAGGAATAGCTCCCGATAAGCTGCCACATATTTTTGAAAGAATGTACCAGTGCGACCAGTCGCGGTCTGCAAAGGGAAATGGTTTAGGACTGGCGATTGCTAAAGAGCTTATCAGTGTTCACAAAGGAACCATTACCGCTGAAAACAGCTCTGATAAAGGGACTGTATTTACTATATTGCTTCCCAAAGCCCTGTAAATAACGCGGGGCTTTCCTGCTATAAAACAAGAAAAAAGCAAGGTTTCGGCAAGGTTATGGCAAGGTTGATACTATATAATGGGAGGTAGAAAGGAGGAAAAGACAATGACTATTATTTCTACTGAAATGCTGAAATGGAAACGCAATAAGACAGTCTTAGGTATCTTTATTCTAACTGCAATTTTAGGAATATTCGCAGTTGAACGTGCTTTCAGTATATCAAGAAGTAGCTCACTAATGAATAGTTTTAGTGATTTATACACATTGGCATTTAAGAACCTTACAAGTTTGTTTCTGCCTATTGTGTTGAGTATGTTTGCAACCACATTGTTCTTTGATGAACAGAAAAATGATACCTTAAAAGGACTTCTGATTATTCCGATTTCCAAAACGCAACTTTATTTTTCAAAGATAGCAGTGGTAATTTTTATGTCATTAGCACTATGTCTGCTTACTTTTGCAATCTGTATTCTTGGCGGCTTTCTTGCAGGCGGCTTTACAGATTTGAATACGGAAACAATTTTACAGGCGGGATTATTATTTTTAGCCGGTGGCGTGTTAGTTCCACTTGCAATGCTCCCCGTTATTTTTTTAGCAACATTGGCAAAGGGATATGTTCTACCGATTGGGGCTGCATTACTTTATCTTGTGCCTGTCGTGCTTATTCCGTCGGGGATTATGGGACTGCACCCACTGGCGAGTGTTATGGGAATTTATCCCTATATTTCATCTGACGCAGCAGAAATGGTTAAGAAATGGGCGGGAGGAATAGAAATAACTATATCTCCGAATATCTGTTTAATTTCTCTTTTGGTAATTGGAAGTATTTCAGCCATTGTTTCCGTACTTGCATTGCGGAAACAGACCTATTGAAAGTGAGGATATATGATGAATAAATATGTAATTGAAACAAAACAACTGACAAAAACTTATGGAGAGCAAACGGTAGTCAATTCTGTTAATATCCATGTGAAACAAGGACAGATATATGGGCTGTTGGGGCGTAATGGGGCGGGTAAAACCACAATTATGAAAATGATTTTGGGGTTGACCGATATTACTTCCGGCGAAGTAGACGTATTCGGTCAAAATATCAAAGGGAGGGAAAAAAGAGTATATCCCCGGATTGGTGCTATTATTGAAACACCCGGCTTTTATCCGAATTTAACAGGTACGGAAAACTTGGAGATATTTGCAAAACTGCGCGGTACTGCTGCGCCAAATGCAGTAAAAAACGCCTTGGAGATTGTCGGTCTGCCTTATCGGGACAAAAAATTGTTTAGCAAGTATTCTCTTGGAATGAAGCAGCGTCTTGGAATAGCAAATGCTATTTTACATGACCCTGAACTGCTAATCTTAGATGAACCCACAAACGGTCTTGACCCGATAGGCATTGCAGAAGTAAGGGACTTTATTAAGACTTTAAGTATCGAGCGCGGAAAAACAATTCTTATTTCCAGTCATATTCTGTCCGAAATTGCACTACTGGCTGATGACATCGGCATTATTGACCATGGTGTACTACTGGAAGAAAACAGCATGAATGAGCTACAAAAGAAAAACAGTAAGTATATACTTCTGCAAGTTTCTGATATACCGAAAACTTCTCTTGTTTTGGAAAGGCAGTTTGGGGTTACCGAATATTCCGTACAGGACGAACACACCCTGCGGATTTATGACACTTCGTTGGATATGGCTGCTGTCAATAAAGCTCTTGTGGTACAGGATATAGCTGTTATCAGTTCTCAGCTATGCAATGATACATTAGAGGACTATTTCAAAAAAATCACAGGAGGAGAAGGAATTGCTTAGGCTGATACAGGCAGAGTTTCTTAAACTGCGTCGAAAAAAATTTATTGTGTTAATGCTGTTATCCGCTCTTTTCATGCCACTTCTTGCAGTTTTTTATTTCAGAAGTGCTGATAAAACAGTTATTGAACCATTACAATTTTATAAGTGGACTACATTCAGCTATACAGCTTGGATTATACTTCCTGTTGTATTGGGTTTGGTTTCTACTATGCTCATGTATGACGAAAATCAAAACGATATGCTCAAACAGTTGTGGATTATACCGATTAGCAAGACAGGATATTTTTTTAGCAAATTTATTGTTGTACTGTCTTATTCCGTTTGTTTTATGTTGCTTACAGCCATAGCGTCTGTATTTTTCGGTATGCTTCCCGGTTATATAACCTTTGAATGGAATAGTATCAGTTATCTATTTAAGAAATGTATTGAAATCGCCATACTTACCGCATTTTCCATATTACCACTTTTAGCGGTTGCAGCTGCCGGGAAGAACTATATACTCCCTGTATGTGTGACACTGGTTTACACCTTTCTTAGCTTTATTTTGCTTATGGTTAATATGTACCTACACCCTCTATCCAGTGCAACAGCAATTATCATGCGAGATATTCCCGGTGTTATTTTGGCACAGGAAGTCAATATTCCGGCTGCACTTTTTTGTATCGGTATATGGACTATTGTTTCTATCGTATTTGCGTACATTTCCTTAAAGCATAGAAAGTGAGTGATTGAATGATGAAAGAATTGATTTGGGCAGAACATCAAAAACTCCGACGTTCAAAAATTGTGTTGGTCGCCATATTCGCAGTTATTATGGTTGCAATTATTGTTTTTACTCAAGGGCAGTTTTCTTTTGGGGAAAAACGCTATATAGATGACGCAGGGTGGTTTATGAACGCAGCACAGTCTTTAGCAACTTTTTTTGTTCTTCCTGCGGTTATTGCACTTTTGGGGAGCTATATGATTTGTCGTGAGGAACAAGAAGATACTATTAAATCATTACGTTTAATTCCTATAAGTGAAGCTAAAATGACGATTGCAAAATTACTTATTACTTTTGCATTTAGCGTACTCTTTTATTTGCTGCTTTTCGGCATTACATTTTTAGTTGAAGTTATTTTGCATTTTAGGGGCTTGTCTATCAAAATGATTTTAAGTTTTTTCAAAATCTATTTACTTGACGGCATTGGGATTTTCTTTGCTATTGCACCTGTTATTGCGGTTGTATCAAGAATAAAGAAAGGCTATTGGCTTGCTTTGATTTTTACAGTAATTTATTCTTTTGCAGGATTATTCACAAGTATATCCGATGTTCTTTCGGCTTGCTATCCTATTACTGCTACATTCAATATTTCCGGCTATTATTCTGCCACCTTTGGAGAAATCATTATTAGCCTTATGAGTTTGTTCTTTTGTGGATTGTTTTCTGTCTTGATTTTAATATCTAAAAAAACAATCAAAAATAAGTAATGATACAACCAACATCTGCCGGACGACGGCAAAGAAAAAAAGCCGTCGCAGAGCAGCCATATTTTCACGCGCCTATTCTATTTCGGCGGCTTTGATTTTCAGAGCCGCCGTTTCTTTTTGTCTGTACGACGACCCTTAACCATGTAGACATGGCGGCTTTAGGAGGTGCCGCCATGAGTTATAAACCACATCAACAAATTCTTACATTCTTTGATTTATCAAAAAAAGCCCGACCGCCACCGGGGATATTCCTACCCTTAGATATGAACTATTAAATCATCTAAATACTTTTTATTATTCCTATGCGCCTGTCCGCGTTTTTTTGCGGACGGGCGCATTTTGTATGCTTAAAAAATTTTTTGAAAAAATTTCCGAAAATATTTGGCATTTTTTCAAGGCTCCGTATTACCCCGCGAAAAGGGGGAAGCACCACCAACTTTCAACAAGAAAGGAGGTGAGAATGTGGAACCTAATAGCAGGGAGTTTTATAAGCAATGTTCTTTTCAGAAGTATTGCAATGCGGTATTGCACAATGAAGCGTGCGACGCTCATAGAGAGCTTCGTACACATAAGGCAAAGGAAGTAACCTTTTCTGACATGACCTTAGATGAAGCGCGACAGCTACATACCTTTGATGAATATTTCAAACGGGAAACTGCTGAAACCGTCTTTGAAAAAGCCGGAAAGAAAATCACGCCGAAGTTGCTTCTTGAAGCAATCCGTACTTTGCCGGAAGAAAAGCGCAAAGCCATATTGCTGTATTATTTCGAGGGAATGAGCGATACAGAAATTGCAGAGTTGCTCAATACACCGAGAAGCACAATACAGTACAGACGGACAAGCTCTTTTGAACAATTAAGAAAATATTTGGAGGAAAATGCTGATGAATGGGACGAATGGTAATCAACCCGGCTACCCTGAAAATGCCCTTGTTCCTTATCCTGTCATTGTGGCAGCGACAAAGGGCGACCCGGACGCTATGAAAATGGTCTTGCAGCATTTCAGCGGTTATATAGCCCGTTTATCCATGCGAAAGTTATATGACGAGCGTGGAAATGTTTATTTTGGTATAGACAACGACATTCGGGAACGGCTGCAAGCCAAACTGATGATGGCTGTCCTCAATTTTAGAACAGAGAAATAACCGCAATCGGCGGTGGAACGTCTTTACTCCCCCTTTTCCGTTCCGCTGCTAATGCGGCAACACAGCCATTTTGAACCTTGACAAAGAAAGCGGCGCAATAGAACGGCGACGCAGCATAAGGCAAATCGGATACGTTCCTTTTGTGCCGAGCCATACGGCGGGTGCGCCATGACCTTTCTCCTACGGGAAAAGCGAGCGAACAACACCACCGCTGCAAAGCAAGTGTAGCAACTTGCGGGCGATAACGCACAGAATACATAATGATACTTCCTTACAGCCATAGTCCGAGCGTTAGAAGCGTCGCAGGCAATGGGTAGGGCTTCGGCAGACCGCCGGAGGGGTGCAAGTCCCATGAGGTTACGCTAATAGCCGTCCGATTAAAGCCTATGTTACAAATTGACTTTTGACCCATTTAGAAAGGGGGACGACAAATTGAACAATAACGACGTGCCGATTTGGGAAAAGTACACTCTTACCATAGAAGAAGCCGCAAAATATTTCCGTATCGGAGAAAGCAAGCTGCGGAAACTGGCAGAAGAAAATCCCGTCCCGGACTGGGTAATGATGAACGGAAACCGTATTCAGATTAAGCGTAAGCAGTTTGAAAAAATGATTGATACGGTGGACGCAATCTGATAGTGAAATCGAGCCTTGAATGTGGTACAATGTAGTCAAGCATATCAAGGCTCTTTCCATTATGGAAAGGAGCATAACGATGTCGGAAAAAAGACGGGATAATAAAAATCGTATTCTCCGCACCGGAGAGAGCCAGAGAAAAGACGGGAGATATGCCTACAAATATATAGATACCTTTGGAAAACCGCAGTTTGTGTATTCTTGGAAGTTAGTACCTACGGACAAAACCCCGGCAGGAAAACGCGACGATATAGCGTTGAGGGAAAAAGAGAAAGAAATCCAAAAAGACCTTGACGACGGTATCGACCATATCGGAAAGAAAATGACGGTCTGCCAACTCTACGCAAAGCAGATACGCCACCGGGCAAATGTGCGGCATGGTACAAAGCAGGGGCGAAAACAGCTCATGCGGATTTTGCAGGAGGATAAACTTGGAGCCTGCCGGATTGAAAATGTGAAGCTCTCCGACGCAAAGGAATGGGCATTACGCATGAAAGAAAAAGGTTACGGCTTCAAGACTATCAACAACCACAAGCGTTCCTTAAAGGCTGCTTTTTACACAGCCATACAGGACGATTGTATTCGTAAAAATCCATTTGACTTCCAGTTGAACACAGTCCTTGAAGATGATACGGAACCAAAGGAACCTCTATCCCCTACGCAGGAAGCGGCTTTTCTGTCCTTTGTGCAGCATGATAAAGTCTATCAGAAATACTACGACGAGATTATCATACTGTTAGGGACAGGGCTTCGCATTTCGGAACTCTGCGGACTGACGGAAGCTGACATTGACTTAGACAAACAGCTTATCAATGTAGACCACCAACTTTTGAAGATTGCAGATGTGGGTTACTATGTGGAAACGCCTAAGACGAAAAGCGGCAATCGGGTTATTCCTATGAGTGAAAAAGTGTTGGAAGCATTTCAACGGGTGCTGAACAAACGGAAATATGCACAGCCTGTTATTTTAGAGGGCTACACAAAGTTTCTGTTTCTTAACCGGAACGGCTTGCCAAAAGTGGCAGTCAACTATGAAAGTATGTTCCGGGGGCTTGTAAGGAAATACACCAAAACGCAAAAGGTAGCATTGCCAAAGGTAATGACACCGCACACCTTACGCCACACATTCTGCACCACGTTAGCAAATGCAGGAATGAACCCAAAGGCATTGCAGTACATCATGGGACATTCCAACATCAATATGACGCTGAACTATTACGCGCATACGACTTCCGAAACGTCGATAACAGAAATGAAGCGGCTGATTGCATAAGTAGTAAACGGAGAATTTACTACTCCACATACTACTTTTGAACACCAAAACATACGGGGATATAAGAAGATTTGAGAATATCTTCCATAACAAAAAATGCCGGAAAAGCCTGTAACAATAGGCTATACCGGCATATAAGAACTTTTGAAAAGATAGTCAAAAATTACTTTGTGATTTATGGTTTAAACATCTTCTTATTTTACATCCACGCTGCTTCTTTTCGCCACAAACCGCTCATACGCCGGGGCGGGCAGGAGGATGCGGCCGCTCAGGGGGCGCAGAACAGCCTCCACCGCATCACAGGGGGCGCACTCGCCGTCGGCGGTGGCAACGATGGGGCCGCGGCCATCGGCGGGGCGCAGCGCCACCCGCCGGGCACGGCGGTAGAGGAAGTAGGGCTTTGCCTCCTCGGTGAGCTGGCCGTTCACAAAATGCCGACCGCTCTTGTACATCCCCAGCAGCTTGGCAATGGTCAGCCGCCCCACCCTGCGGACGATCATCACGTCCAGCCAGCCGTCTGCGGGGTCGGCCTCGGGGGCGGCAAGGAAGCCGCCGCCATAGGCCCGGCCATTGCAGATGGCGCACATCAGGCAGTCCACGGTCAGTTCCTCGTCGTCGATGGTAAAGGTGACCCTGCGGCCGATGTGGCCGCAGAGCTGCTCCACAATGGAGAGCAGGTAGGACACCTCGCCGCCGCACAGGGGGATGCGCCGGAACTTGGGGATGCCGTAGGCCACCTGCGCGTCCAGACCCGCCGCGCAGATGGTGGCGGACAGGCCCAGACTGGTCTCCAGCAGGTCGATGGTCACTTCCCCGCCCGCCAGCTGGGCATCGAGGTCGGTGAACTCTGCTCGGGTACCATAGGTGCGCAGGAAGTCGTTGCCGCTGCCGTAGGGCAGGCAGCCCACGGCGGCGTTGGCAAAGCCCTGCACGCCGGTCATGGCTTCCATGAAGGTTCCGTCGCCGCCCGCTGTCCAGATGCGCAGACTGTCCCCTGCCTGCGCTGCCTCCTGGGCTGCGGCACGGGCCAGCTCCCGGGCGTGGCCCGCATATTCGGTGGTGTGGATGGTATAATCCGCCGCGCTCCACCCGGCCCGGGCGGCAGCGGCTCTGATCTGCGGGATGAGCTGGACAGTGCAGTCCTGCTTGCCCGCAGCGGGGTTCAGTAAAAACAAATAGCGCATGGTTTCCTCCTTGGGGCATTTCGCTTTCTCTATGATAAACGAAAACGCCGGAGGATGCAAGGGGGAAGCGTGCTCACCCTCTCAGTCTCGCTTCGCTCGCCAGCTCCCCCGAAGGGGGAGCCAATGCATCTGTAAGGGGAGAAGGTGCTTACGGCTAAACCTCTCAGCCGTCGCTGACGCTCGGCAGCTCCCCTAGTAGGGGAGCCCTTGGCAGACCGTCGCGTTTTCGAGGTCTGGCGCTTCGCTCCTGTTGGCCCTGCTGGCGCAAAGTCTTATCCTTGCGGCAGATGTCGGTTTTGGAACCGACAGGCGATCATTGCGAAAAATGAACCTTATGCCAAGGGCCCCACTATTAGGGGGGCTGGCACGCGGAGCGTGACTGAGAGGTTTAGCCGATGGTTTGCTCTACTACTTTCCCCTCTTCCAACACGATTGCCCCATCCACCGTGCAGTCGGCGGTCCAGTGCTGGCCGGTGTGGGCCGTGCCGGAGGCGATCTGGTTGGCGAGGGCCTGTTCCACGGCGCGGTCCACCTGCCGCCGCAGCTCCCGGGCCCCATAGGGCGAGCGCGCCCTTGCGGCCAGCACTGCCCCCACCCGGGGCGTATGGGTCAGCTGATACCCATTGCGGGCGGCACGGGCTTCCAGCTGGCCCAGCAGCTTCTCGGCGATGGCACACAGGCTGTCCTCTGCAAGGGGACGGAACACGATGAGCTCATCCAGCCGCCCCACCAGCTCGGGCCGGAACCACTTCTTGGCTTCCTCAATGGCCTGGGCCGACTGCTTCTCGAACACGGCCTCGCTGCCCGCTGCAAAACCCAGCGGGGCGCTCTGCCCGGCCAGAAAGCGTGCCCCCAGGTTGGAGGTGAGCAGGACGATGGTATTGCGGAAATCGGCCTTGCGGCCCATGGCATCGGTGAGCTGGCCGTCCTCCAGGATCTGCAGCAGGATATTCTGGATGTCCGGGTGGGCCTTTTCGATCTCGTCAAAGAGCACCACGCTGTACGGGCGGCGGCGGACGGCTTCGGTGAGCTGACCGCCCTCATCGTGGCCAAGGTAGCCCGGGGGCGCGCCCAGCAGGCGGGCCGTGGTGTGCTGCTCCTGATACTCCGACATATCGAACTTGAGCAGGGCCTTCTCGCTGCCGAACCAGCTGGCGGCAAGGGCCTTGGCAAGGGCGGTCTTGCCCACGCCGGTGGGCCCCAGAAAGAGCATGGCCCCCATGGGGCGGCCCGGCTCCCCCAGCCCGGTGCGACTGCGCCGGATGGCCCCGGCCACCGCCGCCACGGCCTTCTGCTGGCCCACGATCTCGGCGTTGAGGCGGGATTCCAGCTTGTCCAGCCGTTCCCGCTCCTTCTCCCCCACCCGCTCCACGGGCACGCCGCTGGCCTGCGCCACCACCCGGGCAATGTCCTCCCGGGTGAGGGTGGGATCTGCTTTTCCCTCCCGCTCAGCGCGGATGCGGGCAGCGGCACAGGCCTCGTCCACAAGGTCGATGGCCTTATCGGGCAGGAAGCGCCCCGGCAGGTACCGCACCGAGAGCTCCACGGCCTCCCGCAGCGTCTCGGGCGGCAGATGCACGCTGTGGTAGCGCTCGTAGCGGGGGGCAAGGCCCTCCAGGATCGCCGCAGCCTGCGCCGGGGTGGGCTCCTCGATCTGCACCCGGCCAAAGCGGCGCTCCAGTGCGGCATCCTTCTGGATATGGGTGCGGAACTCCTGATCGGTGGTGGCCCCGATGAGCTGCAGCTCCCCCCGGGCCAGCACGGGCTTCAGGATGCTGGCGGCATCAATGGCCCCCTCTGCCGCGCCGGCTCCCACGATGGTGTGGAACTCGTCCACAAACAGGATGGCGCTGCCGTCCCGCACAAGCTCCTCCAGAAGGGTCTTGAACCGCTCCTCAAAGTCGCCCCGGTACTTGGTGCCCGCCACAAGGCTGGCCATATCCAGCGCCAGCAGCCGCCGCCCCTGCAGCATCCGGGGCACATTCCGGCTGGCGATGCGCTGGGCAAGGCCCTCGGCAAGGGCCGTTTTGCCCACGCCCGGCTCCCCCACCAGACAGGGGTTGTTCTTCTGGCGGCGGCACAGGATCTCCACCATCCGGTCCAGCTCCGCATCCCGGCAGAACACCGGGTCCAGCTCGCCGTCCACCGCGCGGCGGGTCAGGTCGCGGCAATACTTATCGCTGGCGCGGCTGCCCCGGGGCATGGCGCTGGCCCGGGGCGTGCCGGGCAGGATGAACTGCCCCGAGATCTGGCGGCACTCCCGCACGGCCTCGGCCAGCTGCACCCCCATGGAGGCCAGCAGCACCCCCGCCGCGCAGTCGGTATCCTCCAGCATGGCACAGAGCAGGTGCTCCGGTTCCGCCTTGGGCAGGTGGGCGTTCTGTGCCCCGATGAGGGCATAATCCATGGCCCGGCGCAGGTCTGGGGCCAGCGCCTTTCTGTCCAGCTGGCGGGCCGGGCTGGTGCGGCCCTCGGCCAGCTGACGGCGCACGGCGGGCTCGGTGATGTTCTTGCCCGCCAGAAACCGCCCCGCCGGGCCGCGGTCGGTCTGCAGCATGGCAAGCAGCAGGTGCCCGGTATCCGCCCGGGCACAGCCCATGCTGCCCGCAAGCTCCACGGCTTCGTCCAGCAGCAGCCCTGCCTCCCGCGAAAACCCCTTGTGTCTGCCCATGCCGAATGCTTCCCAAATGCTCATGCTCTGCTCCTTGCTGTATTGTTTCATACACAGCAAAGTATAGGCCCGGTGAATGGAAAAAAATCAGCAATTTGTGTCAACCCTCTCAGTCAAAGCCTATCGGCTTTGCCAGCTCCCCCGAGGGGGGAGCCAACTGCGGCCTGGCCTTCAGGGGCTGCAGAATCAAAACGATGCGTTGGCTCTCCCTTCGGGAGAGCTGTCGAGCAAAGCGAGACTGAGAGGGCGCTGCACAGCAAAAAAGCGCCGTGCAATGCACGACGCTTTCTCTGCGTTGATGGTTACATCTCTGCCAGAGCCTTTTTCAGGTTCTTAGCGATCTGGTCGGGGCAGCTGGTGGGGCGGGGGCCGCAGGTGGTACCCTCCATGCGGGCGATGGCATCCTCAGCCTTCATGCCCTTGAGCAGGCGGCTGATGCCCTTGAGGTTGCCGTTGCAGCCGCCGATGACCTCAACGGACTCGATGGTGTGGTCATCGTTCAGCACGATGTTGGTCTGCTTGGAACAGGTGCCCACATTGGGGAAGCTGAAAGATTTGCTCATGGAAAACATCCTCTCTTTTTGACTTGCCTGCATTATACTATAAATCTCACGAATCTGCAAGCGTCAGCCGCAGCGAGGGAGTTTTTCCAAGCGAGTGTCCGCTGGGGTGGGACCCTGTTGCCGCAGGCAATAGGGCGGGCGATGGAATGGCCCGTTTCACTCGCGGGAAAAAGCTCCCGAAGCGCGGCGGGTCACCGTCTGCGCTTCCGGGCCAGCTCCTCGATCCGCGCGATCTGGTCATCGGGAGTGGTGCAGGTGCCCACGGGGTAGACCTTTTTGTGGTTGGCCCCGTGGAAGTCGGTGCCGCCGGTGTGGATGAGGTGATACTGCCCACAGAGGGCGGCACACTCGGCCTTGTCCTCGGGGCTGTTGCTGGGGTGGTCGATCTCGATGCCGTCCACCATCCCCTCCCTGACCAGTTCCCGGAGCAGGGGCATACTCTTGTACACGGTGGGGTGGGCGAACACCACCACGGCACCGGCGGCTCTGGCTGTGGCCAGCACCTCCCGCACCGGGATATACTCGGGCGAGTGGAGCACCCTGCCCCGCGGGTTCCAGCCGAACAGCTCATGGTAGCGCTCGCCGTAGATGCTGTCGGCAAGGCCCAGCTCCCGCAGCGCCTGCATGATGCCGCTCTTATAGAGCACGCCGCTGTCTCTGGCGTATTCCAGCGCCTGCTCGGTGCGGAACTGGGGGAAGATGGCTTCCAGCTCCCGGGCGCTCTGCAAACAGCACTCGTTGCGGCGCTGGCGCATGATATCGCAGTGGCGGCGCAGGGCCTCGCTCTCGGGGTCAGGCCAGTAGGCCAGCAGGTGGACCCGGTGCTGGCGCTCGTAATCGTAGCCAGTGAGCTCGGTGGCCGGGATGAGCTTTACCCCATCCTGCACCGGGTGGTCGTAGGCATACTGCACGCTGCGCAGTGTGTCGTGGTCAGAGATGGCCATAGCATCCAGCCCCACCCGGGCTGCCATCAGGGGCAGCCGGGCCACGGGCACGGAACCGTCGGAATAGGTGGTGTGGTTGTGTAGATCGCCGGGCATGGAATGGAACCTCCTGAGAATGTAACGGGTTAAACCTCTCCGTCATCTTCGCTAACGCTCGATGCCACCTCCCCTAGTAGGGGAGGCCTTGGCATAAGGTTCATTTTTCGCTATGATCGCTGACGCTCCAAAACGCACTCCTGCCGCAAGGATAAGGCTTTGCGCCAGCAGGGCAAACAGGAGCGAAGCGCCAGACCTCGAAAACGCGACGGCCTGCCAAGGGCTCCCCTACTAGGGGAGCTGCCGAGCGTCAGCGACGGCTGAGAGGTTTAATGCTTATAATAATTGATCAAACACCCGTCTGCCAAAATCTCCCGCTCATCGGAGGTCAGCGGTGCCATATAGAGGGCGAAGGGCTTCACTTCCTCACCCAGCACATAGGCAGGGATGTTCTGCAGATCGCCTTTGAGGGCTTCCCGGACATGGGGGATGAGGATGTAATCCCCTAGGCCGAAGGGAGCCGCACCGTTGAGCTGGAAGGGCAGCATGCCCCAGTTGATGAGGTTGGAGCGGTAACGCTTGGTGGCGTACTCGTTGACGATGTTGGCCCCGGCCCCCAGCACGCGCTGGCAGCTGGCGGCCTGCTCACGGGCAGAGCCGTCGCCGGGCTTGACGGCAAAAATGGTGGAGGCCAGCTGCACATCGTCCCAGGTCAGGGCCTCGCAGCCGGGCACGGCGCGGATCTTTGCCAGCAGGGCGGCATCCCCCTGCCCGGCCCGGCGGGCGGCTTCCTCGGCCTGCACGGCCTTGGCGCGCCCCACATAGGCGGGGTCCTTGCGGCTGAGGGTGAACTCAGCCAGACCCAGGGGGTTGGAGCGGTAGGAAGAGGTCTCACCCGAGGGGATGAGCTCGTCCGTGGTGGTGACGGGGTCGGTGATGTAGGAGGCCACCTTCAGCAGCAGGTTGTCGCCCAGCGGGGCGATCTCGGGCCAGTCCTTGATGTTGGGGCCCAGCTTGAGCAGGGCATCGTAATCGCCGTGGCCAAAGCCCTGATACACCCGGGCCTCGTAGCTGGAGGGATCGTAGTGGTATTCGGGCACGGTGGGGTCGTAATCCACCTCCGTTGCGGGGGTCAGGATGCCGCCGTTTGCCGTGGTGGCGGCAATGCTGCGGGCATCCATCAGGGCCACGCCTGCCAGCTGGCCGCTGCCGGGCTTGGAGCCCTCGCGGCTGGGGAAGTTGCGGGTGGTGTGGCGGATGGACAGCGCCCCGTTGGCGGGCACATCGCCCGCGCCGAAGCAGGGGCCGCAGAAGGCCGTGCGGATGGTGGCACCGCTGGCCATCAGGTCAGTGAGCACGCCGGTGCGGTTCAGCTCCATCATAATGGGCTGGCTGCCGGGGTAAACGCTGAGGGCGTAATCCCCGCAGCCGCCGGTATGGCCCTTGAGGATGGAAGCGGCCTCGTAGATGCTGTCGAACAGGCCGCCCGCGCAGCCCGCGATGACTCCCTGATCCACCCGGAGCCTGCCGTTTTCGATCTTGCTGCACAGATCCAGCTTCACGTCAGAACGGCCCACCAGCTTCTGGACGTTCTCCTCGCATTCGTGGAGGATGTCCTTGAGGTTGGCGTTCAGCTCCTCAATGGGAAAGGCGTTGGAGGGGTGCATGGGCAGGGCGATCATGGGCCGGATCTTGGAAAGGTCCACGCTCACCACGCCGTCGTAATAGGCCAGCTCTGCCGGGTGCAGGGGCTTGTAGTCCCCTGCCCTGCCATGGACCGTGAGGAACTGCCGGGTCTTTTCATCGGTCTCCCAGATGGAGGAAAGGCAGGTGGTCTCGGTGGTCATGGCATCAATGGCGTTGCGGGTGTCCTGCCGCAGGGAGGCGATGCCGGGGCCCACAAACTCCATGACCTTGTTCTTGACATAGCCGCTCTTGAACAGCTCACCCACCAGTGCAATGGCCACATCGTGGGGGCCGCAGCCTGCGGGCAGAGCGCCGGTCAGGCAGATGGCCACCACGCCGGGGCGGGCCACATCGTAGGTGCGGCCCAGCAGCTGCTTTGCCAGCTCGCCGCCGCCCTCGCCGATGGCCATGGTGCCCAGCGCGCCGTAGCGGGTGTGGGAATCGGAGCCAAGGATCATTTTGCCGCAGCCCGCAAAGCGCTCACGCATGTACTGGTGGATGACCGCCATGTGGGGCGGCACAAAGATGCCGCCGTACTTTTTGGCAGCGGACAGGCCGAAGCGGTGGTCATCCTCGTTGATGGTGCCGCCCACGGCGCACAGGCTGTTGTGGCAGTTGGTCAGCACATAGGGGATGGGGAACTTTTCCAGCCCCGAGGCGCGGGCCGTCTGGATGATGCCCACAAAGGTGATGTCGTGGCTTGCCATGGCATCGAACTTGATCCGGAGATCCCGGTCATTACCGCTGGTGTTGTGGGCGGTGAGGATGCCGTAGGCCATGGTGCCCTTGTAGGCCTGGCCGGCCTGCTCCGCAGTCACGCCTGCGGCTGCCAGTGCCGCAGGAGCCTGCGCGTCGGCAGGCACCCACTGCCCCCGCAGGTAGTATGCACCCGAGGCGCTGCATTTGATCGATTCCAACATAATACTTTCCCCTCGCTTTTGCAAAAAAGGACTGCGGCGCTCCGGGGCAACCCCCCAGTCTCGCTTTGCTCGACAGCCCCCCTAGTAGTGGGGCCCTTGGCATGGCGTAAAGCTTTGCCATTTTGCCAAGGCCGCCCCTATCAGGGGCGGTGGCATTGCGAAGCAATGACGGTGGGGTTTTCCAGAGCACCAGCAGTCCTGTCAATCAGTCAAACAGCATATCGTGGATGGCGCTGACCGCCTTGTCAGCGTCGTCACGGGCAATGATGCAGGAGATCTTGATCTCACTGGTGGAGATCATCTTGATGTTGTTGTTGTTGTTGGAGAGTGCCTCGAACATCTTGGAGGCAACGCCGCTGTGGCTCTGCATACCGGCACCCACGATGGAGACCTTTGCGCAGGTCTCGTCGCAGGTGGCATCCTTGAACTTGCCGCTCTCCTTGAGCACGCGCATGGCGGTCTCAGCCTCGCCCTGGGCGCAGGTGAAGGAGATATCCTTCTTGCCGTCGCGGCCGGTGGACTGCAGGATGATATCCACATTGATGTTCTTCTGGGCCAGCAGGCCAAAGATCTTGAAGCTGGTGCCCGGCTCATCGGGAACGTTCAGGATCGTGATAACGGCAACATCGGTGTCCTTTGCAACACCCTTGATCAGCATACCTTCCATGTCTTTTGTAACCTCCTTGACCACCGTACCGGGCACGGGATTCAGGCTGGACAGCACTTCCAGCTCCACATTATACTTCTTTGCCAGCTCCACGCTGCGGTTGTTCAGCACCTGCGCACCCAGAGAGGCCAGCTCCAGCATCTCGTCAAAGGTGATCTCTTCCAGCTTGCGGGTGTTGCGCACCTTGCGGGGGTCTGCGGTGTAAACGCCTTCCACATCGGTGTAGATCTGGCAGCGGTCTGCGTGCAGGGCCGCTGCAATGGCCACGGCGCTGGTATCAGAGCCGCCGCGGCCCAGGGTGGTGATATCATCCAGCTTGTTCAGGCCCTGGAAGCCTGCCACGACCACCACGCGGTTGCGCTCCAGCTCGGAGGAAATGCGCTCGGTCTCCATGCGGGTGATGCGTGCCTTAGTGTAGGCACGGTCGGTGCGGAAGCCCGCCTGCCAGCCCGTCAGGCTGGTGGCGTGGCAGCCCAGCTCGTTCAGGGCCATAGCCAGCAGCGCGATGCTGATCTCCTCACCGGCGGCCAGCAGCATATCCATCTCACGGGCCGAAGGGTTGTGGGTGATCTCAGCAGCCTTTGCGATCAGGTCGTCGGTGGTGTCGCCCTGTGCAGACACCACCACCACCACGTCATTGCCCGCCTTGTGGGTGTTGGCCACGATGCGGGCCACGTTGAAGATACGGTTCCGGTCCTTCACCGAAGAACCGCCGAACTTCTGTACGATCAACGCCATAGTTTGTCACTCTCCTCTAGTTTCTCCCAATTTATATCATTCCACAGTTGCGCCGGTATTATCTGCATCCAGCTCTAACAGTGTAAATGCTTCACATCCGTCCAGGCCTTCCAGCGTTTCCAGCCCGGCACGCAGCCCGGCATAAAAGCGCTCAGCCTCCGCGCGCTCGGCCACCGCCATCACGGTGGAACCGGCACCCGATACATACACGGCCTTTGCCCCGCACTGCTTTGCCAGCGCGAACACCTCCCGGGAACCGGGCATCAGGGGCATCCGGTAGGGCTGGTGGAGCTTATCCTCGGTGGCAATGCCCAGCAGGTCATGCCGGCCCTCACAGAAGGCGGCAGGCACCAGCGCGGCCCGGGAAAGGTTATACACGGCATCCTTGTGGGCCACCTGCTTGGGCAGGGCCGCGCGGGCGGCCTCCGTCAGCAGCTTGTAGTCCGGCACAATGGCCGCAAAGCAGAGGCTCTGGTCCACATCCCGCTTGACGGAGTAGACCACGCCGTCCTCAAAGACGCTGCTGGTCAAACCGCCCAGCAGGGCCGGGGCCACGTTGTCGGGGTGGCCCTCAATGGCCGTGGCCAGCGTCAGCAGCTCCTGGGTGTTGAGCACATCGCCCAGCATCCGGTTCGCGCCCAGCAGGCCCGCGATGATGCAGGCCGAGGAGGAACCCAGGCCCCGGGCCATGGGGATGGGGTTGGTCTGCACGATCTTCAGGGGCGGGATTTTCTTGCCCACCTTGTCGAACAGGCCCTTGGCCGAGCGGTACACCAGATTGCTCTCGTTGCGGGGGATGCGGGTGCCGTCCGCCGCCGAGATGTCCAGCTTATCGCTCTCCTCAAAGGTCACGGTGTTGTACAGGGTCACGGCCAGACCCAGCGCGTCGAAGCCGGAGCCTACATTGGCGCTGGTGGCCGGAACAGAAACTTTGATCTTCATGGTCCGTCCCCTTTTCTCATGCTTCCTCGGGCAGCTTTTTCAGCACCAGCTTCACGCTGCCGCCCACGGTCTCCACCTTGCGGGCTGCCTCGGCCATGGCCTTTGCGTCGGCCTGCTCCACCAGATAGGAGCAGCCGTCAAAGTGCTCATCCACCACACGGCCCTTACCGTAGATGGCTTCCACCACGGCGGGAGCAACGCCCGCTGCACGCACATAATATGCGGCGGGAGCCGGGTCGGTGAGCATCCCCTCCACCGGCTCCGCAGGCTGCCAGAACAGGCTGTCGTGGACCTTGGAGCCGTTCTTGAGGGCATCCACCACATCGGCCACCACGGCGCTGGCGGTGGGCAGCTTGCCCGCGCCCTTGCCGTAGAACACCACGTCGCCCAGCATATCGCCCTTGACCAGCACGGCGTTGAACACATCGTCCACACCGGCCAGCTGGTGGCTCTTGGGCACCAGGCAGGGCTCCACACCGGCGGCCACGCTGCCGTCGTCGCCCCGCTTCATCCACGCGATGAGCTTGATGACGCAGTTCAGCCGCTCCGCCGCAGCCACATCGGCCACAGTGATGTCCCGGATGCCCCGGGTGGGGATGTTCTGGGGGTAGATCTGGTGGCCGCAGACCAGCGAGGACAGGATGGCGATCTTGCGGCAGGCATCCCGGCCGTCCACATCGTCGCCGGGGTCCTTGGTCTCGGCATAGCCCAGCTCCTGCGCGATCTTCAGGGCCTCGTCAAAGCCCAGGTTCTCCCGCACCATCTTGGTCAGCATGAAGTTGGTGGTGCCGTTCACGATGCCCTCCACCTCGGTGATGACGTTGGCGGCCAGGCACTGATGCATGGGGGTGATGATGGGGGTGCCGCCGCCCACGGAGGCCTCGAACAGGAAGGCACAGTTGTGGGCCTTGGCCAGCGCCAGCAGCTCCGCGCCGTAGGTGGCCACCATCTCCTTGTTGGAGGTGCACACGCTGCGGCCGCTCTCGAGGCAGGCCTTGACATAGGGGTATGCAAAGCGGGTGCCGCCGATGGTCTCCACCACCACCCGGATCTCCGGGTCTTCCAGAATGGTATCGAAGTTCTTGATGAAGAGGTTTGCCGCCGGATGAGCGGAGAAATCCTTGGGGTCAAGGATGTACTTGACCTCCACCGGCTCACCGGCCCGGCGGGAAACACCGGCGGCGTTGCGGCACAGCACCTCGTACACGCCGCTGCCCACCGTGCCAAAGCCTAAAATCGCGATCTTTGCCATAGTTCAACCCTCGTTCCTATTTCCTGACTGTTCTGGTGCCCTTACAGGTTATACCCGCAGTGCACGCCCACCACCATGCGCTGGCGGCTCAACCGCTCCGTCAGCTCCTCAGGGGTCATCTGCATGGTATCGGTGCGGATGGTAACGGCAACCAGCGCTGCGCCATTTTCCGGCGTGGACTGGTTGATGGTAACAATGCTTGCCCCGGCGGCGCTGATGCCTGCCAGCAGGCTTTGCAGCGCGCCTGTTTCATCCCGGAGCGTTGCCATTACGGTCACGACCTCGCGGCCATTTTCGGAATCAAAGATGCAGTCCTTATATTTATAAAAAGCACTGCGCGAAAGATCCACGCTGCGGGTGGCAGCCGAGATGCTGCGCACTTCCCCGCTTGCCAGAAGCTCCTTGGCCTTGACCACTTTCAGGAAGACCTCGGGCAGGACCTCCGCGTCCACCAGATAAAAACGGCGTTCCAACTTGTTCACCTCACAAACACAAGTGTTCTTACAGGGAATATAATAGCATCCGGCCCCCTGCATTGCAAGAGACCGGATGCTTTTTTGTCAGATTATCCAGTTTTGGAGCGTGAAGTGGCAAGCTGTCGCACCGGAATTGAGAAAGTGTGACTTTTAGCAGAGGCTGGCCTTGTGCCCTCTCCGTCATCCCTACGGGATGCCACCTCTCCCAAAGGGAGAGGCTTTGGCAAAGAGGATGAGCTTTACGCCATGCCAAGGGCTCTCCCTTCGGGAGAGCTGTCGAGCGCAGCGAGACTGAGAGGGCCGTCTGGAAGGGCCGCCTAAAAGGTTCAATCCGTATCCAGCCCGGTGGTATCCTGACCCACAACGGGGGCGGTGTCCGCGCTCTGCGCTGCGGCCACGCCGCTGCTGTGGGAGTAGTTGCAGGTATCGGGCAGGTCATCGGCACGGTAGTAGCCGGTGGCGCGGCTGGGGCAGTTGGCCCCGGCCAGCAGGCCGCTCTGGGTGCAGTAGGCGCGCTCCACCACGCCATCGCTGGTGGGGAATGCCTTATAGGGCAGGTTTGCCTGCACCTGCTCCATATAGGCCTTCCACGCCATGACACAGGTACGGGTCTTGGCCTGATTCTTGCCCAGGGTGTTGGTCATATCGTAAGGCGCGTCGTAGCCCCACCAGACAGCGGTGACATAGTAGGGCGTGCCGCCCACGAACCACAGATCCTTTTCGTCGCTGGCGGTACCGGTCTTACCAAAGGACTCCATGCCGTTGGAGTTGGGGTAGCGGCCGCTGGCGGTGCCCACGTTGGAGTAGAGCACGTTCTTGAGCAGACGGTTCATAATATAGGCTGTCTGCGGGGTCAGGGCCTGATAGCTGGTGGCGTTGTTCTCCAGGTAGATGTTGCCGTCCCGGTCCAGCACACGGGTGTACAGGTGCGGGGTGGTGTACTCGCCGTCATAGAAGATCTGGAAGGCAGCGGCCAGCGCCGTGGGGGTCACGCCGTGGGTCTGGCTGCCCATGACCATCTGGGCAAGGCCCACGTCGTTGGCGGGGTCCAGAGTGGTCAGCTGCAGGGTGTTGTAGACAAAGTTGAAGATGTTGCTTGCGCCCACCAGGTCGCCCACCCGGATGGCGATGGTGTTCAGGGAGCGGGCCAGACCGTTCCACAGGGGCAGGTCGCTGCCGTCACCATAATTGCCGCCGTAGTTGCGGGGCCAGCTGCGCCATGCGTTGGGGTAGGCCTTGAGCTGACTGTCGGAAAGGCCCATCAGGCCGTTTTTGCGGCAGTAGTCCTCATCCCGGATGACCATGTCCTGCTTCTGGTACAGGGGCGAGTTGTTGAGCATGGTGGACCAGTTCACCAGCCCGTACTCCACGCCCAGCGCGTACGCGCCGATGGGCTTGATGGTGGAGCCGGTCTGCCGGGTCACACTGTAAGCACGGTTCAGGGAAAGGCTCTTGGTCTTTTCGCCCAGACCGCCCACCATGGCCAGCACATTGCCGTCATAGTCCAGCGTGACCATGGCCGCCTGGGTGCGGACATTGCGGTAGTAGTACACGGTGCCGTCGTCGCCGGTGCGGGTCTTGGGAGTGCCATCGGCGTTCATCACCTGCACGTCATCGTCCGAGATGCTGGTCACCTCTTCCTCATGCCAGCCGGCCGGGAAGTAAGCGACGCCCTCGTTGAGCATCAGGTTCTCCATGGCCGTCTGCATCTTGGGGTTGACGGTGGCCTCGATGGTATAGCCGCCGGTGTAGAGCATGGACTGGGCCGTGGATTCGTCCACGCCCTCCTTGTCCATGATGTCGTGAACCACCTCGGTGAAGAGGGCATCGGTGAAGTAGCTGGTCACGGAGGAGGTCTTCTTGTTGGTGTCCTCCTCGGCCAGCACAAGGGGCTGGGCCGCGCCGTTGCGGTAATCCTCCTCCGAGATGATGCCCTGCTGCCACATATTATACATGATGAAGTTGCGGCGGTGGATCAGGTTCTCGGGGTTGGTGTAGGGGTTGTAGTTGGTGGGGTTCTTGGTGATGGACGCGATGGTAGCGCACTCCCAGAGGGTGAGCTGGCTCACGTCCTTGTTGAAATACTCGTTGGCCGCTGTCTGAACGCCCTGAATGGTGCCGGTGAAGCTGATGGTGTTCAGGTAGGCCTCCAGAATGGTCTCCTTGGAGTAGGCGCGGCTCAGGCAGAGGGCGCGGTAGATCTCGCGCAGCTTGCGCAGCGCACCCTCCACGCCGCTGGCGCTCTTGTCGCTGGTCAGGTTCTTGATGAGCTGCTGCTCCAGCGTGGAAGCGCCCTGCTTGGAGCTGTAAATGGGCAGCAGATACTCGTTGACCATGGCACCGATGGTGCGCTTGAAGTTCACGCCCGGCTCGTTGTAGAAATCCTTGTCCTCGGTGCAGATGAACGCATACTGCAGGTTGGTGGGGATCTGTTCCAGGTCTGCCCAGACGCGGTGGCTGTTGGAGGAGCGCAGGGTGGCATACTCCACCTGCGCGCCGGTGTCGGGGTCGGTGGCCACCACGGTGCTGGACTGGCTCAGCTCGATGTTGTCCAGGTCCAGCAGGTTGCCGTCGTTGGCCGTGGCCTGCACGGCGTAGTACACCGCCGCCACTGCCGCCAGGCTGCACACCATGATGCCCAGGCAGATGAGGGTGGCCAGCGTGCGGCCCAGCGCCCTGAGGATGGGGTGCTTCGCCTTTTCCCGGGGATCCTTTGGCTCCCTGGGGGCACGCCCGCGCTTGGGCGGCTCTTCCCTGCGGCTGTTGCTCACATTCACTTTACGTCCCCCCGTGGGCTGCACGTCCGTGCGTGCAGCGCCCCGGTGGATCTTTCTCGATTCGTTTGAGATAAGGATCGCCTCCTGACGTGGTGGTATCGCTTATGGAGCGGGACACTGTCCCGCATAGCCTCTTTGCCGTTATCGCTTCGGGGTCAGGCCTCGCCTTGGTACAACCTCTCAGCCTTCGCTGACGGTTAAACCTCTCCGTCATCTTCGCTTCGCTCGATGCCACCTCCCCTAGTAGGGGAGGCCTTGGCATAGGGTTCATTTTTCGCAATGATCGCCTATCGGCTCCAAAACGCACTCCTGCCGCAAGGGTAAGACTTTGCGCCAGCAGGGCAAATAGGAGCGAAGCGTCAGACCACGAAAACGCAACGGCCTGCCAAGGGCTCCCCTACTAGGGGAGCTGCCGAGCGTCAGCGACGGCTGAGAGGTTTAACCCCGTTATCGGCTGCTTACAGCTGAAAGGTTGGACAAAGGCAGGCCTTGCCGTGGGCCTGCCGCCCCTATTTCTAATCAGATACTGCTAGTATAGCACACTTCCCCCCGTAAAGTACAGCATTCCGGTGTGAAAATTGTGCACTTCTGTCTCAGGGGCGGCATTTTTGCGCATACTACCGCTGGAAAGACCCGCTGGAAAGGAGTGATTTTCTCCATGCGGAAAGTAGTTCTCTGCCTGTTTTACGCCCTGTGCGCCTTTGCCATCGCCTTCAGCCTGTTCTGGATGGCCCTGCCCCGGCTGGCGCTTCCCTCCCCTGCACCGGGAGCGGACAGCGCCGCCGAAACGCCGGTGCCCTCCGAGCCGAGCCTTGCGGCCCAGACTCTGCCCGACACCGGCCAGCCCACCCAATACCTGCTCCGGGACGAGGGCGGCATGGTAGCCGTCTACACCTGCGGGCCGGATGGCTCCCCCACCCGCCTTGCCCGGCAGACAGGCATTTACGTCAATCTCCTGCCAGAGAATGACGCGCTGCGTGTCAAGCAGGGCATGACAGTGACGGGAGATGCCGCCCTGCAGGAGGTGCTGGAGGACCTGGGCGGGTGAACCGCTCCGTCCGGATTGCGGCCCCCAGCGTGAACTTGACAAACCATCGCAAATCAACTATACTATGAACAGAAAGAGCGCTGGCCGCAATATGGCCAGCTCCACGTTCCCTTTTAAGTCAAAAAGATTGACCGCCGAGTTTGTGAGACTGGGGGCGGTCAATCTTTTTTGCTTTTATCGTTCTTCTCGTGAGAAATTTTCCAGCCAGCATCAAATGCAGCTTTCGCAACTGAGACGAGCAGGCTCAAAAGAGCAATTGCTACCGTCAGTACCGCGCAAACTTCTGTCAGAGTCATCCGACATCCCTCCCTTCGCCGACAGGCGGCTCCGGGAAAGGATCCAATTCAAAAAAGTTCCGTTCCCATCCGCCTGGCTTCCTTCCGGAAAATAGGCATTCGGGAGCGCGAAGTTGACCACCTGCATTGCAGACAGCGCTTTTCTCCTGCTGTTTCCAGCATTAGCTACAGTATAGCATAGAAACTGACAATGTGCAATCAACAAACCCCCTGTGCCATGGTCTGGTACAGGGGGTTGTTTTGCGGTTCTGTTTCAGCCGGAGTGCAATTTTACTCCACGCTGATCATATAATAGTATACGGGCTGGCCGCCGCGGATGTGGCTGACCTCAACGTGGTTGGGGCACTTTGCCTTGACGATCTCGGTCAGCTTCTCGGCCTCCTCGTCGGAGACATCGCAGCCGGAGATGATGGTGACAAAGCTGGAGTCCTTCTTGCACATGCTGCGGGCCAGGCGGTAGGTGGCCTTGGTCAGGTCGGTGGAGGTGGCAACGATCTTGCCGTTCTCCAGAGCCATGATCTCGCCCTTCCGGATCCGCTTGCCGTCAAACTCGCTGTCGCGGGCAGCGTAGGTAATGAGGCCGGTGCTGACCTTGTCGGCGGCGGCCATCATGTTGATGGTGTTGGTCTCAGCGTTGGCGGAGGGGTCGAAGTTGAGCAGCGCGGTGATGCCCATGGGCACGGTGCGGGTGGGCAGAACGATCACCTGACGGTCAGCCAGCTTCTGGGCCTGCTCCGCTGCCATGATGATGTTCTTGTTGTTGGGCAGCACGAACACGGTCTTGGCGGGCACGCTCTGGATGGCGGCAAGGATGTCCTCGGTGGCGGGGTTCATGGTCTGGCCGCCGGAGACGACAGCGTCCGCAGCCAGGTCGGTGAACACGGCCTTCAGGCCCTCACCGGCGGCAACGGCCACAAAGCCGTAGTCACGGCTGGGGTCCACTGCGGCGTAAACGAACTCGCTGGCCTGTGCGGGAGCCTTTTCAGCGGAGGCCTGCTTTTCCAGGCTCTTGCCCTGCTTCTGGCGGGCCAGGAACTGCTCGTGCATGTTCTCGATCTTGAAGTTGGTCAGGTAGCCGTACTTGATGGCCTCGCTCAGGATCTTGCCGGGGTCAGCGGTGTGGACATGCAGGTTGATGACATCGTCATCCTCGATGCAGACCACGCTGTCGCCGTTGGATTCGGCAAAGGCGCGCATCTTTGCGGCGCTTGCGCCCTCGTACTTGTTGATGAGGAACTGGGTGCAGTAGCCGTTCTTGATGTCCTCCACCTTCATCAGGTCGTCGGTGAACACGCCCTTGCCTGCGTTCTCGGTGGAGAGCTTGGCCTTGTTGGGGGTGCCCTCGCCGCCGGCCACCATGGGCTCGCCGTGGAACACCTTACCCATGCCCTCAAAGATGATCATAATGCCCTGGCCGCCTGCGTCCACAACGCCGGCCTTTTTCAGCACGGGCAGCAGGTTGGGGGTATCCTCCAGCGCCTTCTGGCCTGCGGTCATCACCACATCCCACAGGGCGGGGATCTCCTCGGCACCGCAGGCGGCAGCTTCCTCGCTGGCCACCCGGGCAACGGTCAGGATGGTGCCCTCGGTGGGCTTCATCACGGCCTTGTAGGCACCCTCCACGCCCTTTTTCAGGGCGGCGATGATGTCGGCGGTGTCGGCCTCCTTCTTGCCTTCCAGCGCCTTGGAGAAGCCGCGGAACAGCAGGCTGGTGATCACGCCGGAGTTGCCGCGGGCACCGCGCAGCATGGCGGAGGCAGCGGTCTTGGCGGCCTCACCCACGGTGCAGCCGTCGTCCAGCGCGTTCAGCTCTGCCACGGAGGCACCCACCGTCATGCCCATGTTGGTGCCGGTGTCGCCATCGGGCACGGGGAAAACGTTCAGCTCGTCCACACGGGAGCGCTGGTTGTTGATGTTGTTCGCGCCGGAGATGATCGCGTCGCGCAGGATCTTACCAGAAATCATTGTCCTTACTCCTTAATAAAAAGTTCCATCAGGCGATCACGTCGTCCACCGACACGATCACACGGGCAACCTTCAGGCCGGTGGCCTGCTCCACTTCGTCCTTGACGCGGTGCGAGATGCTGCGCGCGGCGGTGGAGATGTTGAGCCCATAGCTGACGGCAATGTGCAGCTCGATCACGAGACGGCCCTCTTCCTGTGTGACACGAACGCCCTTTTCAGAGTAATCGTTGCCGCGCACCACGCTCTTGACCACGTCGGTCAGGTCGCGGGGGGTCATTGCGGCCACGCCGTAGCATTGTTTGGTTGCTTCGCCTACCA
Organism: Faecalibacterium duncaniae; assembly: GCF_010509575.1. Classification (NCBI taxonomy): domain Bacteria; kingdom Bacillati; phylum Bacillota; class Clostridia; order Eubacteriales; family Oscillospiraceae; genus Faecalibacterium; species Faecalibacterium duncaniae. The sequence goes on along the minus strand of NZ_CP048437.1, from coordinate 1,300,437 downwards.
GCGTAGAGAAGTACTCGGCGGAAAAGCTGACATCTCCCAGCGGGAAACGGGAAGTGATCATAGTCGCTCTGCTCCTTTATTTGAAATCTTGTTGGGGTGGCCCGGCTTGCCGCGGCAAACCCGCCGCATACCGGGAAAGGAATCGGTATCCTTATTATACAACTTCCCACGCCCTGTGTACAGCACAATTTCCAAAGGGCGGGCAATGTGAGCCGATTCGTGTTCCTATTATACCACAAAACCCTGCCCTGTGCACGGTTTTCCTGCATGTTTTGCAAAAAGGCCGGGCGCGACTGTGAATAAATTCTAAAAAGTATGATTTTTGACTTTATCCGCCTGTGGAAAAGTGCTAAAATCAAAGCAGAGGAACGGGAGCTGCGCCCTTACGGCAGAACCACTGTTTACGATAGGATAACGATTGGAGAGCTGTTTGATGAACATTTTGTTTTTCCTTTCCCCCAAGCAGGACCTGATGTATGTCTACGATGACTTCACCCTGCGGCAGACGCTGGAAAAATGGGAGAACAACCGCTACGCATCCATCCCGGTGCTCAACCGCAAGGGCGAGTATGTGGGCACCCTGACCGAGGGGGATATCCTCTGGGGGCTGAAACAGCAGCACGGGCTGGACATTGAAGCCGCCGAGGATGTGCCCATCTCGAGCTTTGCCCACAAGCGGGATTACAAGGCCGTGACTGTCACCACCAGCATGGACCAGCTGATCGAAGCGGCCATGAACCAGAACTTTGTGCCCGTGGTGGACGACCGGGGCATCTTTATCGGCATCGTGCGGCGGCAGGCCATCATCCGCTACTGCTACGACAAGGCCCGCACCGAGGCCCGGAAGGCCCAGAGCTCCCCGGATGCCTGCCCCAAGGGCAGCCTTGCGGCGGGAGGGTAAGGCCCTCACCCTCTCAGTCAAAGCCTTGCGGCTTTGCCAGCTCCCCCGAAGGGGGAGCCCTTGGCATTGCGCAGGGCTTTTTCTCGTTATACTAACATTCATCATTGAAGTCATTGAAATCATTGCTCTTCATTGCCACCAGTCAATGACAATCAATGATAACCAATGATATCAATGATAATTATGTCTTAACGATAACTGTGCAGACACTGGAACCGAAGCATTGTTATCGGCTCGTTCCTGTCGAAAGTTATGCTTTCTCCCAGCGTTTCCATTGCTGTTATACCAATATCTAATAGTATCTCGTTCCCAAAGCATAGGTTGCAGCTCCTGAATACGCTTTGAAAGCATTTGCAGATTTGGTGCCAGCTCGGTATGGGCGTACCGCTGGCCCATCTCCATCAGGTTCTTGGAGTAGCCGCTCCACGTTCCATCCCCCTGCTGCAAGAGCACCCGCAGGGTCTTGACGATGGGCTCTGCCTCATACTCGGCCACCCGGCGCTGCGCGGCCAGCTGGGCCGCCGTGCCCTGCATGACCCAGCGGCAGCGGGCCTTATCGAAGCGGATGACCCGCTCGCACTGCTCGATGTCGCGGCCGGTGAGCAGAAAGCCTGCTTCATCGTCCATCCGGCTCTGCTTGTCCAGCACGATGGTGAAATCCGCCGCACCCAGGATGCCGGTGGAGCCGTTGATGTTGTCGAAGCTGTCCTCGGGGTTCTTGCTCTTGCGGGTGTGGTGCACCAGCAGCACGCAGATGCCCCGGCTGTCGGCAAAGGCCTTCAGCCTGCCCATGTAGTCGTAGTCGGCATCGTAGGCATTCTCAAAGGGCTTTGCCTTGGGCTTGATCTTGGATAAGGTATCGATGCAGACCAGATGGATGTCCGGGTTGGCATCCAGATACTCCCCCAGCATTTCCAGCAGGCCCTCGCCCAGCCGTTGGGCCTGAAACATAACGTGCATGTTAGCCGGGGCGGGCCTGCCCTCCAGCAAGCGGCGCAGGCGGGTCTGCATCCGGCTCTTGCCGTCCTCCAGGGCGAGGTAGAGCGTGCCGTGCTGCTGGGTGGGGAACCCCAGGAACGGCTCCCCCTGTGCCACGGCAAGGCAGAGGTCCAGCACCATCCAGCTCTTGCCCAACTTGGGCTTTGCCACCAGCACCCCCATGCCCATGGGCAGCAGGCCCTCCACCACATGGCGGATGGGCGGCAGCACCATTTCAGACAGCTCCCGGGCCGACCACGCCTGCACCCCGGCAGGCTTTGCGGTCTCCGGCTCCGGGGCAGCCTGCTGCGGGGCGGCCTCCGGGTCGGTCAGGCTGTTGATGTAATCGGCGTAGTCCTCGCCGATGCGGGCCGCGAACGCCTCCTTTCCGATCTGCTCGTACTCGTCGGCCACGCGGTCCTGCCAGCGCCGGAGCTTGAGCTCCAGCCCGTTCCAGAGCCGCAGTTCCCGGGCCCGCTCCTGCACCAGATGATACCGCTGGTTCTGGTCCGCAGGCAGGCCCCGGAAGGTAAACCAGAAGGTCAGCCGGGAAAAGAGCTTCTCCTCAGTGTCGGCCTTGTCCAGCCACCGCAGGAAATCGTTCTCGTCCGCCGGGCTGAACTGCTTTGCCTCCCGCCAGTTCCCCACTGCTTCCTTCATTTCGTTCATGGAAACACCTCTTTCTTTTGCATTACACAGCGTTGTTTTGTTACCCAAAGTGTAACATCTTTTGGTTGTATCGTCAACGAGTATGTTCCGGCGATTTTTCGCGCGAAAAATGCGAAAAAAGAGGGAGAAAATAAGAAAAGCCCCCGCTCACCAGAGCGAAGGGCCGGAAAGCTTTCCTTTTACCCTGCGTGCAGGGCATCATTTTTTGCCAGCAGGTAAACGCAGTACTGATTCATACTGATGCCTTCCCGCTGGGAGTGCTCCGCCAGAGCGCGGTGCAGGCTGCGGGGCAAGCGGAGCTTGAACTGCCCGGAGTAATCCTCCAGACTGTCCGGCATCGGAATGGATACGCCCTCTTCCAGTGCGGCCTCCAGCCAGACCCTCTTAGCATCCCGAGCATTCTCCACAGCGCTTTCAATGGTCTCGCCGCAGGTCAGGCACCCCGGCAGATCGGGATAGGAGACAACATAGCCGCCCTCTTCCCTGTCCTCTACAATCTCCATCCGATACGGAAGAGCCAGATATTCATTCAGCGTTTTCATCGTTTTTCGCCTCACTCTCTACGATCTGACGCACCATTTCCACATATACTTTCTTGATCGGTTCGTGCTTGGGTATCGTAATGGGCATACAGTTTGCTTTGTGGTGTCGTATGTGGTGTCATATTCATTATATGCTGGCTTATGAAAAAAGTCAAGCGGACTGCTTGAAAGTCCCCCTTATCGTACCCCGCATCTGGTATACTCCTCTTGTCGAACAAAACAGGAGCGGCCCGGAGGCGGGCTGCAGGAACAGGAGGGAACACCATGAGTGAGTACGAGATCCGATCTGTAGGCGGCCATGTGGAGGTTTATACCCAGGGCGGGGTGTTCCTCTTCTCGGCGGACACGGTGCGGGAAGCCATGGAGGAGCTGGACGAGGCCGCATGACACATTCCCGGCAGTTCCCGGAAGCATGTCAGGAGCGCGCAGGGAAAGCTCAAATGTAAAATACCTGTAAAATATAAGAAAAGAACAGTTGACAAAAGGACAAAGCGGCGCGGAAATGCAGTAAAAATGCAAAAAACATGTAAAATAACGCTTGTTGTCCGGGGGAGTTCAATGCTATAATAAAAAGGACGGCGTTCAGGGCAGGAAGCCCCGGGCGGCCGTCCTTGGTTTGTTGTAAGAGCAAAAGGAAGTTTTTAGGAGTATCGAGATGGATATCACACACATCACCTCATTGTTGGGCGGTATTGCGCTGTTCCTCTATGGTATGTCGATCATGGGTGCCGGCCTGGAAAAGCTGGCGGGCGGCAAGATGCAGGGCGTGCTGCAAAAGCTGACCTCCTCCACCATCAAGGGTGTCATTTTCGGCACCCTCATCACCGGCGTGATCCAGTCCTCCGCAGGCACAGTCGTCATCTGTGTCGGCCTTGTCAACTCTGGCATTATGACCCTGACGCAGTCGGTGGGTGTCATCATGGGTGCAAACATTGGTACCACGGTCACCGGTCAGCTCATCCGCATGGCGGATATCTCGGGTGAAAGCCTTCTGCTGACCCTCATCCAGCCCAAGACGTTTGCGCCGGTGGTGGCATTTGTCGGCTGCATTTTTTATGTGTTCCTGCGCAACGCCAAAAAGAAGAACATCGGCCAGATCATGCTGGGCTTCGGCATCCTGTTCACGGGCATGAGCCTGATGGACACCGGCGTGTCCCCTCTGCGGGAGAGCGCAGCCTTTCAGGAGCTGTTCGTCAGCATGACCAACCCCGTGCTGGGCGTGCTGGTGGGCATGGTCGTCACCGTCATCATCCAGTCCTCCTCGGCCTCGGTGGGTATCCTGCAGGCCTTGTCCAGCACCGGCCTTGTCACCTTTGGCAGCGCCATCCCCATCATTCTGGGTGCCCACATCGGCACCGCCTTTACCCCGCTGCTGACCATCGGCGGCTCCTCCAAGGACGGCAAGCGCGCCGCCCTGATCCACCTGTATTTCAACATCATCGGCAGCTTTGTGCTGCTGGGTGCCATCTACGCCGTGCGGTACACCATCGGCATCCCGGTGTGGGGCGACGTAATGAACAAGAGCACCATTGCAAACATCCACACCCTTTCCAGTGTGGCGGCCATGCTGTTGTTCCTGCCTTTCAGCAGTGTGCTCTCCAAGCTGGCCATGCTCACCGTGCCCAACAGTGCCGAGGAAGCACAGGAGATGAGTATGCCCGTGCTGGATGAGCGTCTGTTCAAGAGCCCGGCCGTGGCCCTGCAGCAGGCCAAGAGCGCCGTGGTTAAGATGTCCCGCCGTGCCGCCCGCAACGTCAGCCTCTCCACTCCCCTGCTGCTCAAGATGGATGAGGACGTGGTGAGCGCCATCAATGTGCGGGAGAACCTCATTGACCGGATGGAGGTGGAGATCTCCAACTACCTCATCAAGATGACTGACCAGGAGCTGGGCGACGACGAGAGCCACGCCGTGACCGAGCTGCTGAATTTTGTCACCGAGTTCGAGCGCATCGGCGACTACGCCGTGAACATTCAGGAAAAGGCCGTGGAGCTCTACGAGAAAGAGGCCTCCTTCAGCGACATTGCCAAGAACGAGCTGAAGCTGCTGGATTCCGCGCTGGAGCAGATTCTGACCCGCACCAACGATGCCTTTGAGAACGATGACATCGCGCTGGCCCGTCAGGTGGAGCCGCTGGAAGAGGTCATCGACATTCTGGTGGAGAAGCTCCGCGACGGCCACATCAAGCGCCTGAAGGACGGCATCTGCTCCATTGATACCGGCGTGGTGTTCCTGGATGTGCTGAACAATGTGGAGCGCATCTCCGACCACTGCTCCAACGTGGCGGCCCGTCTGGTGGGCACCAGCGAGGGCGATGACTACGATTCCCACACCCTCAAGAGCCTGATGCACCACAACCCCAGCAAGGAATACTCCCTCATGTACGAGGAGTGCTGCAAGGAGTACCTTACCCCGCTGGCCGCTATGGAAAAGGAAGCGTAAGGGGGCCAATGCATCTGCAAGGAAAGCAGCTGCTGCACCACACAACTCAAAAATCCCCTGCCGGATATTGGCAGGGGATTTTTTGTTGCACTTGATGAACGATTCGGAGCCTGAGCCTGCCTCCCCCCAAAATTCAAGGGGTCAGAAGAAGCTCACCTGGCTGCTTTCGGGCAGGTCTGCCAGCACACCGGCGCTGCGCAGGCTTTCCAGCACGGCGCTGGTCACGCCGGTGGCCTGCTGGAGTTCCTCCACGGAGATATACTCCTGCCCGTCGATGGTGGCCCGCTCCAGCGAGGCGGCGGCAGTGCCGCCCACGCCTTTCAGGGCACAGAAGGGCAGGCGCACCTTGCCATCCTCCACGATATACTTGTTGCCGCGGCTCTTGCCCAGCTCGATGGGCAGGAACGCATACCCGCGGGAGAGCATTTCGTTGACCAGCTGCAGGCTGACCAGCACGTCCTCGTCCTTGGCGTTCTTCTCCTCTTTCAGGCGGCGCTTCACCGCCTCCATGTGGGCGCGGGCCACAGCCGCACCGCCCACAGCGGCCTCATAGTCGATATCATCGCCGCGCACGGTGAAGTAAACGGCGTAGAACTCTGCCGGGCGGTAGAGCTTGAACCACATCAGCCGGATGGCGCTCATCAGGTAGGCCACAGCGTGGGCCTTGGGGAACATATACTTGATCTTGCGGCAGGACTCGATGTACCAGTCCGGCACCTCGTGCTCCCGCATGGCTTCCTCCCAGCCGGGCTTGAAGCCGCCCTTGGCCACCTTGCCCTTACGTACAGCCTCCATGATATCAAAGGCCATCTTGGGCTCCAGCCCCTTGCGCAGCAGGTAGAGCATGATGCTGTCACGGCAGCCGATGACCTCCGCGATGGTGCAGGTGCCGCTGCGGATCAGCTCGTCGGCGTTGCCGGTCCAGACATCGGTGCCGTGGGACAGGCCCGAGATCTGGATCAGCTCCGAGAAGTTCCGGGGCCGGGCCTCCACCAGCATTCCGCGCACGAAGTTGGTGCCCATTTCCGGGATGCCAAAGGTGCCGGTCTGGCTGTCGATCTGCTCCGGGGTCACGCCCAGCTCCTCCGGGCTGGTGAGCAGGCTGTACACCCGGGGGTCGTTCATGGGGATGCTGTCCACGGGGATGCCGGTGTACTCCTCAAAATACTTGTAGAAGGTGGGCATGTCGTGGCCCAGCTCGTCCAGCTTGAGCAGGGTGTCGTGGAGGTACTTGAACTCGAAATGCGTCGTGAGCAGGCCGCCCGCCACATCATCCGCCGGGTGCTGGATGGGGCAGAAATCGTAGATCTCGTAGGTGTCGGGCACAACGACCATGCCGCCGGGGTGCTGGCCGGTGGTGCGCTTGACACCGGTGCAGCCCAGGGTCAGGCGGTTCTCCTCGGCGTGGTTGACGGTTTTGCCGCGGGCTTCCAGATACTTTTTGACGTAGCCGTAGGCGGTCTTGTCCTGAATGCCGGACACCGTGCCCGCCTTGAACACATTGGCCTTGCCGAAGAGCTCCTCGGTGTAGCGGTGGACGTTGGACTGATACTCGCCCGAGAAGTTCAGGTCGATATCAGGCTCCTTGTCGCCGTAGAAGCCCAAGAAGGTCTCAAAGGGGATGTCGTGGCCGTCCACCAGCATCCGGGTGCCGCAGTGGGGGCAGTCCTTATCGGGCAGGTCAAAGCCGTCGTCCACGCTGCCGTCGGTGATGAACTCGCTGTACTTGCACTTGGGGCAGCGGTAGTGGGGCGGCAGGCTGTTGACCTCCGAAATGCCGGAGAAGTGGGCCACGGCAGAGGAGCCCACCGAGCCACGGCTGCCCACCTGATAGCCGCCTGCGTTGGAGTAGGCCACCAGCTTGACGGCAATGACGTACAGAACAGCGTAGCCGTGGCCGCAGATGGAGTCCAGCTCCTTTTTCAGGCGGTCCTCCACGATCTTGGGCAGGGGGTCGCCGTAATCCCGCTTGGCGTGTTCCCAGGTGGCATCGCGCAGCTGCTGCTCCGCACCCTCGATGCTGGGCGGGTAGGTGCCGCGCGGAATGGCCCGCACGTTGTTGTCGATGGTGGCCGCGATCTTGCGGGGGTTGGTCACCACGATCTCGTAGGCCTTTTCCTTGGGCAGGTAACTGAACTGCTTCAGCATATCCTCCGTGGTGCGGTAGAACAGCGGGGGCTGGGTGTCCGCATCCTTGAAGCCGTTGCCCGCCTGCAGCACCGTGCGGTAGATGGCATCCTCCGGCTCGGTAAAGTGCACGTCGCCGGTGGCGATGACCGGTTTGTGCAGGTCCTCGCCCAGCCGGATGATGGTGCGGTTGAAGTCCTTGATGACTTCCTCGCTCTCCACCTTGCCGTCCCGCACCATATACTCGTTGTTGCCCAGGGGCTGGATCTCCAGCACGTCGTAGTAGGAGGCGATCTTCTTCAGTTCCTCGTAGGAGCGCCCCTCCACAACGGCACGGTAAAGCTCGCCCGCCTCGCAGGCGCTGGTCAGGATCAGGCCGTCGCGGTACTTGTTCAGCAGGCTGCGGGGCACACGGGGCTTCTTGAAGAAGTAGTTGACGTGGGCCTCGCTCACGATCTTGTACAGGTTCTTCAGGCCCATCTGGTTCTTGACCAGAATGATGAGGTGGAAGTACTTCTTTTTCAGCACCTCCCGGTTGCCGCCCAGACCGGTGTTGATGCCCTCCACGGTGGTGACCTCTTTCTCGGCAAGGTCGCTGAGCATGACGCAGAAGATGCGGCCCAGCGCGGCGGAGTCCTCGCAGGCGCGGTGGGCCTCGTAGCTGGGCAGCTCCAGATGCTTGTTGATGGTCCCCTGCTTGTAGTTGTGCAGGCCCGGGTACATGGCCTGCGCCATGGTCAGGGTGTCGATATAGGTCGGCTCAAAGGAAATGCCGCTGCGCTTGGCGGCGGCTTTCAGGAAGCGGATATCGAACGCATGGGCATTGTGGGCCACCAGGATGCGGCCATCCGCGAACCGGAGAAAGGCTTCCAGCGCTTCCTTTTCCCCGGGGGCATCGGCCACCATCTCGTTGGTGATGCCGGTCAGCTCGGTGATCTTGGGGGTGATGGGCTTGCCCGGCTTGACAAAGGTGTCGAACTCCTCCACCACTTCCCCGTTCCGCACGATCACCGCGCCGATCTCGGTCAGGTACTCCACGCCGGGGTCCAGGCCGGTGGTCTCGGTGTCGAACACGCAGAACTCGCCGTCCAGCGGCTGGTCCTTCACGCCGTAGACGCAGGGCACCATATCATCCACAAAATAGGCCTCGCAGCCGTAGATCAGCTTGAAATCCGGGTCGCTCTTGTGGATCTCATCGGTGGCCAGCATGGCCTCCGGGTAGCCCTGACAGACACCGTGGTCGGTGATGGCAATGGCAGGGTGGCCCATCCGGTGGGCCAGCTTGACAATGCCGCCCGGGTCGCAGAAGGCATCCATGCTGGACAGCTTGGTATGCAGGTGAAGCTCCACCCGCTTTTCCGGGGCGTTGTCCTCCCGCTTTTTCCGTTCCACGAACAGGACATCGTAGGGGTAGACGATGTAGTCATGCTCGTACTTGTCGTAGGTGCAGTCGCCGCGCACCAGCAGGGTGGTGCCCTTGGGGATGTTCTCCCACTTGGAGCAGTCCTCCCCTTCCTGCGCGCGGATCTTCAGGTTGATGGAGCCGGTGTAATCGGTGATGGACACCGTGTAGATCTTGCGGTAGTTGCCCTTGACCTCGGTAAAGAACACGTCGCCCCAGATCACGCACTTGCCGCCCTCGCCGCCCAGGTCCTTGAGGGGGGTGAGGTTCTTGGGGGTGAACATCTTGCCGTGGAAAATGGTCACGGGCTTGTCGGTCAGGTCAAGGCCCTCCACCTTGATGGAGGGGGCGGTGTTCTTTTTCTCGAACTTGACCACCGGCGGGGCGATCTTGCGCTCCAGCTTTTCTTCCATCTGGCGCTGTTCGGCCTCGCCCACCGCGCTTGTCAGGGTGACTTTGGGCCTGACACCGGTGTGGGCGGCAACGCGGTCCGCCAGCAGGCGCTCAAACTCCATCTCCTGCAAAAACTTGGTGCCGTGGCAGACCCCCACCGTGATGTTCTGGCCGGTGATGGTGATCCGGCACCGGTCCAGAAAACCGTTGATGGGGATGCCGTCCCGCTTCATCTCCTCCATCAGCTCCCGCAGGGCGGCTTCGTCCAGCGTGGCATAGCCAAAGAGGTTGTCGATCTTCAGTTCAAAGCCCTCATAATCCGGCTGCAGGGAGGCCAGCAACCGGGCGCACAGCCCCTTGTCCAGCGGGGCGGCACTGCGCAGGGTAAAAACGACCTGCCGCTCCTGCCGCAGCATCCGGGCATGTTCCACGATCACGCGCCCGAAACTGGCCGCGAAATCCGGGTCCGCCATGAACTGCGGCCATAGCTGAGATACAAGTGGTGTCACGATGGGTTACTCCTTTTGATGTTATTTCTGAACCTCTCAGGCGCTTCGCCTGCGCCCTCTCCGTCATCCCTGCGGGATGCCACCTCTCCCAAAGGGAGAGGCGATTGCGGCATGACCTTCAGGGGGTGCTGACGGGGTTAAACCTCTCAGCCGTCGCTGACGCTCGGCAGCTCCCCTAGTAGGGGAGCCCTTGGCAGGCCGTCGCGTTTTCGTGGTCTGGCGCTTCGCTCCTGTTTGCCCTGCTGGCGCAAAGCCTTATCCTTGCGGCAGGAGTGCATTTTGGAGCCGATAGGCGATCATTGCGAAAAATGAGCCCTATGCCAAGGCCTCCCCTACTAGGGGAGGTGGCATCGAGCGTTAGCGAAGATGACGGAGAGGTTTAACCGTCAGCGAAGGCTGAGAGGTTTAACCATCAGCACCCTCTCCCCTTGCAGATGCGTTGGCTCCCCCTTTGGGGGAGCTGGCGAGCGCAGCGAGACTGAGAGGGTTGTCTCTCAGATCTTATAGATTTCCTCCATGAACTGGTCGAGGATATTATCCCCGGTCAGCTTCTTGATGGGCTGGCCGTGGATGAAGAGGACAGCCTCGCCCTTGCCGCCTGCAATGCCGATATCGGCTTCGCGGGCCTCGCCGGGGCCATTGACCACGCAGCCCATGACGGCCACCTTGATGGATTTCTTATAGCCCTGCAGGCGCTTTTCCACCTCGTTGGCGATCTCGGTGCAGGGGTACTGGGTGCGGCCGCAGGTGGGGCAGGTGATGACCTCGGGGCCAGCCACGGGGAAGCCCACGGCGCGCAGGATGTTGTAGCCTGCTTCCACTTCCTTCTCAGGCTCGGCGGCCAGCGAGACGCGGATGGTATCGCCGATGCCCTCCAGCAGCATCCCGCCAATACCCATGCCGCTCTTGAGCAGGCCCATCTGGTAAGTACCGGCCTCGGTCACGCCCACATGCAGGGGGTAATCGGTCACAGCGCTCAGCTGGCGGTAGGCCTCCATCATGCGGGGCACGTTGGAGTTCTTGATGGAGATGACGATGTTGTTGAAATCGAACTTCTCCAGCAGGCGGACATGGTACAGAGCGCTTTCCACCATGGCCTCGGGCACGGGCGCGCCGTACTTTGCCAGAATGTGCTTTTCCAGGCTGCCGCCGTTCACGCCGATGCGGATGGGGATATTCTTCTGCTGGCAGGCCTGCACCACGGCCTTGACCCGGTCGTCGTCGCCGATGTTGCCGGGGTTGATGCGGATCTTGTCCACACCAACGTCGGCGCAGGCCAGCGCTGCCTTGTAGTCAAAGTGGATATCCGCCACGATGGGGATGTTCACCGCGTTCTTCACGGCCTCGATGCACTTGGCATCCGCCGCGCTGGGGCAGGTCACACGCAGGATCTGGCAGCCCGCCGCCTCACAGCGCTTTGCCTGGGCAACGTTGCCCTCAATGTCCTCCACGGGGACATTCAGCATGGTCTGCACCGCAATGGGGTTGTTGCCGCCAATGGTCACATTGCCGATCTTCACTTCTCGTTTCAGCTGCCGCATGGTCGTTTTCCTTTCCGTATCACATTGCCCCGGTAATGAGCCGGAGGATATCGTTGTAAGTTGCAAAAATCATCAGCCCGAACAGCAGCGCAAAGGCCGCCACGGTCAGGCCGCTCTGGATCTTTTCGGGCACGGCATGGCCGGTCACGCCCTCAATGAGCAGGAACACCACTTTGCCGCCGTCCAGCGCCGGGAAGGGCAGCAGGTTGAAGATGCCCACATTCACGGTGATGAGCGCCAGCATCTCCAGCAGGTCCTGCCAGCCGTAGCTGGCGGCCTGCCCGATGGCCGTTACGATGCCCACCGGGCCGGAGAGGTCGTTGATGCTCTCCCGCCCCCGCAGCAGGTCGGAGAGGGAGGCAAAGATGATGCGCCCGTAGTAGAGCACGCTGTTGCCCGCCTCTTTCAGCACGTTCAGCGGTGTTTTTTTGATGCCGTAGACTGTAAAGCCCAGGCTCATGTGGGTCTCGCCCTTGTCATCCTGCCAGGTGTCGAACTGCACACCGGGCAGCTCCACCTTTTTGCCGTCCCGCAGAACGGTGAAATCGGCGGTGTAGTCCTCCGTGCGCATCAGCTCATAGAGGATATCGTTTGCCACAAAGCAGCGGCGGCCGTTCACCGCAAGGATCTTATCCCCTGCCTGCAGGCCGGTCTGGCCGCAGAGGGCGTTTTCCTCCACCTGATAGAGGACCTTGCTGGTGATGGGTTCGCTCTGGGCCGTGATGAGGATGGCCATGACCACAAAGCCCAGCACAAAGTTCATCCCGGCACCCGCCAGCATGATGAGGGCCCGCTGCCAGACAGGGGCCTCATTCAGAGGAATACCAGCAGGCTTTTCCTCCTCGGGGGAAGTCTCCGCTATGCCAAGGGCTCCCCTATCAGGGGAGCTGCCGCCATCGGCGGCTGAGGGGTTTGACCGTTCCTCCGCCTGCTTGCTCTCGGGGCTTTCCTCCCCTTCCAGCGCCACAAAGCCGCCCACGGGCAGGGCGCGGATGCTGTACTGGGTGCCCTTGCGCACCCGCTTGCACAGCACCGGCCCCATGCCGATGGAGAACTCGTTGACCTGCACACCGCAGAGCTTTGCTACCATGAAGTGGCCGAACTCGTGGATGGCGATCACGGCGCTGAACACGAACACCGCAGCAATAAAGGTGACAATAAAAGACATCAGTTCTCCTTACAGGTGCGCTCTCACAAAGGCGCGGGCCATCTTGTCGCACTCATACACATCGGCCAGGGTGTAATCGCCGCCAAAGCTGTCGCTGTCCACAACAGCCTCCACCAGTCGGCCGATATCGAGGAAGCCGATCTTATCCTCGAGGAAGAGCTTCACTGCCTCCTCGTTGGCACCGTTGGCGGCGCAGGGGCCCAGACCGCCCTTCTTGATGGCCTTCTTGCAGGCAGCCAGGCAGCGGAAGGTCTCCTCGTCGGCCACATCGAAGGTCAGCAGCTTCAGAGTGGTAAAGTCCAGCTCGGGCACCACACCGGGCACACGGGCCGGGTAGGTCAGGGCGTACTGGATGGGGATGCGCATATCGGGCACGCCCAGCTGGGCGATGATGGAGTTATCGCTGTACTGCACGGCAGAGTGGACAATGCTCTGGCGCTGCACCACGATCTGGATCTTCTCGGGGGGCAGGCCGAACAGCCAGACCGCCTCGATCAGCTCCAGGCCCTTGTTCATCAGGGTGGCGGAGTCGATGGTGATCTTGGCACCCATGTTCCAGTTGGGGTGCTTGAGGGCATCGGCCTTGGTCTTGCCCCGCAGCTCCTCGGTCTTCATGCCGAAGAAGGGGCCGCCGGAGGCCGTGAGCAGGATCTTGGTCAGGCTCTTGGCGCTCTCCTTGTCCTGCAGGCACTGGAAGATGGCGGAGTGCTCGCTGTCCACAGGCAGCAGCTTCACGCCGTGCTTTGCCACAGCCTGGGTCACCAGGTGGCCGCCCGTGACAAGGCTCTCCTTGTTGGCAAGGGCCAGATCGTGGCCGCTCTCAATGGCGGTCAGGCTGGCACCCAGACCGGCGATGCCCACCACACTGTTCAGCACCACATCGGGTCCGTCCATGGCGGCCAGCTCCTTCAGGCCCTCGGGGCCGGTCAGCAGCCGGGGGGCGTTGGCACGGCCCGCCAGAGCCGCGTCCAGCCGGGCGGCGGCATCGGGGTCGGTCATGCAGACATACCGGGGGTGGAACTCCTCGATCTGCTCCAGGATCTTCTCCACATGGCTGTGGGCGGAAAGGCCGAACACCTCATACCCCTGGGCACGGATGACATCCAGGCTCTGGGTGCCGATGGAACCGGTAGAACCCAGCAGCGTGATTTTTTTAGACATAAGCTACCTCCTGCATTCAGTGATAGAAAACAGCGATGACCACCATGGTGACGAACGGCGCAATGAACATGACGCTGTCGAAGCGGTCCAGAATGCCGCCGTGGCCCGGGAAGATGGTACCATAATCCTTGATGCCGCACTGGCGCTTGACCACGCTGGCGAACAGGTCGCCGTAGATGCCCAGCACAGCGGCCACACAGGCCAGCAGGGCAATGATCACGTACATCGAAACGCCGATGTTGGTGCGGGTGAACGCCTCCATCCGGTTGGCCGCAATGGAGTAGATCACGGTGGCGATCACGCCGAACACCATGGTGCCCAGCACGCCGCCAATGGCTCCCTCCACGGTCTTTTTGGGGCTGACCACGGGGCAGAGTTTGTGCTTGCCAAAGGCTCTGCCTGCAAAGTAGGCGCAGGTATCGCCGCCCCAGGCAAAGCAGAGGATGAGCAGAATAAAGAACATCGCGTCATAGCCGTAGGTCTCCACCGGCAGCAGCTCCTTCAAACGGATAAAGGAGTAGAAGCAGAAGATCACGATGCCGGAAAACATCACCAGACCGCTGGCTTTTGCAAAATCCACCTGTGCGTTGCGCACCACCAGATAGATGCCGAAGAACAGCACCATCAAGAAGGATGCCGGCATGACCAGCCGCCGCCACACCTGATAGCTGGACAGCATGATCAGCAGGGTGTAGGGCACAAACACGGCGTACATGGGCCATTCCTTTCTGCCAAAGCCCAGGGCCTTGAAGACCTCGTGGATGGCGATCAGGGTAATGGCGGCAATGACAAAATTGAACACCAGCGTGTCAAAGGTGAACAGCACCCCGATCAGGACGAGGATGCCCACAATTGCGGTTATGATACGAGTTTTCATTCAAATTTCTCCTTTTGGGAATTGCAAGGGTCAGATGCCGCCAAACCGGCGGGAGCGCTTGTTGAACTCCGTGATGGCGGCATCCAGGTCATCACGGGTGAAATCAGGCCAGAGCACATCCATCTCCACCAGTTCGGCGTAAGCGGCCTGCCAGAGCATGAAGTTGGAAAGGCGCTTCTCGCCCGAGGGACGCAGGATGAAATCCGGGTCCTTCTGGCCGGCGGTATACATGTGGTCGCTCATCATCTCTTCGGTGATGTCCTCGGGCTTGAGGGTGCCCTCTGCCACCTGCTGGGCCAGCTGCCGGGCGGCCCGCACGATCTCGGGGCGGCCGCCGTAGTTCACGGCAATGTTCAGGGTCATGCCGGTCTTGGCAGCGGAGTCCTCCTCCAGCTCGTTCATCAGCTTCTGGAGCTTTGCATCCAGCGCGGCCCGATCACCCAGGAACTTGATGCGGATGTTGCGGTCCTTATAGTTGAAGCCCTTGAGCAGATACTCGCCGAACAGCTTCATAATGGCGGAGACCTCTTCCAGCGGGCGCTTCCAGTTCTCGGTGGAGAAGGCGTAGAAGGTCACGGACGAAACGCCCAGCTCCTCGCAGTAGTTGGCGATATCCTGAAACACGGCGGCACCCTTTTTGTGGCCCGCGGTGCGGGGCAGGCCCCGCTGCTTGGCCCAGCGGCCATTGCCGTCCATGATGATGCCGATGGAAAGGCCCTCGGCAAATTCTTTGGGATGGTTCATAATCATTCTCCTGCGTTTGCGGGGCGGGGGTTCCCTGCCCCGGTTTCGGCAAAAAGTGCCGCGCACTCGTTCCAGCGCACGGCACCTCACACATTTCGTTTCGCCGCGGCGATCAGACGGACATGATCTCCTTCTGCTTTTCCTCAACGGCTGCGTCGATGTTCTTGATATACTTGTCGGTCAGCTTCTGGACCTCTTCTTCCATGGTCTTCTGGGTATCCTCGGTCAGCTCACCGGCCTTCTTCATGGCCTTGGCCTTGTCCATAGCGTCGCGGCGGACATTGCGCACGGCCACCTTGGCCTCCTCGCCCAGCTTGGCAACTTCCTTTGCCAGCTGCTTGCGGCGCTCCTCGGTGGGAGCCGGGAAGTTCAGGCGGATGGTGGAGCCGTCATCAATGGGGGTGATGCCCACGTCGCTGGCCATGATGGCCTTGCTGATGGCGCGCAGCAGGGTGCGGTCCCAGGGGGTAATGGTCAGGGTGCGGGCCTCGCTCACGGCCACAGAGGCCACCTGCTGGATGGGAGTGGGGGCACCGTAGTAGTCCACGCTCACCTTGTCCAGAACGGCGGGGTTGGCGCGGCCTGCACGCACAGCGGCCAGCTCGCGGTCCAGATGCTCCACGGAGCTCTTCATCTTTTCTTCAAATGCCTTGGTGTTGCTGCTCATTGTCCTTTTCTCCTGTTATATATTGTTCTGCACAGGCGCTGTAATTGCTGCCTGTTCCATTCTATGGTACGGGGATGCGGGCTATGCTCAGCCCTCGTAGACCAGGGTGCCAACGTTCTCGCCCTGCACGGCCTTTGCAATGTTGTCCGGGTCGGCCAGGTCAAAAACCAGGATGGGGAGCTTGTTGTCGCGGCAGAGGGTGGCGGCAGTGCCGTCCATCACAGCCAGGCGATCCTCCAGCACCTTGGTAAAGGTCAGGGTGTCGTACTTTTTGGCATCGGGGTACTTGTGGGGGTCCTTGTCGTACACGCCGTCCACCATGGTGGCCTTGAACATGATGTCCGCGCTCACCTCAACAGCACGCAGGGCCGTGGTGGTATCGGTGGAGAAGAAGGGGTTGCCGGTGCCGCCGCCGAAGATGGCGATCTTGCCGTCTGCCATGGCCTTCAGGGCATCCTTGCGGGTAAAGGCAGGAGCCACCTGCGGCATGGTGATGGAGGTGAACACCTCGGTCTCCACCCCCAGCTGCTCCAGCTTGTCGGAGACGGCCAGCGCGTTCATCACGGTCGCCAGCATTCCGATCTTGTCGGCCAGGGTGCGCTCCATCTTACCGCTGGAACGGCCGCGCCAGAAGTTGCCGCCGCCCACCACGATGCCGATCTGCACGCCCAGGTCGTGGGCCTTTTTCACGCCGCCGCAGATCGCGTCCATGGTCGGCTCGTCAAAGCCGGTGCCCTTTTCGCCGCCCAGGGCCTCGCCGCTGATCTTCAGAAGGATCCGCTGATATTTCAATGCCATATCAATACACCACCTAAATCATTTCTCTCATCAGGCCGGAGTTTCCCCTGCCCCTGATTTATTCATCTTATTTTACTATAAAATCGCTTCAAAGTAAACAGGTAAAGTGAACAAGCTCTCCCCATCAAAAAAGCAGACAGCCCGCAGGCCATCTGCTTGGAGGTTCACTTTGCCGGAACAAATTCGATCTTGACCCGCATCCCCATACCGGCAGCCAGCCGCTGCAGGGTGCGAAGCGAAGGATTTCCGTTGCCGCGCTCCAGCTTGCTGATGTCTGTCTGGGCAATGCCGGTGCGCTCGGAAAGCTGCTGCTGGGTCAGTCCGCTTTCCTTCCGGGCGGCAAGGATCGCCTCGATCACAGCAAATTCGGGGTCAAGGGCATCCCACTCTGCCTTAAACTCAGGATCTTTCATCTGTTCGTTGAGAAAATCATTGAAATTGGTCATTGCGAGCACTCCTTTCGGCTGAGATAATCGGCACGGTA
The DNA here is from genome assembly GCF_010509575.1 of Faecalibacterium duncaniae. NCBI lineage: Bacteria > Bacillati > Bacillota > Clostridia > Eubacteriales > Oscillospiraceae > Faecalibacterium > Faecalibacterium duncaniae. Next base: position 1,283,036 of record NZ_CP048437.1, on the reverse strand, counting down.
CTGCTTTGCAAGTGCGATCTCGGAAGCAGGTGTCTTCTGCGTCTTTTTGACAAAGCCGTTCGTAAGGATGATCCTTCTGCCGATCACAAAAAAGTACAGCACACGGGTAATGTCGGAGCCGAACTTGGTGCGGATCTCAAAAATGCCATCCTCCAGATGCTTGGAGTACGGCTCCCGCAGTGAAGGCCCTTCCTCCCGGAGAAGCCCGACCGTGCGCACGACCTTGGCCCGCATTTTCGCATCCAGAGCCAGAATAAACTCTTTCGCCGGTTCGGAGCCATCGGCTTTGTCATAAAATTCGATCTCGTATTCCTGCACGCCGCCGCCTCCATTAAATAGTGGTTTTATCCTATATTCAGTATAGCGGATCAGGCTGCCATTGTCAAGTGGGTTACAGGCAAAACAAAAAGCGCCGATTCTGAACGAATCAGCGCCTTTTCTGCATGGAGCGGGCAATGGGAATCGAACCCACCTCCTCAGCTTGGAAGGCTGATATACTAGCCGATGTACGATGCCCGCGAATGCAGGAAGAATTATACCACGTTTTGGCTCAAATGTCCAGTGCTAATTTTTAAGAACCGGACTTCATGCCCAGATAGACGGTGCCCACGCCCGCAGCGATGTTCAGCAGGCCCATGCCGATGCCAGCCACGCTGGAGAAATAGGTCAGGGTGGAATCGATGATGAGGTTGCCGTTGATGGTGCCTTCCGGCTCAGGGTACTTCTCGGGGTCCTTCTTCTGCAGCTGGACCGCCACACCTGCAATGTTGGAGACATTCAGGTAGGCCAGCATACTGGTGGCCAGGCCCATAACGGTGGAGCCCAGTGCCATCCAGTTGATGGACAGGCCGCCGCTGGTGTACTCCATTTCCTCTTCAGCCAGAGGAGCATAATTCTTGGGATAGTTGATCATGGTTTTGTACCTCCAAATGTGTTTCAAGAGGGGTCATCGTGGTTTCATTATAGGTTCTGCGGCTCCGGCTGTCAAGGGTCGAAACTTCAGCAGACAAAAGCAGCGCCCTCCCTTCTTCAGGGAGAGCGCCGCGTTCCGGTTCTCTCTTATTTTTTCTCAGAGTCGCCCTGCTGCTCCTGTTCCTGCTCCCTGCGCAGCTTTTTGATCCGCTTCTTCTCGCTTTCCACATGGGGCCAGGGCCAGGAGAAGCCCTCGTTCTCGCGGCACCATTTGACCAGCGGATAGAACGAGAACGCCAGCCCGAACAGATACAGCAGGACGTAGAGCGCGCCGGAAAGGCTCACCAGCGCGTCCAGCGCGCCGATGAGCGCCATGATCAGGCCCGCCTTCAGGAAGAACAGGCCGTTCTGGCGGCAGTATTCCGGGAAATTCTCCGCCTTGACTGCCTGACGGCCCTGATCTCCCCACACACGGGGATTCTTCATCACCGAGTAGCCGTAAAAGACCATCATCAGGCCGCAGGTAAGCTGGAATCCAAAAAACATATCACACCTCGCAGGTTTTCAGGGGGACTCAGTCGTCGTAGCCCTCGAACAGGGGCTTCATGGCGGGCAGGAAGTCCAGCGTTGCAAAGTAGTCGCGGGGGGTCTCGGCGCGGCGGATGAGGCGGTGAGAGCCGTCCTCGCAGAGCAGGACCTCGGCGCTGCGGAGCTTGCCGTTGTAGTTGTAGCCCATGGCGGAGCCGTGCGCACCGGTGTCGTGGATGTAGATCAGGTCACCGATGTCGATCTTGGGCAGCATCCGGTCAATGGCGAACTTGTCGTTGTTCTCGCACAGGCCGCCGACCACATCGTACTTGTGGTCGCAGGGGGCGTTCTCCTTGCCCAGCACGGTGATGTGGTGGTAAGCGCCGTACATGGCGGGACGCATCAGGTTGGCAGCGCAGGCATCCAGACCGATGTACTCCTTGTAGATGTGCTTTTCGTGGATGGCAGTTGCCACCAGCGCACCGTAGGGGCCGGTGGTAAAGCGGCCCATCTCGGTGAAGATGGCCACATCGCCCATCCCTGCGGGCACAAGGATCTCCTCAAACTTCCGGCGCACGCCCTCGCCAATGGCCATGATGTCGTTCTCGGTCTGGTCGGGGCGGTAGGGGATGCCCACGCCGCCGGACAGGTTGATGTAGCCGATGTGGGCACCGGTGGCCTTCTGCACACGGACTGCCAGCTGGAACAGGATGCCTGCCAGCTCAGGGTAATAGGCATCGGAGATGGTGTTGGAGGCCAGGAAGGCATGGATGCCAAAGTTCTTTGCACCCTTTGCCATCAGCTTCTTGTAGCTGTCGATCATCTGCTCCTCGGTCATGCCGTACTTGGCATCGCCGGGCTTGTCCATGACCTGGAAGCCCTCCTCGCTCTCGCCCAGCTGGAAGGTCCCGCCCGGGTTGTAGCGGCAGAAGATGTTCTCAGGGATCCCGGCCACACGGTCCAGGAAGTCCACCATGGTGGCATCGTCCAGGTTGATGTATGCGCCCAGCTCGTATGCCTTCTTCATGTCCTCCACGGGGGTCTGGTTGGAGGAGAACATGATATCGCTGCCGGTAAAGCCGCAGGCCTCGCTCAGCATCAGCTCGGTCAGGGAGGAGCAGTCCACGCCGCAGCCCTCTTCCTTCAGGATCTGCAGGATGATGGGGTTGGGCAGCGCCTTGACGGCAAAATACTCCCGGAAGCCCTTGTTCCAGCTGAAGGCCTTGTTGATGCGGCGGGCGTTCTCACGGATGCCCTTTTCGTCGTAGACGTGGAACGGGGTGGGCACGTCCTGGATGATCTCCTGGGCCTGCTCTTCGGTCAGAAACGGTCTCTTTTCCATAATATACTTCCCTCTCGTTTTTATAGCGCATACGGCTTTGGAGCCGCAGTTGCGAACGTAGTTTACTCCCTCAGTCTGCTTCGCAGACAGCTCCCTCGGAGAGGGAGCCTGACCGCACGGCAAAGCCTCCCTCCCTGAGGGAGGTGGCATCGCGCCAGCGATGACGGAAGGAGTTTACACCTTTAGATTTTTCCGGGTGGGGGTAAAGGTGGGGATCATCTTTTCCAGCTGATCCACCACGCCCTCGTCGTTGTGCTGGGCGGCAGCGGCAAGATCCTGCAGCTGCTGGTAGAACACGGCCAGGTCGATATCCCGGGGCGATGCCACAAAGATCTTGTTGTGCTCGGTGCGGCGCATCTTGCCCTGCTCCTCGTCCATCATCAGCTCCTCGTAGAGCTTCTCGCCCGGGCGCAGGCCCACGATCTTGATCTCCATGTTCACGCCCGGCTCGTAGCCATAAAAGCGGATGAGCTGCTTGGCCAGATCCATGATCTTGACCGGCTCGCCCATGTCCAGCACATAGATGCTGCCGCCCTCGGCCAGCGCGCCTGCCTGCAGCACCAGCTGGGCCGCCTCGGGAATGGTCATAAAGTAGCGCTCGATGTTGGGGTCGGTCAGGGTGACAGGGCCGCCCTTCTTGATCTGGGCCTCGAACAGCGGGATCACGCTGCCGTGGCTGCCCAGCACGTTGCCAAAGCGGACCGCCACGCACTTCATGTCGGTGTTGCCCGCAAAGGTCTGGATGAGCATCTCACAGATCCGCTTGGTGCAGCCCATCACGCTGGTGGGGTTGACCGCCTTGTCGGTGGAAAGCTGGACGAACCGCTCCACGTCGTGCTCGCTGGCACTGGTGAGCAGGTTCTTGGTGCCCAGCACGTTGTTCTTCACGGCCTCGGCGGGGCTGATCTCCATCAGCGGCACATGCTTGTGGGCCGCCGCATGGAACACCACGGTGGGGTGGTAGGTCTCAAATACCTCGTCCAGCCGCTTTTTATCCCGGATGGAGCCGATCAGCACGGTCACAGGGATGTCGCGGCCGTACTTCTGCTGCAGTTCCATCAGCAGCTCGTAGGCGCAGTTCTCGTAGATATCAAAGATCAGCAGCTTGCCGGGCCGGAAGCGCATCACCTGGCGGCAGAGCTCGCTGCCAATGGAGCCGCCGCCGCCCGTCACCAGCACGGTCTTGCCGGTGAGGTAGCCGGAGATCTTCTCGTTGTCCAGCGTGACCTCGTCACGGGAGAGGAAATCGGCGGTGTTCAGCTCACGGAACGCACCCTGCTGGGGGCCGTTGCTGCCCACCAGCTGGGGATCGCTCAGGATCTGCACCGGGCAGTGGGTGGAAACGCAGAGGTCGATGACATGGTTCAGCCTGCTGCCCCGCAGGGTGGGGATGGCAATGATGATGTTGTGGATGTTGTACTGGGTGCAGAGCTGGGGGATCTGCTCCAGCGTGCCCTTGACCGGCACGCCGTGGATAGTCTGTCCCTGCTTGACCAGGTCATCGTCCACCGCCACAACGGGGTGGCCGTAGCTGCTGTTGGATTTGCAGACATTGATGGCCCAGGCGCCGGCCTCGCCCGCGCCCACGATCATCACGGGGCGGTTGGGGTCCTTGTTGGGCACGCCCCGCAGCCGCTCGCCGATGGGATGGTTCAGGAAGAGCCGCCATGCCAGACGGCTGCCTCCCACCAGCAGGAAGATGAGGACAGCGGCCATGGCGTTGGCGGAATCGAACAGCACGCCGTGGACGCAGAAATGGTTCACGAAATAGACCACCCCCGTGGGCACGGCGATCATGCCGCCCAGACGGATGAGGTCACGCTCCCCGGCATACTTCCAGAGCACATGGTACAGCCCGCCCGCCAGAAAGCTGAGCAGGTAGAGCGCCACGATCCAGGGCAGATTCTGGTAGAGCAGGGCACGGTTGTGGGGCCACCAGCTGGCCTCCACCGCGCCGTCGGCCCGGAGCAGCAGGGCAAAGTAAAAGCTGAATATCACGATGGCCGCGTCCAGCAGCACCAGGATCATCCGGCGCAGCAGCACCTGCGGCACAAGCTTCTTTGTTTTCTTCACAAAAATCCTCTTTTACATCGGGGCGGGATCTGTCCGCACCCGTTTTTCCCGGCGTTGCCGGCCGCAGGGGCCAAAGCCCCATGCGCCTGTTCCGCCATAATATCCATTGTATTATACTCAATTCTCCCCCCTGTGTCCAGAACAATTCCGATTCTCCGGGCTTTTCTGCTGCTCCCTGCGGGATTTTTCTGTCCGCAGGATGGCCCGCACCTCTTCGCCCAGCCCCAGCGGCCACTGCACGGCAAGGCAGACTGCCGCCATGCCAAAGCCTCCCGCGCAGAGCGCCGCCAGCCGGGTGGGCGTGCTCCCGCTGCCCAGCCACCCTGCCAGCAGAGTGCGCAGGCCCTCGCCCGCCCCCGCTGAGACCAGTGCCGCCAGCGCCGGAGCCCCCAGCCACCGCCAGAGCCTGGGCTTCAGCCCGCTGACGTGCAGCAGACGGGCTGTATTCATCTGGCAGGTATAGGCACTGGACAGCAGGATCACCCACAAAAAGCCCTTCATCCCCCATCTGGGCAGGAGGAGCAGCACCCCCGCAATGCGGAGCACCGCGTCCCACAGGCTGTACCGGAACACGGCCTTCTGCTCCCCCATCCCCTTCATGGCACCATCCACCATGCTCTCCAGATACATCAGCGGCATGGCCGGGCCCAGCACCCGCAGATAGAACCCGGCCTCCTGGCTGTGGTAGAGCAGCAGGGCCAGTGGCTCGCCCCACACCCAGAACAGCGCCCCAGCCAGCGCCGAGAAGCAGCCCGTCAGCCGGAGCATCCGGTCCAGCAGGCAGTCCAGCCGGGCGCGCTCGCCCCGGATGTGGGCCTGGGTGATCTCAGGCATCAGCAGCACCGAAAGGCTCCCCAGCAGCCCAAAGGGAAAGGTGAGCAGAGGCAGGGCCATCCCCTTCAGGCTGCCGTACTGGGCCACCGCGGCACTGCGGCCCCCGGCATCCAGCAGGCAGACCGTCAGGCAGGCGGGCACCAGCATGTTCTCCGCCGTGTGCAGGGCGCTGGCAAGGCACCGCCCGCCCTCCACCGGCCACAGGATCTCCCAGAGCCGCCGGGCAGGGTCGGCAGGCCGTCGGGCCTTTTCTGCGCCGAACGCATGCACCGCCTCCCCACGGTAAAACAGCAGCAGGATGCAGGCCGACACCGCTTCGCTCACCGCCGTGGCGGCCAGCACCGCCGTGCAGCGGGCGGTCACGTCCGGCGCGTTCCCCCATTCCAGCGCGTACCAGATGATCCCGATGCGCACGCTCTGCTCCACCAGCTGGCTCAGCACATTGGGCTCCACCCGCCGCCGGGCGATAAAGAACCCCCGCAGCACAGCCGAGAGGGCCATCCAGGGCATCCCGAAGGCCGACACCCGCAGTGCGCCCGCTGCCCGCACATCTCCCAGCCACCACCGGGCAGCGGCCCCGGCCAGCCCGTACTGCGCCGCCATGGCCGCCGCGCCCAGCAGCAGCCCCGTGCCCGCCAGCCGCACCAGCATCCCCCGCGCCTGTGCCCGGCCCCGGGCCAATTCCTCAGCCATCAGCCGGGTGGCCGCCACCGAGACCCCCGCCGTTGCCAGCGTGACAAAGAGCGCGTAGACCGCCAGCACCAGCTGGTACAGCCCCATCCCCTCGCCGCCCAGGGCGTTGGCCAGATAGATGCGCAGGCCCATCCCGGCCAGCCGCAGCAGGACATCCGCCCCGGTCAGGAGGGCGGCGTTTTTCAGGTAGCTCTGCCCCATGGTATTCCTCCTTCCCCCGCACAGGCGTTCGGTTCAGTGTATGCGGCCTTTCCCGGGCAATATGCACTCTTGTGAAGATGAGCGCCCCTGTGGGTTGTTTCCCACCCGGTTTTATGGTATGATATGGGTTGGTCAAGACGATCTGTCTAATTAAGATAAAGGAGAAAAGGTTAGAGTATGAGCGAAGAATGTACCCATGACTGTTCCACCTGCGGGGCAGCATGTTCTTCCCGCACCGCCGCACCTGAGCACGATGCCCCCAACCCCAACAGCAGCGTGAAAAAGGTCATCGGCGTTGTTTCGGGCAAAGGCGGTGTCGGCAAGAGCATGACCAGTGCCCTGCTGGCCTGCGCCATGGCCCGCCGGGGCTACCACTGCGGCATCCTGGATGCCGACATCACCGGCCCGTCCATCCCCAAGCTGTTCGGCATCCATGGCCGTGCCATGGCCGATGAAAAGGGCTGCTGGCCCATCCAGAGCCGGATGGGCATTGATGTGATGAGTATCAACCTGCTGGTCGAGAACGAGGAGGACCCCGTTGTGTGGCGCGGCCCCGTGATCGCCGGTGCGGTCAAGCAGTTCTGGACCGATGTGGTCTGGAAGGACGTAGACTTCCTGTTCGTGGACATGCCTCCGGGAACCGGCGACGTGCCCCTGACCGTGTTCCAGAGCCTGCCCGTGGACGGCATCGTGGTCGTTGCCAGCCCCCAGGAGCTGGTCAGCATGATCGTGGCCAAGGCCGTGAACATGGCTGAGATGATGAAGGTGCCCATGCTGGGCATCGTGGAGAACATGAGCTACATCGTCTGCCCCGACTGCGGCAAGAAGATCAGCGTGTTCGGCGAGAGCCATGTGGATGAAGTGGCTGCAAAGCACGGCCTGCCCGTGCTGGCCAAGTGCCCCATCGACCCCCAGCTGGCTGCCTGCTCTGATGCCGGCATGATCGAGGCCTACCCCGGCCAGTACCTTGAGGGTGCCGCCGATGCCTGCGAGAAGCTGCTGAAGAAGTAAATCATGCACCTGTCCCCCGCCAGCGCCAGCCGCCTGCGGGGGATTTTTTGAATATCCCTGCAGAAAGGAGAACGCAAATGCCGAACGAACTCAAGATCGGCCGGGTGTACCGGCACTTCAAGGGCGACTTTTATCTGGTGGAGGCCGTTGCCAACGATTCCGAAACGGGGGAGCCCTTTGTGGTCTACCGCAAGCTCTACGGGGACGGCGGGCTCTGGCTGCGGCCCCTTGCCATGTTCCTCAGCCCCGTGGACAGGGCAAAATACCCCGATGCCGCGCAGGAATATCGCTTTGAATTGCAGGAGATCCCCAGCGCCGCCGGGCACTGACGCTGTGAAGCGGATTCATTTTTATTTTGGCTTCACTGAAACATTTTCCGATTTCCTCTATTGTAAATCGCTGCACAAAGCTTTATAATGATAAAGCGCTCTGTGATAGTGGGCAGAGCGAGTGTAAATAATGGGAAAAGGAGTATTCTATTATGCTGACGAATGAATACCTGAAGCGCGTTTACGATGGCCTTGCACAGCGCAATGCCAATGAGCCTGAGTTCCTGCAGGCTGTCCGCGAGGTGCTGGAGAGCATCCAGCCCGTGGTGGAGAAGCATCCCGAGTACGAGAAGGCTGGCCTGATCGAGCGTCTGGTCGAGCCCGAGCGCATCATCACCTTCCGTGTGCCCTGGGTCGATGATCAGGGCAAGGTCCAGGTGAACCGCGGCTACCGCGTCCAGTTCAACAGCGCCATCGGCCCCTACAAGGGCGGTCTGCGCTTCCATCCCTCTGTCAACCAGGGCATCCTGAAGTTCCTGGGCTTTGAGCAGACCTTCAAGAACAGCCTGACCACCCTGCCCATGGGCGGCGGCAAGGGCGGCTCTGACTTTGACCCCCATGGCAAGAGCGACATGGAAGTCATGCGTTTCTGCCAGAGCTTTATGACCGAGCTGTACCGCCACATCGGCCAGTTCGTGGACTGCCCCGCCGGTGATATCGGTGTCGGCGGCCGCGAGGTTGGCTACATGTTCGGCCAGTACAAGCGCCTGACCAACAGCTTCCAGGGCGGTATGCTCACCGGCAAGGGCCTGACCTTCGGCGGCTCTCTGGCCCGTACCGAGGCCACCGGCTACGGCCTGTGCTACTTCACCGCCGAGGCTCTGAAGTGTATGCGCAACGACAGCTTTGAGGGCAAGACCGTGGTCATCTCCGGTTCCGGCAATGTTGCCATCTATGCCTGCCAGAAGGCTCAGTCTCTGGGCGCAAAGGTCGTTACCATGTCCGATTCCAACGGCTACGTCTACGACCCCAACGGCATTGATCTGGCTTACGTCAAGGAGCTGAAGGAAGTCCGCCGCGGCCGCATCAAGGAGTATGCCGAGACCCACGCCGGTGTAACCTACGTTGCCGACTGCTCCAAGGTCTGGACTGTCCCCTGCGACATCGCCCTGCCCTGCGCGACCCAGAACGAGATCAACAAGGAGTCCGCTGAGGCTCTGGTCAAGAACGGCTGCACCGTTGTCTGCGAGGGCGCAAACATGCCCAGCACGCCCGAGGCCATCGAGGTCTACCTGTCCAACGGTGTCCTGTACGGACCCGCAAAGGCTGCCAACGCCGGCGGCGTGGCCACCTCCGGCCTGGAGATGAGCCAGAACTCCGAGCGTCTGAGCTGGAGCTTTGAGGAAGTGGATGCCAAGCTGAAGGGCATCATGGAGGGCATCTTCCACGCTTCCTATGACGCTTCCGTTGCCGCCGGTTCCGAGGGCAACCTGATGGTCGGTGCAAACTGCGCCGGTTTCCTGAAGGTGGCCACCGCCATGATGGCACAGGGCATCACCTACTAATTGTTCCAAAGCATTTTCAAGAGCTGCGTTCGCAAGAGCGCGGCTCTTTTTGTATCTATTCGCTGGCCGCATCTCCGGGAGCTTTTCCCGGCGGGTCAACGGACATTCCATGACTGCCCCTCGTGCGGCCTGTATAAAGCCCCGCCAACCCGTCCATACTGACCACATCAAGCGAAGAGAGGGTTCTGAAATGGACGAACAGATGTTTTGTTTTCAATGCGAGCAGGCGGCGCACTGCACTGCCTGTACCGGTAAGGCCGGTGTCTGCGGCAAAAGCGCGGACACGGCAGCGGCGCAGGACCGCCTGACCGGTGCACTCATCTCCTACGCCAGCCAGCTCATCGGCGAGGGGCGGGCCCCCGCCCCGGAACAGGCACTTCTGCTGATGGAAGGGCTGTTCACCACCATCACCAACGTGAACTTCGACCCGCAGACCGTGGACCAGCTGACCGAGAGCATCCATGCGGCCTGCCCCGGCATCGGGTTCGACTACGACATGGCAAACCTCTGGCACGAGCCGGACGAGGACATCCGCAGTCTGAAATCGTTCGTCCTGTTCAGCCTGCGCGGCATGGCAGCGTACAATTACCATGCGCGGGTGCTGGGCCGCATCGACCCGGAGCTGGACCGCTTCTTCTGCGAAGCATTGCAGGCCGTTGGCAGCGAATGCTCCATCGACGCCCTCTGGGCACTGGTACAGAAGACCGGCAAGGCCAGCTACCGCTGCATGGAGCTGCTGGACGCCGCTAACACCGGGGCCTTCGGCCAGCCGGAGCCGGTGGAGGTGCCGCTCGTCATCGAGAAAGGGCCGTTCATCGTCATTTCCGGCCACGACCTCTACGACATGAAGTGCCTGCTGGAGCAGACGGCGGGCAAAGGCATCCACGTCTACACCCACTCGGAAATGCTCCCCGCCCACGGCTACCCGGAGCTGAAGCAGAAGTACCCGCATCTGAAGGGCAACTTCGGTACAGCCTGGCAGAACCAGCAGCGGGAGTTTGAGGACATCCCGGCCCCGATCCTCTTCACCACCAACTGCATCATGCCCCTGCGGGAGAGCTACGCCGACCGGGTGTTCACCACCTCGGTGGTGTCCTATCCCGGTGTCCCGCACATCGGGCCAGAGCGGGATTTCTCCCCCGTCATTGCCAAAGCACTGGAACTAGGGGGCTACCCGGAAGACACCGCCATGCCCGGCATCAACGGCGGGCGCAGCGTCGTGACCGGCTTTGCGCGGAGCGCTGTGCTCTCCCACGCCAATGAGATCGTTGCGGCCGTGAAAAGCGGGCAGATCCGCCATTTCTTCCTGGTGGGCGGCTGTGACGGCACCCGGCCTTCCCGCCGCTACTACACCGAGTTCGCCAAGCTCACCCCGCCCGACACCGTGATCCTGACGCTGGCCTGCGGCAAATTCCGCCTGAACGACCTGGATCTCGGAACCGTGGCGGGCCTGCCCCGCATCCTCGATGTGGGCCAGTGCAACGACGCATACAGCGCCATTCAGATTGCGCTGGCGCTGGCCGATGCGTTCCAGTGCGGCGTCAACGACCTGCCGCTCTCGCTGGTGCTCTGCTGGTTCGAGCAGAAGGCCGTCTGCATCCTCATCGCACTGCTGGCGCTGGGCATCCAGAACATCCGGCTCGGCCCTACCCTGCCCGCCTTCCTCTCGCCGGGCGTGGTGCGCGTTTTGCAGGAAAAGTACAATCTGATGGCCGTCACGACACCGGAGCAGGACCTGAAAGCGATTTTGGGCGAAGGATGAATCCGTTTCATCTCATCATCAAACCGCACAAGATGCGCTGCGATTGTGCTTTCACGTTTGGTGCAACTGTCGCTTGAAAAATTTTCAGCGTTCAGTATAATTATAGGTACCGGAACAAAGGCGTTCCAGAAGGGTGAAGTCTACCCTTCTGGGGCGCTTTTTTTGTTTTCTGTGCAAGAGGCTGCGGATCGTGCCGCGGCCCAGAGGATATTTTGAGAGATAAGGATGGGAAAGGCAATGGATCAATTTACGGAAAACGCCACGCCTCTTGGCCTGTATGACCCTCAGTTCGAGCACGATGCCTGCGGCATCGGCGCTGTGGTGGACATCAAGGGCCGCAAGAGCCATCAGACGGTCAGCGATGCCCTGAGCATCGTGGAGCGTCTGGAGCACCGCGCCGGTAAGGATGCCGAGGGCAAGACCGGCGACGGCGTGGGCATCATGCTGCAGATCAGCCACAAGTTCTTCTCCAAGGTGGCCGATGAGCTGAACATCAGCCTGGGCAACGAGCGGGAATACGGTGTCGGCATGTTCTTCTTCCCCCAGAACGAGCACCTGCGGGCACAGGCCATGAAGCTGTTTGAGCTGGTCACCCGCAAGGAGGGGCTTGAGTTTCTGGCATGGCGCAGGGTGCCGGTAGACCCCGATGCCGTGGGCCAGAAAGCCCGGGACTGTATGCCCTCCATCTGGCAGTGCTTCATCAAAAAGCCTGCCCGTGTGAGCAAGGGCATTGATTTTGACCGCAGGCTCTACATCATCCGCCGGGTGTTCGAGCAGGCCAGCAACGGCACCTATGTGCCCAGCCTGTCCAGCCGCACCATCGTCTACAAGGGCATGTTCCTGGTGCACGATCTGCGCCTGTTCTACCTTGACCTGCAGGACGAGGATTATGAGTCCGCCATTGGCATGGTGCACAGCCGCTTTTCTACCAACACCAACCCCAGCTGGATGCGTGCCCACCCCAACCGGTTCATCCTGCACAACGGCGAGATCAACACCATCAAGGGCAACACCGATGCCATGCTGGCCCGTGAGGAGAGCATCGAGAGCCCCATCCTGCAGGACGACATGAACAAGATCCTGCCCATCATCAACACCTCCGGCTCGGACTCCGCCATGCTGGACAACGCGCTGGAGTTCATGGTGATGAACGGCATGGATCTGCCTCTGGCTGTGATGATCACCATCCCCGAGCCCTGGGAGAACAACAAGAACATCAGCCAGAAAAAGCGCGATTTCTACCAGTATTACGCCACCATGCTGGAGCCCTGGGACGGCCCCGCCGCCATCCTCTTCTCCGACGGCGACGTGGTGGGCGCGGTGCTGGACCGCAACGGTCTGCGCCCCAGCCGCTACTATATCACCAAGGATGGCCGGATGATCCTGTCCTCCGAGGTGGGCGTGCTGCCCTGCGCCCCGGACAACATCCTGATGAAAGACCGCCTGCGCCCCGGCAAAATGCTGCTGGTGGATACCGTCAAGGGCGAGGTCGTGGATGACGAGAAGCTGAAGGAATACTACGCCAGCCGTGAGCCCTACGGCGAGTGGATCGACCGGAATCTGGTCCGGCTGAAGGACCTGAAGATTCCCAACATCAAAGTCCCCAGCTACACCGGCGAGGAGCTGACCCGCCTGCAGAAGGTCTTTGGCTACAAATACGAGGAAATCAAGGAGCTGATCCTGCCCATGGCCCGGGCCGGTGCCGAGCCTTCCGGAGCCATGGGCACCGACACCCCGCTGGCTGTCCTGAGTGACCAGCACCCCCCGCTGTTCAACTACTTCAAGCAGCGGTTCGCACAGGTCACCAACCCGCCCATCGATGCCATCCGTGAGAAGGTGGTCACCTCCACCAGCGTCTATGTGGGTGCCCACGGCAACCTGCTGGAGGACAAGCCCGAGAACTGCAAGGTGCTCAAGGTGCAGAACCCCATCCTGACCAGCACCGATCTGCTCAAGATCAAGCACATGAACGTGCCCGGCTTCAAGACCGCCACGGTGTCCATCAATTACTATAAGAACACCAGCCTGGAAAAAGCCATCGACCGCGTATTTCTGGAGGTGGACCGCGCCTACAAGGACGGTGCCAACATCATCATCCTCTCTGACCGCGACATCGACGAGTACCATGTTTCCATCCCCAGCCTGCTGGCCGTTTCTGCCGTGTCCCAGTACCTCATCCGCACCAAGAAGAGCACGGCCATGGCCCTCATCCTTGAGAGCGCCGAGCCCCACGAGGTGCACCACTTTGCCACCCTGCTGGGCTACGGTGCCTGCGCCGTCAACCCCTATCTGGCCCACGACACCATTGCCCAGCTCATCGACGAGGGTCTGCTGGACAAGGATTACTACGCCGCCGTGGATGACTACAACAAGGCTGTGCTGAACGGCATCGTGAAGATCGCCTCCAAAATGGGCATCTCCACCATCCAGAGCTACCAGAGCAGCCAGATCTTTGAGGCGGTCGGCATCTCCAAGGATGTCATCGACAAGTACTTCACCGGCACGGTCAGCCGTGTGGGCGGCATCGGTCTGGAGGACATTCAGGCGGATGTGGAAGCTGCCCACAACGCCGCCTTTGACCCGCTGGGTTTGGATATCAACATGGAGCTGGCCGACGGCGGTGCCCACAAGTTCCGCAGCGGCAAGGAAGAACACCTCTTCACCCCGCAGACCATCCATCTGTTCCAGAAAGCCTGCTTCACGGGCGACTACAAGGCCTTCAAAGACTTCACCCGCACCGTGGACAACATGGGTGCCGAGGGCATGCACCTGCGCAGTCTGCTGGACTTCAGCTATGATCCCAACGGCGGCATCCCCCTTGAGGAGGTGGAGCCCGTCAGCTCCATCGTCAAGCGGTTCAAAGCCGCTGCCATGAGCTACGGTGCCCTGAGCAGCGAGGCCCACGAGACCATCGCCATCGCCCTGAATCGTCTGGGCGGCCGGAGCAACACCGGCGAGGGCGGCGAGCCCGAGGAGCGCTACCAGAGCGAGAGCAACTCCAAGATCAAGCAGGTAGCCTCGGCCCGCTTCGGCGTGACCAGCAAATATCTGGTCTCCGCCGAAGAGATCCAGATCAAGCTGGCACAGGGCGCAAAGCCCGGCGAGGGCGGCAACCTGCCCGGTGCCAAGGTCTACCCCTGGATCGCCAAGACCCGCCACAGCACCACCGGCGTGGGCCTGATCTCTCCCCCGCCCCACCACGACATCTACTCCATCGAGGATCTGGCCGAGCTGATCTATGACCTGAAGAACGCCAACCGCCACGCCAACATCAACGTGAAGCTGGTCAGCGAGGCCGGTGTCGGCACCATTGCCGCTGGTGTTGCCAAGGGCGGCGCACAGGTCATCCTTGTTTCCGGTTACGACGGCGGCACCGGTGCAGCCCCCCGCACCTCCATCAAGAACGCAGGCCTGCCCTGGGAGCTGGGCATCGCCGAGACCCACCAGACCCTGATCCTGAACGGCCTGCGCAGCCGCGTCCGCATTGAGAGCGATTCCAAGCTGCTCTCCGGCCGCGATGTTGCCATCAGCTGTATGCTGGGCGCTGAGGAGTTCGGCTTCGGCACCTCCCTGCTGATGTGCGAAGGCTGCGTGATGATGCGTGTCTGCAACCTGGACACCTGCCCCATGGGCATCTGCACCCAGAACCCCGAGCTGCGCAAGCGGTTCAAGGGCAAGCCCGAGTATATCATCAACTACCTGACCTTTGTGGCGCAGGAGCTGCGGGAGTACATGGCCAAGCTGGGCGTGCGCACCATCGACGAGCTGGTGGGCCGCACCGACCTGCTCCATGTCAAGCCCAGCGCTGCCGGCAGCCGTGCCGCCAAGATGAATCTGGACTGCATCCTGCACAACCCGGCCATTGCAAACAGCAACGTCCACTTTGTGCCTGCCGACACCTATGACTTCCACCTTGAGAACACCCTCGACATGAAGGTGCTGATGAAGAAGTTCAAGCTGGGCAGCAAGGCACCCCAGAGCGTCCGGCTGGAGGTCTCCAACACCGATCGCGCCCTGGGTGCCATCTTTGGCAGCGAGATCACCCGCAAGTACGGCAGCTTCCTGCCCGACGATGTCTATACCGCCGAGTGCATCGGCGCAGGCGGCCAGAGCTTTGGCGCGTTCATCCCCAAGGGCCTGACCCTCAGCCTGACCGGAGACTGCAACGACTACATGGGCAAGGGCCTGTCCGGCGGCAAGATCATCGTCCGCCCGCCCGAGGGCATCGGCTACAAGCCCGAGGAAAACATCATCACCGGCAATGTGGCCCTTTATGGTGCCACCAGCGGCAAGGCCTTCGTCTCCGGCGTGGCCGGTGAGCGCTTCTGCGTCCGCAACAGCGGCGCGACCGCCGTTGTCGAGGGCGTGGGCGACCACGGCTGTGAGTATATGACCGGCGGCACTGTCGTGGTTCTGGGCCAGACCGGCAAGAACTTCGCAGCCGGCATGACCGGCGGCGTGGCCTACGTTCTGGACGAGAACTGGGATTTCTACCAGCGGGTCAACAAGGAGACCGTGAGCCTGGAGCCTGTGGAGCACAAGTACGATGTTGCTGCCCTGAAGGAGCTCATCCGTGAGCATGTGGAAGCCACCGGCTCCCCCCGCGGCAAGGAGATCCTGGACAACTTCAGCGAGTACCTGCCCAAGTTCAAGAAAGTCCTCCCCTACGATTACGACCGGATGCTCCGGGTCATCGCTTCCATGGAGGAGCGCGGCCTGGACGGCGAACAGGCACAGATCGAAGCATTCTACGCTGTGCAGAAGAAGAAGTAAGGAGGGCTGGATCATGGGCAAGATCACTGGATTTATGGATTACACGCGCAAGACCAGCACGGATGTCCCGCCGCTGGAGCGCATTGAAAATTTCAACGAGTTTCACGTCTGGCTCTCCCGCGAGGAGCAGCAGACCCAGGCCGCCCGCTGCATGGACTGCGGCGTGCCCTTCTGCCAGGCCGGCATGATGATCGGCGGCATGGCATCGGGCTGCCCGCTGAACAACCTGATCCCCGAGTGGAACGACCTGGTCTATCAGGGCAAGTGGGAGCTGGCGCTCCACCGTCTGCGCGCCACCAACCGCTTCCCGGAGTTCACCAGCCGGGTCTGCCCCGCCCTGTGCGAGGCCGCCTGCACCTGCGGTGATGTGACCGGCAGCAGCGTGACCGTGCGCGAGAACGAGCACGCCATCGTGGAAACGGGCTACGCCAAGGGCTGGCTCCACGCCGCCCCTCCCCCGGCCCGCACCGGCAAGAGCGTGGCCGTCATCGGCAGCGGCCCAGCCGGTCTTTCGGTGGCCGAGTACCTGAACATCCGGGGCCACGCCGTCACTGTGTTTGAGCGCGCCGACCGCGTGGGCGGCCTGCTGATGTACGGCATCCCCAACATGAAGCTGGACAAAGCTGTCATCGAGCGCCGCATCAGGATCATGCAGGCCGAGGGCGTGGAGTTCCGCACCAGCATGGATGTGGGCGGTGCCGTGGATGCCGAGAGTATCCTGAACAGCTACGATGCTGTGGTGCTCTGCTGCGGTGCCAAAAAGGCCCGTGACCTGAACGTTCCGGGCCGGGATGCCAATGGCGTGCACTTTGCCGTGGATTACCTCACCAGCGTGACAAAGAGCCTGCTGGACAGCAAATTTGCCGACGGCAGGGCCATTGATGCCAAGGGCAAGAACGTTCTGGTCATCGGCGGCGGCGACACCGGCAACGACTGCCAGGGCACGGCCCTGCGGCAGGGCTGCACTGATCTGGTGGCTCTGGAAATGATGCCGCAGCCCCCCAAGGAGCGTGCCGCCAGCAACCCCTGGCCCGAGTGGCCCCGGGTGCTCAAGGTGGACTACGGTCAGACCGAGTGCATGGCCAAGTTCGGCAAGGACCCCCGTGTCTACCAGACCACGGTCAAAGAATTCCTCAAGGACGATGCAGGCAACCTGACCGCTGCCGTCATCTCCTACCTCAAGCCCGAGCGTGACCCCGAGACCGGCCGCACCAACATGGTGCCCACCGGCGAGGAGTTCACCTACAACTGTGAGCTGGCCTTCATTGCCGCCGGTTTCGTGGGCTGTGAGAGCTATGTGGCCGATGCCTTCGGTGTCAGCCTGACCGGCCGCGGCTGCGTGGACACCGACCACTTCCGCACCAATGTGGACAAGGTGTTCGCCTGCGGCGATATGCGCCGGGGCCAGAGCCTTGTCGTCTGGGGCCTGCGCGAGGGCCGCGACTGCGCCGCCGAGGTAGACCGCTACCTCATGGGCTACACCAACCTGTAAGCCCGCATCCCGGTCATTACTGAACCATTCTCTTTCCTATCCTAAACAGCAGAAGCGGGAGCCCGTTAAAAGGCTCCCGCTTCTGCTGTTTTTTGGGATATTAAAACGACGTGAACGGCTGGTTTCCCGACTGCTTATTTATTCAGCAGATCGGTATGGTCTGCGCCGCCCACGGTCAGGCTTGCGGCCTCCTTGGTGTGGGTCAGGGTGAAAATCGTCGTCTCTGCACCCTGCGCCAGCAGCGTGTCGATGGAGACGGTGCTCTCACAGAGCTGAGTGCGGAACACCAGCACCTCGGCACCCTTGGCCTTGAGCTCCTTCAGGGCGTGCAGACTGCCGGTCAGGCTTGCGCTCTGGGCCGGGACCGCGATCAGCACGCGGCCGTCCTTCACGGTCTGCTCATAGGCCGGGGCACCCACCACCCGCAGGGGTGCATAGGAGACGGTCTCCTCTGCGGTGCTGTCCGTTTCGGGGGTGGAACCCTCGCTCGGCGTGTTGTCCGTGTCAGAGGGCTTTTCGTCCGGTTTCTCTGCCGGCTCCTCGCCCGGCTTCGGGGCAACATAGTTTTCGTCTACCGCCTTCTCTTTCTCATTGCAGCGGGTGCAGGTACGGGTCTTGTGGCCCGCACCGTCCGGCACCCACTCGCCAAAGGCGTGGCCGAGGGCAGGGCTTCCCACTTCATTCGTTACAGTTTTCTGCGTACCATCAACCGAATCATACGTTGCAGTATAAGTACCCTTGCCCTCTTCTGTGCAGGTTGCCTCACGAGTTACAGTCCATTTGCCAGCATAATTCACACGGGAAACAACCTTATTGCCCTTTTTGTATTTGACTTCGAGTGTCTTGTTTTCAACATTCCACTCGCCGACTTCCTCGGAATCAATAGTAACATTATCCGGATCACTGCGATTATTCGGATCCGTATAATGAATCACAGATTCGCTCTTCTTATTCTTACCGTTTCCTAAGTTGTTGGCACCTTCACCGCCGTAGGCCAAAAACGTTCCTCCACAGAGGTACAACTCGGAACCTTGGCCTTCCTCACCACTACCAATGCCAGCGCCACCTTCACCACCGGTTGCAGTTGTAGTTCCCGAATAGGAAGCGAACGATTGCAATCTGCCGCCTTTTCCGCCTCCGATTCCAGCAGCTCCAGCAGAACCGACAGCCGTTATCGTCATATCTGTCTCCCCTGCACCACTTTGGCCAAGTTCGACCATATTAGCACCGGCTCCACTGCCTCCGCCAATACCGGCACCGCCGCCTGTGCCGGTTGCTTTGATCGTACCATCACGAAAATAAAGGCCTAAGCCATTTTTCCCTTCTGCACCACCAATACCTGCACCACCTTCACCGCCAGTTGCAGTCACATTACCGCCGGTAATCGTTACAAACTCCTCAGAAGTCCAGAAATTATACTGTTCTCCCGAAGCATTTACACCACTGCCGATGCCTGCGGCACCTTTACCACCGGTTGCATCAATCGTACCGCCATTGATAACAATATTATTACCCCAATCGCTAGAAGTAGTCACGCCGTTGTTTTCCTTACCGTCGGAAGTTTTCGCACTGCCGCCAATACCGGCGCCGCCTTCGCCACCAGTAGCAGTCAGACTGCCGCCATCCTTATCATCATCTTTAATATACAATGAGCCTTTTCCTTCTACCGCATTCTTTTCCAAGCCAGCATGACCATCTGCATCGGAACTGTCTAGTGTGTTTTTTCCATTCAATTCCAATTGAACACTACCATTACCGGTAACTGTCATTGCAGCTTTCTCGGAAGATTTGATATTCACATCCTCCAGCGTCACTTTAGCTGTTTGACCTTTATCCGATTTAACCGTTACCGTATTGTCCGTAGTTTTCACCTCGTCGGTCTCGGCATCCTTGGTGGTAATTACCACGTCGTTATCCAGACGATCTTTGATCTCGCCCTTATCGTCTGAAACGTATCTGCCATCACCATCCGTCTGTGTCACGGTCTGTTGATTGTTTTTGAATCCAACGCTGATATCGCCCTTGGTCAGGTCATACACATCCGCAAAGGCTGGGGCGGCGATGGAACTGACGATGGAGAGCACTGCCGCTGTGGACAGGACCCGCAATGCAAGCTTTTTACATTTCATAATAACCATCCTCCTAAAGAAACTTTTCCAAAGACCTTTCCCCGGCAAAACAAAAAGCGCCGCACCTGCCGTCTGGCGGATGCAACGCTCTGGTTGACACTTTAAGATGCTCCTGCGGGAGCGGATGAAATACAACTGGCTGCCATCTTACAGGCCCTATAGCTTCGCGTCGCAGCCTTTCGGCTGGTTTGCCGGTTCTTCAATTTTGCATGGTCTTTAGTTCATTATACCCCCCCCCCCATTAAAATAATCAAGGTTTTTTAAAAAATTCAGCAATTATCACAAAAATATAGAATGTTGGTTGTTCTGTTTGGATAAAAAGACGCAAAAAAGAGGGCTGTTGCTGACTCCTTCGGGCACGGCGGAGCCGTGCCTGAGGGAGTTGTGCAACAGCCGCTCGATGAATCTTAGTCCGTATCATACACCGTATCGTCCGGCGCGGTCTCCCCCGAAGAGGAAGCGCTTTCGCCGCTGCCGGAATCGGAGGCGGCGGGCGGTTCGGTGGTGATCTCCACACTGGGGTCGGCGGCGATATACACAGTGATTACACTTCCGGCTTCCACCATGGTGCCTGCATCCTCACCGCAGGAAACCACACACCCAGCCACAAGGGAGCCATCATTGACGACCATAAAGCAGCTGGGAATCAGTCCTGCTTTCTGTATCCTCTCAATTGCGTCATTTTGCGGAACGCCTATGACATTAGGCATCTCCACCATCTGCGGGCCGCGGCTGACCACCAGATCGATGGTGCTGCCCTTTTCGATGACCTCTCCGGCAGGCCGCTTTGCGTCAATCTTCTCTCTTCAATTCTTCTTGCAGCAGCCGTTTGAACAAAACAGGGTAATTACTTGCACCATGCACGATATGGTAGACGAACACAGTATCCACAATCAGCCGATAGACGCAGAGATACTGCCCGGCGATCACATAGCGATAGCCGCTTTTCAGCAGTTCGGCATCTCTTGGAAGCGAACCCGACAGCGGGAAACGTTCCAACCGCGAAAGAGAATCCAAGATCCGATCCGTGATTTTTCGGGCAGAATTCGGCCCTACCAGATTCATGTGAAGCTCTGCGATCGCTTCCAGTTCCCGCTGTGCCGACTCCAGAATTTCGATCTTAGCCACGACGATAGATCTCCTCCAGCCGTTTTCTGGAATCCTCCAGCGTGTAAGCCGGAGCACCAGCAAGCCTTCCCTGTTCCGCTGCTTCCAGCTTTGCCCGGAGTTTCAACGCCTCTTCCCGCTGTTCGAATGCTTCAATGCTCATCACAACAAGGTCACCCTCTCCATTTTTTGTAATGTAGATTGGCTCGCCCGCTCCGTGCGCCAGATTTGAAATGGAACCGTAGTCATTGCGAAGCGCCGTAGACGACTTAATAATCATAGTGCGCACCCCCTAAATGATTCTAATATAATTCTATCAGAATCATTCATTTTCTTCAAGCGTTCTCATCAAAAAAGCGGCCCGCCCTCTCCGGCAGGCCGCTTTGCGTTCAATCCGTATCGTTTTCGGTACCGGCCCCACCGGTCGGCGGCTCCGTCTGCGCGGCAGACGGTGTGGTACCGGCAGAAGGGGTCGTGGTCTCGGGCGGGGTGGCGGGCACCTCGGCCTCGACCTCTGCCGCCATATAGACGATGATGGTCGAGCCGACCTCCACCATGGCACCGGGCTCCTCGCTGCAATAGGCCACACAGCCCGAAACATAAGAGCCATCGTTATAAATGGGATAGAAGCTCGCATTCAGCCCCACCTGCGCCAGCTGCTGCTCCGCGCCGTCCCGGGTAAAGCCTGCCACGTTGGGCATCTCCACCATCTGCGGGCCGCGGCTGACCACCAGATCGATGGTGCTGCCCTTTTCGATGACCTCTCCGGCTTCAGGGGTCTGACGGATGATCTTGCCTTTTTCCACAGTATCACTGTATTCCATGGTCACATAGAACAGGTAATCCCCGGCATAGCTGTTGTTGTTGCGCACCTGCGAATCGTAGTTCATCCCCACAAAGTCAGGGGCCAGATTCACCGGCTCTGTCACCAGCGAGCTGGCCGGTTCGGAGGCCGGGGTGGATTCCGCAGGCTTTGCGGTGTGCAGCCCCTGATTCACCAGCCCCCACACGATGAGCAATGTCAGGATGGCCAGCAGGATCAGGATGGCCGCCAGCAGGTTGCGCAGGCTGAGGATATGCTTTTTCCGTTCCTCCTCCTCGGTGGACTGAGGGCGCGGCGCGGCCTGCTGCAGAGTCTGGGTAAGCTCCGTGGTATACTCCTGGCTGCTCAGTGCCCGGAACAGCTGGGGCACAGTCTGGATGCGCTCGGCAGGACTGAGCTGCAAGCCCATCCAAAGCACATCCGAAACATACTCCGGCACCGCCCGTTCCAGCGTGCGGGCGCGGGGGTTGGAGTCCGACACCAGCCTCTGTGCCGCAGGAACAGGGCTCTGCCCGCAGACCATCCGGTAGACCACGGCGGCAAGGCTGTATTCGTCGGTGTAACGGCCCTCGAATTCGGTGGTGGAATACTGCTCCGGTGCCGAGTAGCCCTCGTACAGCTGCTCGTGCAGGCCGCTGCCCGCCGTGCGCAGCCCCACGGTGGCGTAGCCCGTCAGGCGTGCCCGGCCGTTTTCCAGCACCCGGATGTTTTCCGGGCAGATGCCCCGGTGCACCAGCCCCACCTGATGCATGGCCGCCACGCCGTCAAACACAGGCTGCAGCATATTGCGGGCCGTCTCCGCTGAAACCGGGCTAGGGCGCTCATCCAGCCACTGCTGCAGCGGGATGCCGCCGGGGTTTTCCATCACAGCGTAGACGGTGTTGTTCTCCTCGAACACGTCCAGTACAGCCTCCAGACCGTTTGCGGGGGTGATGCGCTGGATGGAGCGGTAGAGATCGGCAAAGTCCATCCGGGTGGTCTTGAACAGCACCTCGCTGCCCAGCTTGGGCCGGAGCAGCGCGTCCGTGCCCCGCTCCGCCGACAGCGTCAGGGGCATATACTCCTTGATGGTCACCCGGAACCGCCCGACGTTCTCCACGCCCCGGTACAGGATGCCCTCGCCGTCGATGCTCTGCATCTCGCCCACGGTATACCGTCCGGCCAACAGCGTGCCCACCGGCAGGCTGCCCGCCGGGTTGCGCCCGGCCAGTACCCCGCCGCAGTGCGGGCACACCGACACCCGGCTCTCCAGCTCACCCATGCAGTACGGGCAGATGCGTTTTGCTTCCATGTGCGCCACCTCGTTTCTTCGTGGTCTGTTTCAAATCATTGTACCATATTTGCCCCCGCCGCGCAATCCGCAAAGCAAAAAAGCGCCGCCCTCTGAGTTTTTTCACAGGGGGCAGCGCTTTGATTTTCTATTACAGAGTCAGCAGGCGCAGATACACCTTATTCCGGCAGGTCCTCTTCGTTCTCGAGGCTGTGCCAGACGTTCTGGACATCGTCGTTGTCCTCCAGGGCATCCAGCAGCTTGCCCATTGCCTTGAGCTGATCGGGGTCGGTCAGACGGGTGGTGGTCATGGGGACCATGGCCAGGTCGTCGCTCAGGATCTCGTAGCCCTTCTCTTCCATGGCCTTGACCACAGCGGAGTAGTTCTCGGGATCGGTGGTGATCTCAGCAGCCTCTTCGCCTGCATCAAAGTCCTCGGCACCGGCATCCAGAGCATCCATCATGGCCTCATCGGCATCCTTGTCCTCCAGAGAGATGTCAATGACACCCTTCTGGCTGAACAGGAAGGCCACACAGCCCATAGCGCCCAGGTTGCCGCCGTTCTTGTCGAAGTAGTGGCGCAGGTCGGCAGCGGTACGGTTGCGGTTGTCGGTCAGGGTCTCGACCATGACAGCAACGCCGCCAGGGCCGTAGCCCTCGTAGGTGATGGCCTCGAACTCGGTCTTGTCACCGCCCTCAGCCTTCTTGATGATGCGCTGGATGTTATCGTTGGGCACGCTCATGCGCTTTGCCTTGGCGATCAGGTCTGCCAGCTTGCTGTTGGAAGCCGGGTTGGGGCCGCCGTCACGGACGGCAACGCTGATCTCGCGGCCGATCTTGGTAAAGACCTTTGCTCTTGCGCCATCGGTCTTTTCCTTCTTGCGCTTAATGTTGTTCCATTTGCTATGTCCAGACATGGGAACCTCCTAAAGTTTTATCGAAATCTCCGCCTGCGGGCAGACGGGCTGTGGTCGCCCGCTTGTGGCAGCACACAAAATCTAACTCTATTATTGTAGCACAATCACGAATCCCATTCAAGGGCTCCGGGCGTGTTTTTCGCTTGTTCGTGTTGGAAAACCGGCTTTTCAGGCCGGTTTACAGCAACCGCAGGGCCTTGGGGTAATGGTTTTTGACCCGTCCGCCCGACACCTTGCCGCCGCCCATGGGGCAGCCATCCACGGTCACGCAGCACCAGCCATCGGCGGCAGTGTCCGCGGCGATCTCACGGCCGGAAAGGTACTCCGTTACCCGCGGGTCGGCAAGAGTCAGTGCTTCACGGTTGGTGCAGAGCGCGCCGAATGCCGTGAACAGGTGGTGCTCCGGCACAAAACGGCCCTTCTGCACGCTGCCCACGAACACCCCCGCCCGCAGGACATGCAGTCCCGTCTGCGGGAAGGGCACGGGCAGCAGAACGCTGCCGCCATGCACCACGGCAGGGCGGTCCGCCAGCGCCGGGAAATACTGCCGGGCAAACTCCTGCCATGCAGCAAGGCTCTGGGCCGGGGTGGCCTCCCCTGTCCCGGCATCCCGGCTGCGGGCGCTGCGGCCCTGCACCGCCTCCCGCAGGGCACGGCTGCTCTCCCGGCGGGCACTGCGGGCATCCGGGGCCTTGGCAGGCTTGCCGCCCTTGCTTCCCTTCTGCTTTTTGCTCTGCTCTGCGGCAGCAGCCAGCCAGAGCTCTTCCTCTGCCGTATAGGTTCCGGGGGCAGGCAGCGCCCGCGGCGTGCCAGCCTTGACCAGACGGGCAATAAAATGCCCCTCGCCGCCCTGACAGGGCCAGATCCGGCGCACTTTGCTCACATCCAGCGGCAGGCCGCCGGTGCGGTTTGCCTCACCCGGGCTGCCAAAGCTGTAATCCACATTGCCGAACACATCGGCCAGCGTGAACTCCGGGTGGCGCTGCAAAAACGCCGCCACCTGTCCCTCGTCCTCTTCCGGGGCAAAGGTGCAGGTGGAGTAGATCATCTCGCCGCCGGGGGCCAGGCAGGCCGCTGCGTTGTCCAGGATCTGTGCCCCCAGTGCGGCGCACTGCTTTACCAGCGCTTCACAATGCTGGGTCACAGCCACGGCTTCCTTGCGGAACATCCCCTCGCCGGAGCAGGGCGCATCCACGAGAACACGGTCAAAAAACTCCGGCAGAGCAGCGGCAATGCGGCCGGTGTCCTCGTTCAGCACCACGGCGTTGGGCACGCCCATCCGCTCCAGATTGCTCCGGAGCACCTCGGCGCGGGCGGCAACGAACTCGTTGCTCACCAGCAGCCCCTGCCCGCCCAGCGCTGCCGCCAGCTGGCTGCTCTTGCCGCCGGGGGCCGCGCAGGTATCCAGCACCCGCATCCCGGGCCGGACCCCCAGCAGGGGCGCGGCACTGGAAGCGGAAGGCTCCTGCGAGTAGAACACGCCCGCATGGTGGTAGGGGTGCCGCCCGGGCTTGAAGGCGGGGTCCTGCACCACAAAGCCCGCCTTGCAGAAGGGCGAGGGCTCCACCGGAAAATCTGCCTGCGCGGCAAACTGCTCCGGCGCAGCACGCAGGGCCGAGACCGTCACGCCCCGGGCAGCAGTCTCCTGCGGGGCGGCATAGAGAGCATCGAACCGGTCGCCCAGCAGAGCGCGCTCCCGGCGCTCAAAATATTCCGTAGGCATGAAAGCTTATCCTCCCATGAATAAAGCCGCCGTTCGCGGCAAAACTAAGGCTGTGAGGGAAAGCCCCCTCACGAAAGGAGTAACGAACCATGAAGGACCACAGCGAGAATCGCACCGAAAACCGCACGAACAACTGCAAGAACCAGAGCCAGAACCGCACCACCAATCAGACCACCAACGAGCACAAGCACCCCAACCAGTATACCAAGGGTGCTGACGACGAGGGTGCCAAGAACAAGAAGTAACACCGCATAAGAAAGCCCGCTGCCTTCCCTGCACTGTTTTCCAGTGCGGAAAGCAGCGGGCTTTCGCGTTTTATTTCTGGTTCGGGTCAAACTGCTGCCACAGGGCATCGAACAGCTCTTCCACACGGGCCATCTGCCCGGTGAGGTAGAGCCAGCCCAGCAGGCACTCAAAGCCGGTGGAAGCGCGGTATTCCTCGGGGGAAGCGTGCTTGGCCACACTGGCCTTGCTGGCGTTGCGGCCCCGCTTGAACACGGCCAGCTCCTCCTCTGTGAAGAGCGGCTCCAACAGCTGCTCCTCCCGGAACTGTGCCCGGGCAGAGACATACTTGACCTTTTCCACATTGAGCTTGCCTGCGGACATCCGGTGGTGCCGTGCCAGACGGGTGCGCACCAGCAGTTCCAGCACGCTGTCCCCCACAAAGGCCAGCGCCAGCGGATTCAGCTCACGGGGGTCGATGGTTTCCGATTCGTTCATCGTAGTAATACCCTTCGTCTCTGTCCTCCCGATCAGGTGATTCTTCATTCAACCTCTCAGTCACGGGCTAACGCCGTGACAGCTCCCCTAGTAGGGGAGCCTTTGGCAGAAGATTCATTTTTCGCTATCATCGCCTATGGCTCCAAAACCATCATCTGCCGCAAGGCAAAAAACGACGGCAGCAGGGCCAAAAGTAGCGAAGCGCCAACACTCGAAAATGCGACGATATGCCAAGGCCTCCCCTACTAGGGGAGGTGGCATCGAGCGAAGCGATGATGACGGAGAGGTTGGACAGAGCTGAAACCTTTCCTTTAGAAGATATAATCGAACTGATATTCACCAATGAGGATGGTGTCGTTCTCCTGCACGCCCTTTTCCACCAGTTCGGTCAGGATGCCGCTCTCGTCCAGTTGACGCTGGAAATACTGCAGGCTCTCGTAGTCATCCACATTGCTGCCGGCCAGGATATACTCCAGCCAGGGCGCGTCGATGCTCCACACATGGGCCTCCAGCCGCTGGATGGTATAAGCACGGTCGTTGGCCTTGGGCTCGGGCTTCTTGTACTCGGGGGTGAACACGGGCACCGGCGGGATATCCTTCAGGCGGTTGTAGACCAGGCCCGGCAGCTCCCGCACGCCCTGCATGGTGGCGGCAGAGATGGGCACAAAGGTCAGGCCCTTGCCCTCCACATAGCTGCGGAAGCTCTCGATCTGCTCCTCGGTGGCCAGGTCGCACTTGTTGCCCACCACGATCTGGGGGCGCTGTGCCAGCTCGGGGCTGAACTTTGCCAGCTCCTCGTTGATCTTTTCAAAGTCCTCCACCGGCTCACGGCACTCGCTGCCGGAGACATCCACCACATGCAGCAGCAGGCGGCAGCGCTCCACATGGCGCAGGAAGTCGTGGCCCAGACCGACACCCTCGCTGGCACCCTCGATCAGGCCGGGGATGTCGGCGCAGACAAAGCCGGCACCCTCACCCACCGACACGACACCCAGGGTGGGCACCAGCGTGGTGAAGTGATAGTTCGCGATCTTGGGCTTGGCCGCGCTGATGGTAGAGATGAGGGTAGACTTGCCCACATTGGGGAAGCCGATCAGGCCCACATCAGCAATCAGCTTCAGCTCCAGCGTCACCTGGATGTCCTCGCCGGGCATACCGGGCTTGGCAAACTTGGGGATCTGGCGGGTAGGCGTTGCAAAATGTGCGTTGCCATAGCCGCCGCGGCCGCCCTTTGCGATGGTGACGGGGGTGTGGTCGGACAGGTCCGCGATGACCAGCCCGCTCTCCGCGTCCTTGATCACGGTGCCCAGCGGCACCTTGATGATGAGGTTTTCGGCATTCTTGCCGTGGCAGAGGCTTGCGCCGCCCTTGCCGCCCTCGGGGGCAGTGTACTTGCGCTTGTAGCGGAAGTCCATCAGGGTGGAAAGATGATCATCCACCACAAAGATGATGTCACCGCCGCGGCCGCCATCACCGCCGTCCGGGCCGCCAGCGGCCACGAACTTCTCACGATGGAAGCTCACTGCGCCATCGCCGCCCTTGCCCGCATGGAGCCAGATGGTGGCGATATCGATAAAATTGGTTTGTGCTGCCATACAGCCCCTCCTATTCTTAAAAAGCCTTTTACCTATATTCAGCTCCCCTACTAGGGGCAACGGCAACGACCACCGCCAGTGGCGGATTAAGGGAGTTGTTGTTGGGGCCGCGGCCAGCAAGATGCGAGTGTCAACCTTGACACGAAGCAGATGCTGGGAGCCGCAACTCGTAGCTGGCCGCGCCAAAGCGCGGACTGAGAGGTTTGATTTCCAAACAGAAAAGGCTTTTTCGTTACCTAAAAAGAGCCGGGCCACGAGGGTCCGGCTCTTCGGGTTGCAGTTTTTCAGGCAGAAGTTACTGCTTCACGCTGCACTTCTTGCCGCTCTTGCCCACGCGCTCAAAACGGACAGTGCCGTCAACCAGAGCAAACAGGGTGTCATCGCTGCCCTTGCCAACGTTCTCACCCGGCATGATGTGGGTGCCACGCTGACGAACCAGGATGTTGCCGGCCAGAACGAACTGACCGTCTGCACGCTTGGTGCCCAGACGCTGTGCTGCGGAATCGCGGCCGTTCTTGGTGCTGCCTACGCCCTTTTTATGTGCCATTGTAATTTACCTCCTTAGCCGTTGATCGCAGTGATCTCAACCTTGGTGTAGGGCTGACGATGGCCCATGCGGCGAGCACTGTGCTTCTTTGCGCGATAGGTGATGATGTTCAGCTTCTTGCCCTTGCCATTCTTGATGACCTTGGCAGAAACGGAAGCGCCCTCAACAACGGGAGCGCCAACCTTGACAGAACCCTCCTCGCCAATAGCGAGAACCTGATCAAACTTCACTTCGGAGTCGGCCTCAACGTCCAGCTTTTCGATGTAGACGATGTCGCCCTGCTCCACGCGGTACTGCTTACCGCCGGTAACAATGATTGCGTACATTTGTTTCATTCCTTTTCGTTGTACTCGCTGGTCGTAAAGGCAGGCCCTCACGGGGCCGTTTCCGGTGCCCACACCATGCGGCTAGAATATTATAGCAGAAAAAAGTCCGCTTTGCAAGGGCTTTTTGCACTTTACTCCGGATTTTTTTCGTTCTTTTCCGGGTGTTCGCGCCGGTCCAGCGCTTCCTTTACGGTTTCATTCCACGCTGCCGTTTTCTCAACGAACTCCGCGCGGGATGCAGAGGCCGGCAGAGCAGCGTCCGTCCCCGCAAAAGTGGTGGGGCCGTCCAGCTTTTTCATCCGTGCCCGGTTCTCGCTGTTCAGAGGCAGCTCTACCATCAGGGGCTTGTCCCTGAACTTCCTTGTCAGGAGGATCTCGGCGATCACGCCGCCCACAACGGCAACGCCAGCCACCAGCTGGGACACCCGCAGGCCGATGCTTGGCACCAGCAGCAGGCTGTCGGTGCGGAGGGCTTCGATCCAGAAGCGGCCCGCACCGTACCAGATGAGGTACCGCAGGGCGATATCCCCTGCAAACCTGCGCTTTTTGATGTAGCGCACCAGCAAGAACAGACCCACAAAGCACCAGATGCTCTCATATAAAAAGGTGGGATGCACCGGCAGGTTCGGGTCGATGGTCACACCTTTGGGCACCGTGACCACGCTGCTCGTCAGGTAATCGTGGGTCGCCTGGCTGTACATGCCCCAGGGCAGGGTGGTGTTGCAGCCAAAGGCCTCCTGATTGAAAAAGTTGCCCCAGCGGCCGCAGCCCTGCCCGATGAGGAAGCCCATGGCCGCCAGATCAAACATGGGCAGCATGGGGACCTTCCGCCACTTGCAGGCCAGACCTCCGAACAGAAAGGCCCCGATGACGCCGCCATAAATGGCAAGACCGCCATCCCGGATGGCCAGCACATCTTTCAGGCTGTGGTACTGATAGGGCGAAAGGGCCACATAGTAGAGCCGGGCACACAGAATGCCCATGACCACGCCGATGAGGATGACATCCACCATGGCATCGGCATCCACACCAAACTCCACACTGTGCCGGAAGGCGAACACCAGCGCCAGGCACATGCCCACGGCAATGCAGACACCGTACCAGTAAATGTTCATGCCTCCGATGGAAAAGGCCACACGGTCAAGCTCAAAGCTCAGCCCCAGCCCCGGAAACTGCACCAGATTCGTCATTCTTCCATCTCCTCCTCATCGTCCGGCTCTTCCCCGGCCGTGCCGTCGGGCTGGATGTACATCACAGCCATCCGCTCCTCGCTCAGGATCTTCTGCAGCGCTGCGTCGGCATCCTCTGCCGTCAGCGCCGCCAGCGTGGCGATCTGCTGGGCCACGGTCTGGCCGCTGAGGGCAAAGTCTGCCATCTGGCTGGCCGAGTCCTCCACGTTCTCCAGATTTTCGATCAGCTGGCCGTATTTTTCATTCTTGCACAGGGTAAAGATCTCCCGGTCCACGCCCTCAGCACGGATGCGCCGGATCTCCTCCAGCAGCAGCTGCTTCACGGTGTCGGGCACATCGCTCTCGCCGGTGAACAGGATGCAGCAGCAACCGTCCACCCGGAGCACCTCCCCGCCAAAGCCGGGATTGGTCAGGCCCTCATCATAGAGCTTCCGGTAGAGCCTCGACATGCCGCCAGAGATGCAGCAGAGGATGAGGTCATACAGGATCTCGCTGCGCAGGTCGTCATGCTGCAGCGGCTGCTCCTTGAAGCCGATGCCGAAGCAGGGCTTGGACACCGGCATTGTAATGGTCTTTTCGGCAGCGGCCAGCGTCATGGGTTCCTCTGTCCAGAGCCGCTGCACCCGCTCCACCGGGCGCGCTTCCATCAGGCCGTGGCGCGCACAGGCCGCCAGGATCTGCTCCATGCTGGTGCTGCCTGCGGCGGCCAGCACCATGTTGTTGGGGGCATAGAACGCCTTGCAGCAGTCGTACAGCATCTCCGGCGTGATCTCTGCAATGCTTTCCACCGTGCCCGCAATGTCGCTGCGGATGGGGTGGCTGTGATACAGGCACTCGCACAGGCCGGTGATGAGCCGCCAGTCGGCGCTGTCATCATACATTTTGATCTCCTGCCCGATGATGCCCTGCTCCTTGGCGATGGTCTGCTCAGTAAAGTAGGGCCGGCCCACCATGCCCAGCAGCACATCCAGGCTTTCGTCCAGCTGCTCGGTGGCGGTAAACAGGTAGCAGGTGCGGTCAAAGCTGGTAAAGGCATTGGCATTGGCACCGGTCTTGGCGAACTTTGCAAAGGCATCGCCGTCCTCATCCTCAAACATCTTGTGTTCCAGAAAATGCGCCACACCGGCGGGCAGGTGCACTTCCCTGCCGTCCACCCGGAAATCCCGGTCGATGGAGCCAAAGCGGGTGGCATAGATGACATGAGTGCCGGAATAGCCCGGCATGGGCCGCACCAGCACCGTCAGGCCCGAGGGCAGCACCTTCCACTCATCGGCGGCGGCCTCGGTCAGGGCACGGTTCGTGTTCTGTTCAGGCATGGGCGCTCTCCTCCTCTCGGGTCAGAAGATAGCTGACTGAAAGGGTCAGCTGCCGCAGAACGGTGCGGACATCCTCCTCGGTCACAGCCTGCAGGGCCGCGCGGGCATCGTCCGGGGTCTGCACCGGGCCGCCCCGCAGCACCTCCATGTAATACCAGGTCTCAATGCCGCCCAGCGTATCCTCAATACCCGCCATCCCGCTCAGCAGGGAGCGGCGGCAGTCCTCAAGTTCCTCAGCCGTGATGGGGCCGCTGCGCAGGTCATCCAGCTCCTTCAGGATCGCTTTTTCGGCCCGGGCCGCGTCGGCGTGCTCCACGCCGCTGTTCACAGCCATGCTCCCGGTAAAGCTCTGGAAGCTGGACGAGCAGTAATAGCACAGATGATCCCGTTCCCGCACGTTCAGGAACAGGCGGCTGGTCACACTGCCGCCATACAGCGCCATGGCAAGCCGCACCGCCGCCATCTGGTCGGGGCGCATGGGCACGCCCAGCGTGAACAGCATGCAGAGCTTGGCCTGCACCGTATCAAAGCACTCTACCCTGCGCACGGCATCCTGCCGGGGCATGGCAAGGTTCTCGCACAATGGCAGCGGGGCCCGCCCGATGTGGGAAAGCTCTTCCAGCAGGGCCTGCTTCACCTGCTCGGTCTCCGCTTCCCCGCAGCCCAGCACCAGCAGCTCAATGCTGGCGGTGCGGAGCATCTCACGATAAGCCTCTGTCAGCGTCTCCGGGGTCAGACCGTCCACCTCGTCCAGATAGCCCTCCTGCCGGATGCCGGCGGGGCTGCTCCCAAAGAACTCCCGGTTGGCCTGCCGCTGGCAGTAGATGCGCTTTTCGTTGATCTCATCCTCCAGCGCCTTTTTCAGCATCTGCTTTTCGATGGCGACCGCCTCCGGGTCAAACACACCGCCCACAAAATAGGGATGGAACGCCGTGCCCAGCGCCAACGCGGCATACTCCCGAGTCAGGGCCTCGCCCTCCAGTGCAAAGCGGTCCTTGATGCCGGTCACACTGACGCAGAGGTTGTGGTTTGCACCCAGCGGGCGGGCATCCACGGTCAGGTCCGCGCCGTACAGCCGGGCAAGCTTTTTGGTCATCTGGGTCATATCCGGGCAATCCGCATAGCCCCGCTCCATCAACAGAGGCAGCAGGGCGTGGGCGGTTGCCGTCTCCCGCCGTGCCGGAAACGCAAAGTGGATGCTGATCCGGCAGCGGTTGAATTTCTGCGCCGGGTCCCAGGAAAGATGGACCCCGGGCGCGATCTCGGTTCGTCTCAACAGTCGTTCTCCTTTTTTGTTACAGCTTTGTGCGCTCCAGTGCAAGGAACTCCTCCAGCGAGAGCCCGGACGCGCGGATGGCGAGGGCATTTTCCACCCCCACATAGCGCCAGTGCCAGGGCTCGTATACCATGCCGGTGGCGGCCTGCCGCTCCTCCGGCCAGCGGAGGACAAAGCCATACTCCGCAGCGTAGGCGGTCAGCCACTCGTAGGCGCGGGTATCGGCAAAGCGGGTGGTCTTTTCGGTGCAGTCCGGGCTGAGAATGTCCGCCGCATAGCCGGTGGCCTGCTCGCTGGCATTGGCCGGAGGGCAGACGCAGGCGGCATAGGCCGCTGCCTCCTCTTCGGAAAGCCCCTTTTCCAGATACACCTGCTTCCGGGCATCAAAGGCCGCTTCCCGTGCGGAAACATCCTGATAGCCCGTCACCAGTTCCAGCGTGATACCGTCTGCCGCCGCAGCTGCCGCCATGGCGCGGTACTGCTCTGCGGCTTCCGCTTCCAGCTGCTGGCCCGTGGCATCATCCGCCACCGCAAGGGCCGGGGCAGGCTCTGCGTCCAGCGGCAGATTCCCGTTCACCAGCACCAGCCGGGCATCGGCAAGGTTCAGCTGGTATTCGGTGCCATCGTAGTTTCTGGCCACAAAGGTCTCCGGCCCCGCGATCAGGGCGTGGGCCTTGGGCAGCAGCCATAAAATGCCGCTGGTCATCAGGGCAACAGCCGCGCCGCAGGCCGCCAGAAACACGGCCCAGTTCCGTGCCAGACGCAGGCAGCGCCGGATCCTCCACTCCCGCCGGGTCATCCGCCGCCGGGGCGCTTGCTTGTTTTGGTTCATCGATATCGGTTCCCTTCTCACATCATTTCGCAATGCACAGCCGCACAATTACATTATTTTATTATACACTTCTTTCGCCGGGGTGTAAACGGAAAGGGATGTTAAAAAATTGTGTCTTTCAAAAAAGGGAGTTCCGTTACGGACGAACGTCCGAGCAGAACTCCCTTTGGGGTTTATAAAAATCCCGCGTTAAAGCGCTTTCCTCAATTCAGAATTTTCCCGTCAATGGAGAGGGTGACCGGCTGCCGTGGCAGAGGACTCGTTCAGGACAGCTTGATCTTCAGGTCTGCCAGCAGATTCACGGCCTCCGGCAGCGAGAATTTCGCATCCTTCAGGCGGCTGCCCAGAATATCCACCTTATAGCCTGTGGCATCCCGGAAGTCGGCTTTCCGCAGATCACACTGGTAAAATTCCGTTTCGTGCAGCTCTGTGCCCATGAAATTCACCATCTGCATCTCGCACTTGGCAAACATGGAACCCACGATCTCAGTTTTCTTCTTTGATAAACCAGAAGTTGTCTGTCTGATTTCTTCGTCAATTTTTTTCATAGAATACTATATCCATTTTTTCGTTTATATGCTCAACCTTTCCAGTTTGAACATATCCCATTTTCTCATATAGATGTAGATTTCCCTTTTCTTGTAAAATTGTATCCAAACACCAATGGTCAGAACCATATATATTTTCAAGTTCAATCATTGCTTGTTGAGCATATCCTTTATTGCGAAATTCACCCATAATCCAAATTGGCGAAATTCTTTTTCTACTTCCATCGTTTTTATTAACTATTCGTACTGCACCAACAACTATATCATTCTCAACGATATAATAATAAGTTGTCCAAGGCTGTTCAAATTTAGCGATTATTTTTTCTAAGCTTTCAGTTGCCGGACTCATATCGAAATCTTGATATTTATCTAAAAGCTCTGTAAATGCCTCTACTTGCATTTTCCAGATGGTTTCTATATCTTCTCTCGTTGCTTTCTTTAATGTGATAGCCATTATCCTTCTCCTTCCTGTAATCGGTCGCACAAATCCCGAGTTGTCGTTCTCAGTATACCATGATCTCTCTCTGCGGAAAAGATATCAGGAAACAAAAATGGCCCCGGAGGGCTTGTTGCAGCTCTCCGGGACCATCTTATGTGCGTGTGTGACTTGGCACACACGACCGGCATTTTACTCGATTTCAATCAGATTCGGGTTCTCAGGCAAAGCCTTCGTCTGCTGAGGAGCAGGCAGCTCAACATGCAGGACGCCATCCTCGAACTTTGCATGGATGTCTTCCTTCTTCACATCGCCCACGTAGAAACTGCGTGCACAGGTGCCGGAGAAGGTCTCGCGCCGCAGATAGCGACCCTTCTGATCCTTTTCGTCATTGCTGTGGCTGCGCACTGCCTGAATGGTCAGGTAGCCGTCGTTCAGATCCATCTGAACGTCTTCCTTCTTGCAGCCCGGCAGATCAACCGCTACTTCGTAGCCGTTGTCCGTCTGTTTGACATCGGTCTTCATCATGTTTGCACCGCGCTTACCAAAGGTATCACGCGCCTCACGGTTCATCATACGTTCCAGTGCAGCGTCATTCCAGAACGGATCGAAGAAATCATCGAACAGGTTTTCATGGAAAACAGTCGGCATAAGCATAAATCATTCCTCCAATCCCGGCGTTCGGGTCGGGGCAAAAAATCTGAAGCGCCCATTCAGAAGGGCTTTCCGGGGAGCCTAGCGGCTCTCCTTTTGCCCTTCCTCCTGAGCACGCCACTGTTATAGCACCGTTAATTAGCAATGTCAATAGTAGAGTGCTAATATTCACGAAAAAATAATACTTCTGCAACAATTTCTTGGTTCTGGCTCTCCCCGTTTTCCCCTTTGGGGCGGGCTGCCACGCTTTTTTTCGTTGCCGCCTGGTTTGGCACTTTTCAACGGTCCCGTTCCGTGTTACAATAGGAAAAAACGAAACCGGGTGATTTTTTGGAATTTTATGGTACCATTGGCCCCGCCTGTGCCCAGCTGGAGACCTTGCAGCGCATGGTGGAAGCTGGCATGACGGGCATCCGCATGAACCTTTCCCACGGGCCCCTTTCGGCCCACAAAGACTGGCTGGATATCATCCACGCCGTGGGCATCCCCCAGCTGCTCATCGACCTGCAGGGGCCGGAGCTGCGCATTGGCACGCTGCCCCAGCCCCTTGTGCTGGAACCAGGCCAGAGCCTCCGGCTGGGGCAAGGGGGTGTCCCCTGCCCGGCGGCGCTGGTGCATGCAGCCCGGCCGGGCCAGGACCTCCTGCTGGACGACGGCAGGCTCCTTGTGCAGGTGGCCGAAGCCGATGGCGCTGCCCTGCAGTGTACTGTGGTACGGGGCGGCACCCTGCAAAGCCGTAAAAGCCTTGCGGCACCGGGGCTGACGGTGGCCTCCCCCACGTTGACGGAGGAGGACCTGCAAAACCTGCAGCTGGCGGGAGCCTGCGGCGTTACCGGGGTGATGCTTCCCTTCGTGCGGGGGGCTGAGGACATCCGCACCCTGCGCCGGGCGCTGGAACAGGCCGGGGCCGGGCAGATCCGCATTTTTGCCAAGATCGAGAGCCTTGCGGGGGTACAGGCCCTGCCGGAGTTCCTGCCCCTTGTGGATGAAGTGGTCATTGCCCGCGGGGACCTTGGCAACGCCATACCCCTGTGGGAGCTGCCCCGGTGTCAGAAACAGCTTTCGGCGGTCTGCCGGTCTGCCGGGGTGTCCTTTATGGTGGTGACCCAGATGCTGGACAGTATGTGCAGCCGGGCGGTCCCCACCCGCGCCGAGGTCAGCGACATCTACAACGCCGTAGCAGACGGCGCTTCCAGCGTGATGCTCACCGGGGAGACCGCCGCCGGGCAGTACCCGGTGGAGGCCATGGAGTATCTTGTGCGCACTGCCCGCACCGCCTTGGAATAACCCAAAGTCAAAGACACTCGGTCGATCTGTGTTGCCGCATTTAGTCCAGAATTTTTCCGTCAATGGAAATGGTGACCACCTGCCACGGAATGAACTTTCCGCTGGTCTGCAGTGCCTTTTTTGCGGCCATCTCCAAGCCGCCGCAGCAGGGCACCTCCATGCGGAGGATGGTCACGCTCTGGATGTCGTTGCTGCGCAGAATCTCGGTCAGCTTTTCGCTGTAATCCACAGCATCCAGCTTCGGGCAGCCGATGAGGGTCACCTTGCCGCGCATAAATTCCTGATGGAAATTGGCGTAGGCATAGGCCGTGCAGTCCGCTGCGATCAGTAGCTTTGCGCCCTCAAAGTAGGGCGCATGGACAGGTGCCAGCTTGATCTGCACCGGCCAGTTACGGAGCCGGGAAACTGACTGCACGGGGGCAGAAGCTGCGCTTTCGGCGGCCTCCGGCTGTTCCAGCATCCGCATCCGGGAGCCGGGGCAGCCTCCCTCGTGGAGATGCTTCATCTTCTCCTGCAGCTCCTTTTTCTTTTTGTTCTCCTGCACCGCCGCCTCGTCGTAAGCGGGAGCTTCCCGCTCTTCAAAGGTGATGGCACCGGTGGGGCAGCCCGGCAGGCAGTCGCCAAAGCCATCGCAGAAATTCTCTTGCACCAGCTTTGCCTTGCCGTTGATGATATCAATGGCACCTTCATGGCAGGCGGTTGCGCACAAGCCGCAGCCGTTGCATTTTTCTTCGTCAATATGGATGATCTTCCGAATCATATCTATACTCTCCTGTTGTGGGTGTTTTTTGCATTTGCATCCTTATTATAGTATACTAAAGGCAGCTTGTATGTTTGAATTCCAACAAGGAGGGCTTTTATGCAAAAATATCTGCCTGTTCTACGGAACTGCCCCTTTTTTACCGGGCTTACCGACAATGAGATTTTGTC
This sequence comes from Faecalibacterium duncaniae, assembly GCF_010509575.1. Taxonomy (NCBI): domain Bacteria; kingdom Bacillati; phylum Bacillota; class Clostridia; order Eubacteriales; family Oscillospiraceae; genus Faecalibacterium; species Faecalibacterium duncaniae. The sequence goes on along the minus strand of NZ_CP048437.1, from coordinate 1,245,955 downwards.
CATCCTGCACTGTGTCAGTGCAGCGAAAATCACCCGGCCCCGGGGCTCCTACATTTTCCGTGCCGGAGATTCCACAGAGGTCATGGGGCTGGTACTGTCCGGCTCCACCCTTGTGATCCAGGAGGATCTTTGGGGACACCGCAACATCCTGTCCAAGTGCAATACCGGAGACTTTTTCGGGGAGCCTTACGCCGCCACCCCCGGTGCCATCCTGAACATCAGCGTGGTGGCAGAGGAGGATTGCGAAATTCTGCTGCTGAACGTCAAGCGGCTGCTCACCTCCTGCCCCACCGCCTGCGACCATCACCAGAAACTCATCCGCAATCTGGTCAGCGTTCTGGCAAACAAAATACTGCTTTTTAACGATAAGATCACCCATGTCAGCAAGCGCACCACCCGGGAAAAACTGCTGTCCTACCTGTCTGCCGAATCCATCCGGCAGTCCTCCCTTTCCTTTGACATTCCCTTTGACCGTCAGCAGCTGGCGGATTTTCTCTGCGTGGAGCGTGCCGCCATGTCGGTGGAGCTTTCCAAGCTGCAAAAGGAAGGGCTGCTGGTCACCAAGCGGAATCACTTTGAACTGTTGACCCGTTGATCGCTCCATGCGCCGCCCGCAGGCGGCACCCTTTATTCTCCCGGTGATTCTTGAAGCCAGCCTTTGCGCAACTGTTCCAGTGCGTGGGTCTCAAGCCTTGAGACATAACTTCTGCTGATCTGGAGCAGCTGTGCCGTTTCCAGTTGGGTCAGGGGCGGCTGACCCGCCAGCCCGTCTTCTTTATGACCGAGCCGCGAATTACGGAAGTATCATTGTCTGGAAGTACCTGAAGCTGCATATTCAATTTTCAAGGGTAGCCGGGATGAAAAGCTCGTTGTACTTTACTGCAAGCAGCTTGGTATCGACTATAAAAATCTGTCAGACGAAGAATTTCGCTGGCTCATTCGGATTCTCAAAAAGTCAAAGAAAATGGGAACGCCTATCAGCCAGAGGAAAAAACGGTAAAGAAAAACCGCTGTTGCATGGTTTGTTGGCTTCCATGTAGCAGCGGTTCGTGCTGTGGTTATTCAGTTGATATTGTGTAAAGCGATAAATTGTAAGCTATCAATCGCCACTTAGGCGTGTTTTCCCAATAACAATGTAAAACAACGGTATCATTATAACCATTGCTGCTATGATATGTACATATATGAAACTTTGTGTTCCTGTAACAAGAAACAAACTTGTTATTGTATAATTCCATAACCAATGAAATCCTGTAGGCATCCAAATACTCTTTGTAGTGTAAAACATTTCATTGGCAAATATTCCATATAGAAAAGGAAAAATAAACATTACCAGAACAGAAATATTATCGGTATTAAAAATATGTGGTAGTGTAAAAATAAGTGCAGCGATTACGCAACTCAAATACTTATTTTTACATTTTTGCAGCAACAGCCCAAAAATAATTCCTCTAAAAATAACTTCTTCAATAAAGGACACGAAAAAGTAAAATATGATTTTTCCTTTATGATTCATCAACAGTGATAAAAAACCAGTGTCTTGAAGAATTATATTTGATTTGACTGATGAATAAACTATAAACAATACAATGATTGGCATTATAGCCCCAACTGCAAAATTCAGAAAATCTATTTTTCTAAAATATAACCCTATGCTTTTTAACATAACGCACCTTTTAACCTCTGATTTGTCATAATCCTGACACCATACTATTATGAATAAATTATCTCATGCAGAATAATTTCTTCTGCCCGATTGTGAATGTTATTGCATCGCCGCACCCATTCCATTTGACGGGTACACTTTAATTTCTCGGTTACGCCCTCGGCAATTTTTATCTGCTCCATGATGGTATCTAACCGTTCCTGTGCCTGTTCGTTCAGGTCTGCAAGATATGTCCACAATTCTCCGGTCAGTATCAATGTGTTCAATCTGGCTGGGTGGACTTTTCTCAAATATTCCCGGTGCATCCGTCCGTGCTGATGTGCTTTCCCTCTTTGCTCATGTTGGCAATCATATTCGTTGTCATACCGGCGGCAAGCCTTAAATCTTCTTTTCTCATATCACGCTCTATCAGTGCGCCAGAGTGGTTTATAGTTGATGTGCATATTGTTTTCCTGCTTTTCTATCCATACCACCGGGCGGTTGCCCCGGCAGGAACTTTTCTCTTATTATAACACCAATCTTATGAAATCACAATTTATTCTTGTTGTCTGCCGCTGATACCGTCTGGATTGTGCTTTTCCTTTCTTTTTGTTCCCGCATCTCAAGCGCTCCATAAGCAAAATTTATAGGTCATAGTAAATTTATTCGGTTTACTGATATGATACTTCATGTTATACTATATTACAATAGGAAATATGGATAGGAGTTTCAGAATCATGGAAAAGAAAGCAAGCAGTTTCTCCGGACAAATCGGATTTGTCCTTGCTGCCGCCGGAAGTGCGGTGGGTGTCGGCAACCTGTGGCGGTTCCCGTACCTTGCCGCAAAAGATGGCGGCGGTTTGTTTTTGCTGGTGTATCTGGTGCTGGTGCTGACCTTCGGTTTCACGCTGCTCACCTCGGATATCGCCATTGGCCGCCGCACAAAGCAGAGTGCCATCCGCGCCTACGAGACGATGCGCCCCAAGTGGAAATTCCTCGGCATCCTGACTTTTCTGGTGCCAGTTCTGATTATGACCTACTATGCCGTCATCGGCGGGTGGATCACGAAATATGCGGCAGTCTACCTGACCGGACAGTCTGCTGCCGCTGCTGAGGACGGTTATTTTACCAGCTTCATCACCTCGCCAGTCTCCCCTGTGGTGTTCGCTCTGCTGTTCATGGGCGTGACTGCTTTCATCGTGTACAACGGCGTGGAGGGAGGCATTGAGCGGGTGTCCCGCTACATGATGCCCATTCTGCTGGTTCTGGTGGTGGTGATTGCGGGTTACGCCCTCACCCTGCGCCACGAGGATGCCTCCGGCCAGATGCGCACCGGTCTGGAGGGTCTGCGCTACTACCTGACCCCGCACATGGAAGGGCTGACTGTCAGCCGCTTTTTGCAGATTTTGCTGGATGCCATGAGCCAGCTGTTCTTCTCCCTCAGCGTGTCCATGGGCATTATGATCACCTACGGTTCCTACGTCAAACCGGACGTAGACCTGAACAAAGCGGTGAATCAGATTGAGATCTTCGATACCGGCGTAGCCCTGCTGGCCGGTGCCATGATCATCCCCGCCGTGTATGTTTTCTCTGGCACCGAGGGCATGAGCGCAGGCCCCAGCCTGATGTTCGTCTCGCTGCCCAAGGTATTCAACGCCATGGGCAAGGCGGGCATGTTCGTTGGCATCCTGTTCTTTGTCACTGCCATTTTTGCCACCCTGACTTCCTGCATCTCGGTGCTGGAATCCATCACCGCCAACTGCATGGAGATCTTCCACTCGGGCCGCAAAAAGACGGTGCTTGTGCTGGCGGTCATCTATCTGGCCGCTTCCGCCATCATTGCGCTGGGTTACAGCATCTTCTATTTTGAAGTACAGCTTCCCAACGGATCGGTGGGTCAGCTGTTGGATATCATGGACTATGTCAGCAACAGTGTTATGATGCCTTTCATTGCCCTGCTGTCCACCATCCTGATTGGCTGGGTCATGACACCGGATTACGTCATTGACGAGATGCAGCGCAACGGCGAGACCTTCCGCCGCAAGAAACTCTACCGGGTGATGATCCGATATGTTGCTCCGGTGATGATGCTGGTGCTGTTTTTGCAGTCCACCGGGATCCTTGCTTAAGCCGTGAAGCCCCCGCTGGCTTTTGGGAAACCGGACGAGCAGAAAGGGATTTACCCCGACACGCTCGGTTCCGTTATCACCTGATCCACGCCATTGAGGGTGCATATAAGTATCGGAAAGACTGATGATACCAGTTTTATCGGATGGTTCTGCGGAGCCATCCGTTTTTCTCTTATTCTGATCGCATTTTTTCTGTTTTCTCTTGACGATGTCCCGCCAATGGAGTAGGATGGTGCTGCAAAAACGAATTGCAAAAGAGGAGATTCAAATGCAAATCAGCCTTTTATTGATGCAGCAGATCGCGCAGCTATTTCTGATTCTGCTGATGGGATATGCCGTTGTGAAAACCGGCTTGTTGAAGGCATCGGACAGTAAGGTGCTGTCTGTGGTCTTTGTCTATCTGGTCATGCCTTGTGTCGTTCTGAACGCCTTTCAGATCAAGGATACACCGGAGATCCGCACCGGGCTGCTTTATTCCATGGGCATCGCCGTTGGAATGCACGTTGTATTTCTGCTTCTGAATGCGCTGTTCCGCAAAGTTCTCAAGCTGGACGCAGTGGAGCAGGTCAATGTCATTTACAGCAATGCCGCCGCGCTGGTCATTCCCATCGTGCAGGCCCTGCTGGGGGAGGAATATGTTGTCTACTCCTGCGCCTTTGTCATTGTACAGCTGGTGCTGCTCTGGACCCATGCCAGTGCCTGCCTGCAGGGGTCTGCCCGGCTGGAATGGCGCAAGCTCCTTACCAATGTCAATCTGATTGCCATTGCAGCCGGTGCTCTGCTGTACCTGCTGCACATCTCGCTGCCCGCCCCAATCACCAGCACACTGAGCAGTGTCGGCAATATGATCGGCCCCATGGGAATGCTGCTGGCAGGCATGGCCATTGCGGAAGTCCCCCTCAAAAAGGTTTTCTGCACCCCGCGCAACTATCTGCCGGTATTTCTGCGTCTGCTGGGTGTTCCGCTGGTCATCGTCCTGCTACTTTGGGCAGTTCACGCATCCCTTTGGATCCCGGACGGCAAGTCCATCCTGATGACGGTCTACCTTTCTGCCATTACCCCCGCCTGTGCAACGGTCACCTCCATGGCACAGCTCTATGACCGGGATGCTTCTCATTCCAGCGCGATCTATGTCCTGAGCACGCTGCTTTCCATCCTGACCATGCCGCTGA